>DATHQS010000251.1:0-3202 GCA_035482455.1 Candidatus Acidiferrales bacterium | reverse complement strand
ATCAAGCCATGGCCGGCGGCGCAGTTCAGATTGATTTCAACCAACGCAGAAACGTACCAGGTGGAAATTGGCGCAAAGGCTTTCACGGACCGGGATTTTGTGATCCGTGACCTCGCCCCGGAATTAAAGGGTCTGACCGGGATTCGCTTTGCGCACGAATCGGCTAAAAAGGGTTTGGCGCCCGTTGAATTTGAAGTGTCAGAGTCGGTGCAGGTGCTGGTCGGCTATTTTAACAGCAATCAAAAGGCATGGTTGCAGGTGCCCAAGCTGGAGTTCGCCGCGCAGGCGGATGAACGCGGCGGCGTGGATACGGTGATTGAAAACGCGGCGGCGATCTCCGGTTGTCCGGGCCTAAACGTCCATGCCTTTCGTTTCGATGCCGGCCGGCAAAAACTCGAACTGATCGGTAAAGGCAGCTTTGTTATCCTTGGCGTCGTCCCGCAGTCCGTCCAACTCGAAAAGCGCGATGCGCATATCGTTGGGGCACAACCATGAGAACGGCAACAACATTCATTTTGGCGGTCATCGCCACGGCTTTATCACTCTTGGCCCGGGGTTCAGAAATTGTCGATACCACCGCGAGTCCGCATGCCGTGGTCCAGCCGGTCGGCCTGGATGAGGTGAAATGGACGGAGGGTTTCTGGGCGGATCGGTTTGAGATGTGCCGTACGCGGATGGTGCCCGGCATGGCGCGGCTGATGCAGGGCACAAATTACAGCCAGTTCTACTACAACTTCGAAATTCTGGCCGGAATGGTCGAAGGAAAACCGCACGGCGCGTCGTTCAACGACGGCGACTTTTACAAGTTTCTCGAAGGTGCCAGCGCGACTCTGGCGGTGACGAATGACGCCGCGCTGCAAAAAAAGTTGGATGAAATCATCGCTGTCATCGCCAAGGCGCAGGCCACCAATGGCTATATCGACACCTGGGTGCAGTTGCATCAGCGCGAGACGAATTCGACCGTCGCGCCGCTCCATGACCGGAATAACTGGGAAGTGTATAACATGGGCCAGTTGCTCACCGCGGCGAGCATCCATTATCGCGTCACCGGCAAAACAAATTTTCTCACCATCGCGCGCAAGGCGGCGGATTATCTGGATGGCGTTTTCGAGAAACCCACGCCCGAGCTGGCGCTGCAAAATGTCTGTCCCTCGCATTACATGGGCATCGTGGAATTGTACCGCGCCACTGGCGAGCCGCGGTATCTGGCCCTGGCAAAGCGCTGGCTCGCCATGCGCGATCTGGTCAAAGATGGCGGCAGTGATAATCAGGACCGCATTCCGTTCGATAACCAGGTGGAAGCGGAAGGCCATGCCGTCCGGGCTAATTATCTTTATGCCGGGGCGGCGGACCTGTATCTGGAAACGGGCGATACGAACCTCTGGCAGCCGCTGGGAAGAATCTGGACGAACGTGGTCACCGAGAAGATGTACATCACCGGCGGCTGCGGCGCCCTTTACGACGGGGCATCGCCGGACGGCTCAAGGGATCAAAAGAACATCTCACGGGTCCATCAGTCTTATGGCCGGGATTATCAATTGCCGAACACCACGGCGCACAACGAGACCTGCGCGAACATCGGCAATGCGCTGTGGAATTGGCGCCTGTTTCTGGCCACCGGCGAGGCGAAGTACATGGATGTCGTCGAACTGGAACTGTACAACAGCGTGCTTTCGGGGGTGGCGCTCGACGGGACGAATTTCTTTTACACCAATCCGTTGCGAGTGACGGAGCCGATGCCCGTGGCGCTGCGCTGGTCGCGGCAGCGCGTGCCGTTCGTGAGTTCGTTTTGCTGTCCGCCCAATCTCGTCCGCACCATCGCTGAGTCGGCCGGCTATGCCTACTCGAAATCGGCTGACACCATCTGGGTGAACCTCTATGGCGGCAACGCATTGACCACGGAACTGGCCGGAGAAAAAATCAAATTGTCGCAGGAGACAGATTACCCATGGAGCGGCCATGTGCGGATCAAGATCGAGGCTTGTGGTAAAAAAGAATTTGCGCTCAAGCTGCGAATTCCCGGCTGGGCGGACGGCGCAAGCGTGCGTGTGAACGATCAGCCTGAGCTCAGTGGGGCGGAAACCGGCACTCCGCGCTATGCTGAAATCCGCCGGGTCTGGCAGCCGGGCGATTTCATCGACGTGGATTTGCCTATGCCAGCACGGTTGATGGAGGCGAATCCGCTGGTGGAAGAGGACTTGAACCAGGTGGCCATCCAGCGCGGACCGGTGGTCTATTGTCTGGAGTCGCCGGATCTGCCTGCCGGGGTGAAGATTTCCGACGTGCGGATACCTAACGACATCAATTTGATGGCACGTTTTGATCATCGGTTGCTTGGGGGTGTGGTGGTGCTCGACGGAAAGGTTTTGGCGCGGGCAGGGGAGGATTGGAATGGGAAACTCTATCGCGAGATACAGCCGGAATCGTTCAAAAGCATTTCCACCAAGTTCATCCCTTATTCCGTCTGGCAGAACCGCGGGCCTTCCGAGATGTCCGTTTGGTTGCCCCGCGCCGGCCAGTGATTTGGCGGCAGTTTTCTCAAGCAATTTTGCAGAATTTAGAGGGTTCGTGTCCCCAATGCTGTGTTATTTTTCAGGAGTCCATGAAATCCCTGAAATCAAAGTGTCTTCTGTTGTGCCTGTTGGTATCCCTTATTTGTAATGGAAATGCAGGCCAACTGAAGGTGGACATCAATCGCGACGGCAAAAATAGTCTGAGCACGACGGCCACCGGCTACATCCAATGGACCACCGCGAGCAGCGGCGGCACCTCCAGCACCGGAACGGCGCCGATCACCGAAAGTTTCCCCTTCACCAATACTGACTCCACCATTTCCACCGTCACGGTATCCTTGGCCATGACGGCGGCGGCGCAGAGCGCGGGCGGTACGGGTCTCACCTACACATACTACGGCCTTGGTACCACCACTCCCGGATGGCAACTGGTGAGCGACGGTGTCACCGTGGCCCCCGGGGACAACAATGCCGGCGGACAGATCCAGATGACCATCATCGGTCTGGGTGCCGGAAACCATTCCCTGCTCACGTTTCACAACGGCGGCGACGCCCCCTCCGCCTACGGCACCATGGCTCCGATCAAGGTCTACCTCAACGGCACCTATGTCACCGCCATCACCCCTTCGATTCGCACGAACGACCTCTCTGCGCCGACCGTTTACCTCAATTTTACCACCGCCTCGACC
>DATHQS010000250.1:0-11955 GCA_035482455.1 Candidatus Acidiferrales bacterium | reverse complement strand
GGAGGCCCGGGTGGCGACGATGAGCGCGGCGCTGTATGCGCCATTGCCGCCCGAGATTCAACCTGAAGGCAATCCCGCTCCGCCGCCAGTGGATGATACCAACCGGCCGCCACCACCGCCGCCGGACCAGTCGGTCGCCGGCACCTTGCAACTGCCGCCGGACATTGTCCGGTTGTTCGGCACCCGAAACACCAACAGCTTCTATTTTGTCATCTGGCTGCATGGCGAGACGGAAGCCTTCAAACAGTCCGCCAACTCGCCCGATGGCGTGACCCACCCGCATGTTGCCGACAAGGATCCCGGCACGTACATCCGCGTCCGCCAAATGCTCCGTGAAGCTTACCACGTCACTGAGCGCGGCGATTGCGTGCTCGTTGGGCATGTCGTCGATGCGGAATATGACGAGGCCGGCCGTTTTGCCAGGCTGGTCTTTCTGGGCGGCGCCGGGGTGCTCGGCCTGGTGCTGGCCGCCGCTTGGTGGCTGCTGGTCCGTGCGTTGCGTCCCCTGGAAAAGATCAGCGCCGCGGCCTTGAAGATCGCTTCCGGCGACCTGTCCCAGCGCATCAATGTTCCCGAGACGGAAAGCGAACTGGGCCGGCTGGCCGCAGTGTTGAATTCCACATTCGCCCGGCTGGAAACCTCGTTTTCCCAGCAACGCCAGTTTACCTCCGATGCGTCCCACGAATTGCGCACGCCCATCACGGTGCTGATTTCCGAGGCGCAAACCACCCTGGCCCGCGAGCGCAGCCCGGAGGACTACCGCGAAGCCCTGGCCGCGAGCCTCGATGCCGCCCAGAAAATGCGCCGGCTCACCGAGTCGCTGCTCGAACTTGCCCGGCTCGATGCCGGCCAGGAAATGTTGCGCCGCGAAAAAACCAACCTGGCGGTCATCGTTCAGGATTCCGTGAAGTTCGTCCGCGCCCTCGCCGCCGAGGCGCGGGTGCAGATCCATTGCAACCCTGAGGATGTGGAAATATTTTGCGACCCCGGCCGGATCGCCCAGGTCGTCACCAATCTTTTGACCAACGCCATCAACTATAACTACGAGGATGGTGAGATCCGGATCACCACCCGCCGCGAAGGTGTCACGGCGGTGCTGATCGTGTCGGATACCGGGCAGGGGATTGCCATCGGCGACCTGCCGCATGTGTTTGAACGTTTTTTCTCGGCCGATGAATCCCGTTCCGCCGGCAACTCCGGCCTCGGCCTCTCCATCTGCAAGGCGATCGTGGAGGCCCACGGAGGCTCGATCGAGGTGACCAGCATCATCCAACGCGGCAGCACTTTTACCGTGCGCCTGCCGGTTTGAACGGAGCGTGGCCGGCCCGTCCGCGTTCTGACCTTACCGCAAGAACATCTCCGCCGCCGCGTCAGCAAAGCGCAAGCCGTCATGCGTCAGCCGGAAAGCGTCGTCGGAAATTTTACCCCAGCCGCGTTCTGTGAGCTGGTTCATCTCGGTACCCCATTCCTGGCGCAGGTCAAAATCCGTCGTCCGCTGAAAATCCGCGAATGGCCACCCGGCATTCATCCGCAAACCGAACGCCGCCGTTTCGCCCGCGCGTTTCAGCGGCGCCAGTTCCTCGCTGGATTCGATTGCGCGCTTTCCTTTTTCCAGTTGGTCGCAATATAGCGGCGTGTTCGCCCAGTTCTTGGTCCGCACCCCGCGCACATAACCCGTCGCGCTCGGGCCAAGCCCGTGATACCAGCCGCCGCGCCAGTAATTCACGTTATGTTTGCAAGCCAGCGAAGGGATGGCCGGGTGACCCGCCGGCCGGCCGGCCTTTGCGTCCCGCGCAAAATTCGCGATCTCGTATTGATGAAAACCGGCGGCATCCGAACGCGCGATCAGCTCCTCATACATCGCGCAGGCCAGTTCCTCATCCACGGAAAATTCACCCGCCTGCAACTGGTGGAACAATGGCGTGTCGTCCTCATAGATCACCTCGTAGCTCGAAAGGTGTTCGCTCTGCATGGCAATGATCTCGTTCAGCGTCTCGCGCCAGGTCTCCATTGTCTGCGTCGGGATGGCGAACATCAGGTCGAGGTTCACGTTATCAAAGCCTGCCTTCCGCAGGATGTCGAACGATTTGAAGACCTGTTCGCGCGAATGGATGCGGCCCAGGCGGTCAAGCAGCTTCTCGTCGAGCGATTGCACGCCCATCGAGATGCGGTTCACGCCAAAATCGCGCAGCAGCTTGGATTTGTCGGCGGAGACGGTGGCCGGGTTGCTTTCCACCGTGAATTCCTCCGCGCCCAGCAGGTTCAGCCGCTCCATCGTCCGCAAAATGGTTTCCCATTGCCGCAGGTTGAGAAGCGATGGCGTGCCGCCGCCGAAGAAGATTGTTTTTGGTTTCAGGTCGTGCGCGGTGATCTCCAGTTCGCGCACCAGTGCGCCAACGTAGCGGTTGATCAGTTCGCCGGAGGACGCCTCGGAATAGAACGCGCAGTACTCGCACTTGTGCGCGCAAAACGGCACGTGCACATAAAGGCTCGTGATCGGTGGCGTGTTTGGTTCCAGCATGAGGTGAAAATACCCGTCACGTTCCTTGCTGGCGAACGAAAAACTTCCGCTGGGCGGAACAAACAAAAATCCGGCGGAGCTCGCGCTACGACGGACTCAAACGTTGGACGTTTTGGGCTTTCAGACCTTTGTCGCTGGGGATGACGTCGAAGGAGACCTCTTCTCCTTCGTTCAGGGTTTTAAAGCCTCCCCCGGCAATGGACGTATGATGCACGAAAACGTCCTGCCCGCCGCTCTGGGCGATGAAGCCAAACCCCTTTTTATTGTCAAACCACTTAACTTTGCCGCTGGCCATAACTGCTCCTGATTTTCGAGGCCGGGGAAAATAGAAACGGACACGGCTGGTACAGCCATGTCCGTGAAACATCAATTTGCCCAAATACTCATGCCTCGGTTGTTGCAAGGCCGACTATGAAAAGGATTTATCCCTGCGTCAAGGGAAAGTTGTTCACTCCAAATGCAGGGCCTGCTCTAACAATTGCGGCAGGTGGCTGCCTAGGGCGGATTCTCCGGTGGTGAGGTCGGCTCCTGCAAGTTTCGCTGTGGCAAGCATTTCCGCATCATCGTCCGGCGCGAAGGCGATCACCGGCACATGCGCCGTCTCCGGGTCGGCTTTGATTTTTTCGATGGCTGTCCGCACATCTGCCCGCGATTTCAGGTCCGCCAGCAGCACCAGGGGCTTCTCGCGTTTGGCGGTCGCGGCCAACAGGGCGGCGTTGTTGACGGCCAGCACGCGGTAATTAAGGTCCTGCAGCCAGTTCACCAACTGGCTGCCGGGCATCAGGCGTTCGTAAAAAACCAGCGCGAGCGGCTGCGACATGTCCGAAGATTGGCTGTTGGCTGCTGAAATTGCAAAACTGTTTTGGCCGCCATTTTACAATTCTTTTACAAACCTTTCACGCCACCCTGACAACTTGCGTCTGGCCCTGCGGCAAAGTGGGGGCATGAAAAAAATACTGCTCACCCTTGGTCTGGCGACGGCCTGCTTCGCAAACCTGTTCGCTGAAGAAACTCTGCAACTGAAACTCCTGCCGGACCGCGAGGTCGTCCTAAAAGGATTGCCCCAGGAGGTCGTGGTCAAGATCGACCTCTCGGCCGTCACCGGGAAGAAAAAATCTCATCGCACACCGCTGAACCTCGCCGTGGTACTGGACAAATCCGGCTCCATGACCGGCGCCAAGCTGGAAAAGACCAAGCAGGCGGCGATGCAACTCGTTGACCGGCTTACCCCCAACGATGTCTTTTCAATCGTTATTTTTAGTGACGAGGCCCGGGTGCTTGTGCCCGCGCAAAAGGTCACGGACAAGGATGCCTTGAAGGAAAAGATTGAAGGCATTCGGGCCGATGGCAGCACCGCCTTGTACGCCGGTGTGAAACTCGGCGCGGACCAGATCGAGGAATATCTTTCCAACAAACGCATCAACCGGGTCATTCTGCTCTCGGACGGCTTGGCCAACGTCGGTCCCAGCACACCCCGCCAGTTGCGACGTCTGGGCAGTGAACTTGCCGGGCGCGGCATCTCCGTCACCACCATCGGCGTCGGTGACGACTACAATGAAGATCTCATGGCCGCGCTCGCCGAGTCGAGCGATGCAAATTATTACTACGTCAAGGACACGGAAAAGCTGCCCGCGATTTTTGCGAAGGAACTGGGCGAAATGCTGGAGGTCGCCGCGCGCGATGTGCGCATCGAGATCATCTGTCCGGATGGCGTCACGCCGCTCGGCTTCATCGGCCGCCCGGAAACGTTCGAGAGCCAGCGGGCTAGCGTGAACCTGAGCCAGTTCACCGCCGGCCAAACCCGCTACCTCCTCCTGCGCTGCCGGGTGAACGGCGACCAGCCGGAGATCGCCCGCGTCAAGGTCAGCTACACCGATGAACTTAACGGTGGCACGGTGGAAACGGCTGATGACCAGGCCAAGGTCCGGTTCACTGACGACCGGTCCGACTCTGACAAATCCGTCAACGGCGCGGTTGTGGCGGAGAAAGAGCTGGTGCTCACCGCCGTCGCCAAGGACGAGGCCATCGCGCAGGCGGACGCGGGCAATTACAAACAGGCGGCGCAGATACTCGCCGCGCAAAATGATTCGCTCAGCCGGGCCTATGCGGCTGCCCCCGCCGCCATGCAGGTGCAGATCAGGGCGGAGACGGCCAACGTCACCAACTTCTATCGTGACTTGGACGAGGGGCAATACGGCAGCGGTTCGCGCAAGATGATGCAGTCGCAGTCCTGGGGCACGCGTAATTCAAAATGAGCGAATCCTTGCCAAAACTGTCAAAATCATGTCCAACTCAGGGTCGCCTATGAAAAAGCTCATCTGCCTGTCCGGTTTGATCATGGCTGCATCGGACCCGCTGTCACCGGTGTTTGCCCAGAACGGTTACCTTGTGCATGAATGGGGCACCTTCACCTCGGTTCAAGGTGGTGATGGGGAACTGTTGCCGTGGCGTCCGCTGCAAACTGCCGAACTGCCCGGCTTTGTCTACAACTGGAACCGGCCCGGGCTCAATCGCGAGCCTATGACGGCCGTACGGATTGGCAAAGGCGGCATGGTGACCCTGCAAAGGATGGAAACACCCGTGATCTACTTTTACTCCCATCAGGATATGAAGGTGGATGTCGGCGTTGATTTTCCAAAAGGATTTATCACCGAATGGTATCCGCAAGCCACGCAGATCGGGCCGTCTTTGCCGGTCAATACAAATGTCGCCTGCGACTCCACGCTCGGCGAGAGCCGGGCGGTGTGGAAGGATTTGCGGCTCGTGGCGCCCGCAATAAATTCGGCCGATATATACGTGCTGCCGCAGGATAAATCAGGCAGCCATTACTTTGCCGCGCGCGAAACTGGCAGCGACATTGTGCAGGTGGACTTTGCCGGACCGACCAACCGGGTCAGCGAAGTGGACAAATTTATCTTTTACCGTGGCGCAGGCAGTTTCAAAACCCCGTTGCGTGTCAGCATGGATGCCGGCGGTGCCGTGACTGCCAACAACTCCGGCACGGGCGATCTGGCCCATCTGTTCTTGATCAGCGTGCACGATGCCGGACACGGAAAAACCGCCGCGTTTGCCACCTTGCCAAGGCTTGCGGCCGGGGATTCCGTTTCGTGCCCGCGCCTGCAGCCCGCGGACTTTGTTCCGCTGGAAAAATTCCAATCGGAAATCTTTCCCCAGGTGCAGGCTGCGCTCATGGACGCCGGCTTGTTCAAGGCCGAAGCCGCCGCCATGGTCAACACCTGGAAGGACTCCTGGTTCGCCGAGGAAGGCGACCGCGTCCTTTACATTCTGCCGCGCGCCTGGACGGATGAGACGCTGCCGATGACCCTGAACCCGAAGCCGCTCAAGCTTGTGCGCGTCATGGTGGGGCGCGCTGAGATCATCACCCCGAGGACCGCCTTGGAGTTGTCCGGCAACTTGACGCGGGCCGCCGCCGGTGACGCCGGTGGACGAACTGCGGCGGTACATGAGATCAAGGCGCTCGGACGTTTTGCCGAACCGGCCTTGCGCCTCGCCTACGTGCATGACCAATCCACCAATGCTTTCGAATTGGGCTACCGGCTTCTGTACGAAAGTGCGCAGGAAACCGCGCCGTCAAAGTTTGAGTAACCCCAACTGGCCGCTGGACGCGCGCGGCCAAAATGCGGATGATAAAAACCTGCCATGCGAAAAGTTGCCCTGGTCTTTGTGTTGGCCGTGCTCGTGCCCAGCCTCGTGCTCGCGTGGCTGGCGGTGCGCTCGCTCCGTGACCAGCAGTTCCTCCTGGAACGCCAGCAGTCGCTCCTTTACCAGCGGGTGACGGATGCCCTCGCGCAGAACATCTCCGATTACCTCTCGCAACAGCAACAGGAATTCAGCGCACAAGTTGAAACCATCGTCGGCGACCGGGATGCCCGCTCCGTCGGTGCCCAATTTGACAGCGAAATCCGCCAGCACTGGCCGCTCGCCGAGGTCGGCTTCTGCGTCACGCGCTCCGGGAAAATCCTGTCCCTGCCCGCCAATGCCCGGGACGAAGCGAAAAGTTTTTATTCGGATAATGGCGCATTCCTGGGCAATCGTGAATCCGCCGAGGTCTACGGCAACATCAACACGGTTGCAAATAACACGCCGGACACCGCGATCACCAGCAACGGTGGCGGAAACGGTGGCGCGCGCGGTTATGGGTATAATAATTTTGGCGGGAGCAGCCAGAAGCAGGTGCAGCAGTCGCTGGCGGTTGCCAACGCCGCCGCCCCGGCGGCCGAGAAACTTGAACCGGACAACGCCATGGCCAGGACCCGTGCTGACACTGACAAAGTCCAGCCCGACCAGCCGGCGCCATCATTTGCGCGCAGTGCAGCCAGCCAGTCGCCGGTGCCAGGCGTCTACAACTCGAAGGCGAAGGCCCGCAAAGTCACCCCTCAAAACGAGTCCTTTCAAGTGATGGCCAAGGATGCGGCGGATGAAGATCAGAAAAACCTGTCGCGCGTGATCCCGGCGGAAGGGGAGTTCAACCAGCTTATCGGCAGCGGCACGGACGGGATGCTTGCCCGGTTTCTCCAGAACAAGCTCAACCTGATGTTCTGGCACCGGCTCAATCGCGACCCCGACCTGATTTTTGGTGCGCAATTGAACCTGACCCGCGTCGTGGACGGTCTCCGCGATATCGTCCAGGCGGACCCCGAATTGCGCGATCAGATATGCCTCGTGTTGCTCGATGACAATGCCAAACCCGTGGTTTTTTCCCGGCAAAATTTTCATGCGAACTGGAAGCGGCCTTTCGCCGCCACCGAGATTGGCGATGCCCTCCCGCATTGGGAGGTCGCCGCCTACCTCGTCGACCCGACCTCGCTCACGCGCACCGTTTGCTACGCCAATCTGGTCATCGGCCTGCTCATCGCCGTGCTGGTGCTGGCCATCATCCTCGGCAGCTGGCTCATCATCCGTAACCTGAACTTGGAATTGACCCTGGCCCGGCAAAAGACCGATTTCGTAAGCAACGTCTCGCACGAGCTGAAAACGCCGCTGACCTCCATCCGCATGTTCTCGGAACTGCTCGCCGACGGACGGGTCACCGACGAGGCCAAGCAACGTTCCTACCTGAACATCATCACCGCCGAGGCCGCGCGGCTCACCCGCCTCATCAACAACGTCCTCGATTTCTCCCGGATGGAAAGCGGCGAGAAGAAATACAATTTCTCAACCTGCGACCTTACCGAAGTGGTCCGCTCGACCGCTGAAACCTTCCGCCCGCATCTGGAGGCGAACGGTTTCAAGCTCGATTGCGAACTGCCCTCCGCTCCGGTTTCCGTCCAGGGCGATGCCGATGCGCTGTCGCAAATCATCGTCAATCTGCTGTCGAATGCTGAAAAATATTCCAACGGCGGCAAGGAAATCGGTCTGCAATTGGCGCTGAAGCAATCGCCGCTGCCCCACGCTGAAATCAAGGTGCTGGACCGCGGCCCCGGTGTGCCGCGCGGCAGCGAGGAAAAGGTGTTCGAGAAATTTTACCGCGCCCATGATTCCCTCGCGAGCGGCATCCAGGGTTCCGGCCTGGGGCTGACCATCGCCCGCCAGATCGCCCGCGCCCACGGCGGCGACGTGGCGTACGAATCCCGCGACGCCGGCGGCAGCTGCTTCGTGCTGCGGCTACCGATCAAATCATCCTGACGCATTTATGAATCAAAATCAGCATAAGTCGGGTTGGAGTTCCGCCTTCAGGCGGCGGAGCGCGGGTCTGCGACCCGCAGGACCTTCGCTTCGTGGCCACGCTGTGAATTATTTTAACGCGAACGGGGTTATCGGAATTCCTGCGGGTCACAGACCCGCGCTCCGTAATCTGTGTTTATCCGTGTCCATCCGTGGTTAAATATCATGAAAACCAAGATTTTAATCGTCGAAGATGACCCGCACATCCTGCTGGGTTTGGAGGAGGTCTTGAAAAGCGAGGGTTACGAGACCTCCTCCTGCAACCGTGGTGACGAGGCGGTCGCCGCCGTCACCAAAATGCAGCCCACGCTCATCGTGCTGGATGTCATGCTTCCCGGTGCCAGCGGATACGACATCTGCAAGGCGCTCCGCACAAAAAAGATTTCCACGCCCATCCTCATGCTCACCGCCAAAGGCCAGGAGATCGACAAGGTCATTGGCCTCGACCTCGGCGCGGATGATTACGTCACCAAACCCTTCGGCGTTCGCGAATTGCTCGCCCGTATCCAGGCCTTGCTTCGCCGGATTGGTGGAGGCCCGGTCTCCAATCAGGCTCTGGACGAAAAGCCCTTCAAGATCGGCGAGGCGATCATTGATCCGAAAACCTTCCAGCTCAAGCGGGGCAGGGCAGTGGAGGAACTCACGGCCAAGGAAGTGAAACTGCTCCAGGTCTTCCATGCGCATGCCGGCGAAGTGCTGTCCCGCGACAAGCTGCTGAACGAAGTCTGGGGCTACAACTACTACGGCACTACGCGCACCTTGGACCAGGTCATCGTCCAGCTCCGCAAAAAACTCGGCGACAACGGCGGCGAGCCCAAACATCTGCTTACCATCCACGGCGTCGGCTACAAGCTTGCCGTCTGAACCGGGCAGATTTATGGCGTTGTGACTTTGAGGTGGTAAAAGCGGGCGGGCAAATTCGTTGCCGGGTCGGTCACGGTTTGGGTTGCCGCGTTGCCGGTCATTCCATTGGTCAACGCCACCCAGTTGGCACTCACCAGATTTGAAATCCATTCGACGGCGTAATGCCGGTTCGTCAACGTCAAGAATGACATGGCAAATCCGTTTTGCATCGCCACCGAATCGATCCTCGGCGCCGGCTCGGGATTGATGGTCAGCGCGAGGTTGGTACTGCCGGTTCCACCGTTGTTGATGGCGCGAAGCGTGATTGGAAAATTGCCGGTCACGGCGGGTATCCCGAAAATACGCCCGCTGGCGGGATCAAAAGAAAGCCCCAGCGGCAGGCCGATCGCGAAGAAACTGGTCGGATAATTTGTGGCGGTGATTGTGTAATTGAAGCTGGCTGACAGGCTTCCCGTTGCCGTCAGCGCGCTCGTGACCACCGGCACGGGTGCGGTGCTGCTGTAGATGACGATGGTCAACAAGTTGGTGGTCGGACCGGTGGAATTGCTGGCGGTGATTATCACGTTGGAAATGCCGGCGTTTGTCGGCGTGCCGGTGATCGCGCCGGTGAGGGAATTTAACACCAGCGGAGGAGGCAGGCCGGTCGCGCTGAAACTGGTCGCCACGCCGGTGGCCTGGATCGTGTAATTGAAAGCCACGTTCACCAAACCGTCCGCCGTCGCAGAACTGGTGATCGTCGGCAGCGGCAATTTGACCGTCAAGGCAAGGTTCCCATAGCCGGCACCGCTCGCATTGGTGGCACTGATCTGAATGTTGTAAGTCCCCACGATCGACGGCGCGCCGGAAATCACCCCGTTGGTGTACGTCAATCCCGGCGGCAGATTGATCGCGCCGAAACCGGCCGGACTGCCGCTGGCCGTGATGGTGTAAGCGAATGGCGCGCCGGCGATGACCGACGCCGCCGCCGCACTGGTGATGACCGGCGCGCCCGGCGCGGCGCTCACGGTGATCGTCTTGTCCTGGGTCGTCATGTGCAGGTCGTCAAAAACGCGCAACGTAAAAGTATAGTTGCCGGGCAGGTTCAAGTTGCCGACGGTGGTATTGGTCGCGCCCTGATGATCAAACAACGGTTTCGCGCCCACGGGAACCGTTTTCACCGCCCACCAATGGCGCAATGGCTGGTTCGTCGAGCCGCTGGTCATCGCCGAAAGCTGGAGCGAGTTTACCGGCAGCGTCACACCGGTTGGCGCAGCCGTGATGGAGCTGACGACGGGTGCGGAGCTTGCGGCATTGACCGTGCAGATGATTTGGGCGGTGAGGTCGGGATGGCCGGGATTGGTCACATTGACCTGGAAAACATAATCACCCGGCACGACCATGTTCGTCACGTTGGCGCGGATGCTGACAAAAATATAGACCGTGCCGCCGCTCAATCCCGCGTTCGCCCCGGCCGGCTGGCTGACGATGCTCCACGTGCCGCGCCCGGTAAAATCGCTGTTCGCCAGGTCCGATATCCCCGCCTGCAACGTGGCGGATGACGTCGGCAGTTCGATGTTCGCATGCGTCGTGCCGCTGGGATCCCCGAAGACCAGCCCGTAAGGCGCGTTAATCCGGAACCCCGTCTGGCCGAGCACCGGCGGCGGCGTGGAATCGTACGCGACCAGATACACCTGCTTCGATGAAACGTTCACCCCGTCGCTCACGTTCACGTTGAAAACATAGGTTCCGGCCGCGGTCAACCCGCTGACGGCCGTGGTGGCGGCGTTTGAATTGGCAAACACGGCGTTCGCCCCCGCTGGCTGGTTGGTCACGGACCAGCGATAGGTCAGCGCGGCGAGTTCGGCGTCGTTGGCGATGACTGAAACCGTCGCCGTATTCGTGGGCGCGACCAGAAATCCCGGGCTCGCGCCCCAGACCTCGATCGTCGGCGGCTGGTTTGTGCCGGCATACGGATACACCGTCGTGATGGATGAGTTGCCGGTCACATTTGTCACTGTCAATGTGCCGTCGGCCGCCACCGTGTGGATGCCATACTCTTTGAAAGAAGTCGCGCCGGATTGTGCCTGCGAAATTCCGTAACTGCCGGGTGGCAACCCGCTCAAATTGACCGTTTGCGTCGAACCCGAAGTGTTCTCGATGACCGTGGTCACTTTGCCGCCCTGCGAAAAAGCGAGGACATGAAACGCCGGATCGCTCGCCGCCGTGCCGATCCGCATCGCTCCCGGATGGACATAATGCATCAGCTCGCGCAGGCGGATGTAATAGTTTGAGGGCGTGAATGCCGTCAGTCCCGCGTTGGGAACCAGTGTTTCGTTTGCGCTGTAGGCCACCTCCCAGTAAGTGACACCGGCCAGCGTCAGATCGGCGTACAGATCGTCAAACGAGGGGCTGCCCATTTCCGTCTGCGCCGTCGTGAGCCCTTTCGCCTTTCCAAAATCCCGGAGGTAGCTCCGGTAAGGATCCGCCGTGCCATAATTATGATACGAAATGCGCCCGACCCACGGCCACATGTCCGGATCGCTGAATTCCGGCGTCATGTAGCCCCAATCCGTCAGCGGTGCGACCGCCTCGGCGTATTGCGACCGCGTGGCCAGGCCATGTGCGACAAATCGCGGGCCGAGCGCTTTGATGTCGTCCGCCAGGATCGTGGACGCGATCGACGGCTCGTTATAGATGACCCCGTAACTGATGTTCAGCCCGTAGTTGGTTTTGCAAAACAGCGCGCTTGCCCAGATCTGCTGCGCCCGTTCGCCCGGATGATTCATCACCCACGGCTTCACATCGGACGCGTGCGTCGGGTAACCGGGGCTGGAATAAAAAGACGGTTGAAAACCTTTCGCCAGAATCCGGTTCTGAAAATAAACCAGGTAACCGGCCGCTTGCGC
>DATHQS010000249.1:0-6180 GCA_035482455.1 Candidatus Acidiferrales bacterium | reverse complement strand
CAGCAAACACAACGATCCTGCGCGAACCGTGGCAAAAAATTTGCGCAAATAGCCGAATCTAATCCTTGACCCTCCAAAAGCACGGGCGTTAATGCTTGTTAACCTACCCCCAATGACTCGCCTCGATTATGCGGTGCTTGGCTTCTACTTCGTCTACCTGCTGGCGATCAGCTGGGTCTTTCGCAAATTTGTACATAATGTAAGTGATTATTTTCGCAGCGGCGGGCAGGTCTTGTGGTGGATGGCCGGCGGCTCGGCTTTCATGCTGTCGTTCAGCGCGTGGACCTTCACGGGCGCGGCCAGCCGGGCCTACAGCGATGGCTGGACCATCATGCTGATTTACATCGCCAACGCCCTGGGCTTCGTGATGAACGCGCTCTATTTTGCGCCGCGCTTCCGCCAGTTGCGCGTCGTCACCGCGATGCAGGCGGTGCGGGCGCGCTTCGGCGCGTTCAATGAACAATTTTTTACCTGGCTGACGCTGCCCCTCCGCGTGATGTACGCCTGCATCTGGCTCTACGGGCTGGGAGTGCTTTGCTCGGCGGCCTTCGGGATGGACATCACCAAGACCATCTTGCTCGCCGGCAGCACGGTGATGGTGGTCACGCTGCTGAGCGGAAGCTGGGCGGTGGTCGCGAGCGACTTCATCCAGGTGCTCATCCTCATGCCGGTGGCCATCGTGACCATGGTGTTCGCGGTGGCCAAACTGGGCGGCCCGGTGGAGCTGGTGCACAAACTTTCGGCCACGCGGCTGGATTTGCATAAACTTTTCAACGACGATTTTTTGCTGTTATGGGGGGTGGCCATCCTCTTCAAGCAGTTCGTCTCGACCAATAATCTCACGGAAGCCCCCCGCTATATCTGCGTGAAGGACAGCCGCCATGCGCGCAAAGCGGCCTTGTTCGCGGCGGCATTGATGTTGATGGGCACCCTCATCTGGTTTATTCCCCCGATGGCGGCATCCATCACCCATCCCAACATGGCCAGCGTTTACCCGAAACTGCAGCATCCAGACGAGGGCGCCTACTTTGCCATCGCCACGGCGACGCTTCCGATGGGCATGGTGGGACTGCTGGTCACCGGCATCTTTGCCGCCACGATGTCGGCGATGGACGGGGGGCTGAACAGCAACTCCGGCATTTTTATCAAGAATTTCTATCAAATCATCCTGCGCCCCCGGGCCTCCGACCGCGAGCTGCTCATCGCCGGGAAAACCACGACCCTCCTGCTGGGCGTGACCATCATCGGACTGGCCATGCTTTGGAGCCTGCGCCCCCCGATGTCGCTTTTTCAACTCAACCTTGATTACGGCATCCTGATCTCGCTGCCCCAGGCCATGCCGCTGGTGCTGGGCATCTTCATCCGTCGAACTCCGTCGTGGTCGGGCTGGAGCACATGGCTGGTCGGCTTTGTCGCGGGATTGGCAACGCGCAAATACCTGACAATGGCATGGGCCCTGCACACATTCAGCCCGCCGCATCCCAATCCCAGCAAATGGGAAAACCAAAACTGGGACCAGGCCATCGCCGCCATTATGATCATGGGAGTTTGCACCGCATGGTTCTGCTTCACCCGGTTTTTCTACAGCCGGGCACCGTCCGCATATAAGGCTGCGATCGAGAAATTTTCGGGCAACATCGAGACCCCCGTCGATTACGACAAGGAAGAATCCAACGTGTCCACGGATGACAAACAGTCATGGCTCATCGGCTGGCTGTGCATTCCCTACGGGGCGCTGATCTGCCTGCTCGCGCTGGTCCCCAACCCATTTACCGGACGAATCGCCTTTATTTTCTGCGGCGGACTTGTCGTGCTCATCGGCACGGCCCTCGTCCGCCAGTCAAGACATCCTTTCCCAACCGTACCATGAAACCGACCTCCGCAATCCCTCGATTGACAATCGTCGCCAGCCTTTTGCTCGCGACCGTGCACTTGGCCGCCCAAACCGCGTCCAATCCTTCCACCCCGCCCGCCCCATCCACGCCGCCAGCCGAGGAAAACAACTCGGAGGTGATCCAGCTGAGCACGTTCGAGGTCACCCCATCGAATACCCACAGCTATACCGCCGACGACACCACCTCGGGTACACGCGTCAGGGCCAACCTGCGCGACCTGCCGTTCGTCGTGAATGTGATCACCAGCGATTTCATCGACGACTTCGCCGCCTTCGAGTTCAACGACCAGGTTTCCAACGTCAGCTCGCTCTCGATTTCCGAGGTTGAAGGCCAGTATCAGCTCCGCGGCATCCCGATCACCACCCAGTTGGTGGATGGCTTCCGCCGCCTCGGTCTCATCGATTCGATTGACGTTGACCGCATCGATATAATCAAGGGCCCATATGCCTCGATTTATGGCTACATCCAGCCCGGCGGCGTGGTCAATATTACCACCAAGAAGCCCCTGACCCATCATGAGGACAGTATTTCGGTGTCAGCCGGCGATTATGATTTTTTCCGCTTCCAAGCCTATTCGACCGGCCCGATGGGCGACAGCGGCAAGCTGTTTTACCGGGTGAACTTTGCCGACGAACACCGCGACTTCCAGCAGCGGTATAAAAGCAACAGCCGCAGCACCGGGACCCTTCAGTTTCTCTGGAAACCGAACGCAGACACCAGCCTGAACCTCTCGCTCAACGATACCGTGCAAGATCAACATCGCGGCAACCAGTTGATTGACCTGCGCACCGCCGGCACTGTTTCCGACCCCTATCGGGTTTTCACCTCCGGCGCCAACATCGGCCAGCATCAGACCGTCGGCAATTTCTTCGTGGGCCTGGCCGAGCCCAACAATCCCTATAATGCAGCACTCTACAATTTCAATGATGCCGGCCCCGGGGAATTCAACAACCGCCGCGTCAAGACCGCGAGCCTGATCTACGAACACAAGATCAACAGCATCTTTTCAATCCGCGAAGGATTCAACTGGTTTGATCGCGAATTTATTCGTCAATTTGTCCAAGGCGGCAACTACAACATACAGACCCAGAACATCACCGGGCAAACGCCTGAATTCGATGACCAGACACAGCGCAACACCGCCAACCAGGTTGACCTGACGGCAAAATTCAACACCGGCCCGATCGCACACCAGATGCTGCTTACCGCCGATTTCAGCGGCGAGGTTGATCGCTTGAAGAATTTGCGCATGAGTCCAAACAGTATTGCTATCTCAAATCCTGCTGTCGCCACGATCTCTAACTTTACCAACCCCGACTATGGCTTTGTCAGCTACCAGCAAAATCCGCTGCTCTATGACCAGCACCAAACAGACACTTGGGACGCGGTCTATGACTACGGGCTTTTCCTTAATGAGCACGCCTCGATGTTTAAGAACCGCCTGAATTTAATCGCCGGCCTTCGCCTCGACTGGCTGAACACCCGGCTGGCCGACTATGCCGTCAATAACTTTTCGACCGGCACCATCGGGGAGCAGGATTTTGACGTCAATACCCGCCATTATCCTTCACATCAACTGGGCGTGAGCTATCGCGTTATTGATTCCGTCACGCTTTACGCGAATCAGAGCAACAGTATCGATCCGCAGCCCAATTATATAGCCGGCGCAGGCCAGCTAAACCCCAACAGCACCAGCAATGGCTTCGAGTTTGGCGCCAAGACGGCCTTCTTTAAAAACCGCCTCAGTTTAACCGTCACCCACTACGTCATTAACTTAAATAATCAAACTTACGCCACCACCGACACGCTGGCCAGTGGCGGAACGGTTGACGCTGCCATCACCATTCCCCGCCAGGTATCACGCGGCGATGAGGTCGATATGTCCTGGAGTGTAAATAGCAGCCTGCAAGTACAGGGCTATTACAGCCACGACAGCGCCATCATCACCCAGTCCGACCCTCATTTCCTGTTCTTGCAAGGAACCCCCACCCGGCGTGTGCCCGCCAACCAGTTTGGCGGCGCCTTGCGCTACCAGTTCAAGGATGGAATCCTCAAGGGTTTCTACGTCACGGCCAAGGAAAATTACTACAGCAAATCGGTGGTGGATATCAGCGGTGGCCGCGCCGCTTCTGGCAGCGGATTCATCAACGCCCCGCTTCCCAACGGCCTTCTGCCGTTTCCCGGCTTCCCCCCCAACGCGACCATACCTGCATCACTCACGACACGCGGTAACGGTACTCCGAACACGTCCACGATCGATCCGGCGCTGGTTCGCCTGCCCGACGGCCGCGATCAAATCTTCAACGCACCCTGGGCCACCACGGATATTGGCGTCGGGTACACGTTCAAGACCGGCACCACCACACACAGGGTGCAGCTCAATGTGAAAAACGTCTTCAACCGGCACTATACCACGGGTTCCGGCATCGCCGGTGATCCCCTCACCTACATCGTCAGCTACAAGCTCACCTTCTAAAACGCCATGCCGCAGGTCATGTCCGCATTGCCCATCAGTTCCGCCGGCCCTCGCGCGCCCGCCACCGGGTTTTCACCAGACCCCGGTGGCGCGGCTGCGCGCGCCCGCGGTGACACCGCTTAAAAGGCTGCTGCGAACATGCCACGTCCCTCCGCCCTTCTCGCCGTCCTCGCGCCCGCCGAACAGGAGGAATTTTTGCCCGGGCCTCTGTTCACCGAGATGCGCGGGCTGGCCAGCGACTTTCGCCTGGTTGACCCGGTGAAAACCGGCGAGGCAGGTTTTTACCGCACGCTCGCCGCGGTCGATCCGGAAATCCTGCTCGCGTGCTGGAAAACCCCGCTGCTTCCGGCCGTGCTTCCGCCGCGACTGCGCTACGTTTGCTATCTCAGCGGCTCGCTCAAGAAAATCATCACGCGGGCGCACATCGAGCACGGGCTGCTCGTGACCAACTGGGGCAGCTCCATCAGCCGCATCGTCGCGGAGGGCGCGCTGTTCCACATTCTCTCGTGTTTGAGACGCGCCCCCTACTGGACGATTTCCATGCACCACGACGGTGGATGGAAAAACGGCAACAGCCAGACCGCCTCCCTTTTTGGCCGGCGCGTCGGCCTGCATGGCTTTGGCTCCGTGGCGCGCGAACTCGTCCAGTTGCTCCGGCCCTTCGATGTGTCGATTTCCGCCTGCGCGCCCGACATCGATGCCGCGACCGAGAAGGAATTCGGCGTCACCCGCGCCCGCTCGCTTGATGCGCTCTTCGCCGACAACGACATCATCGTCGAGCTTGCGCCGCTCATCCCGGCCACCACGGGGTGTGTGACCGAGCACCATCTGCGGCTCATCCGTCCCGGCGGGGTGTTTGTCAACGTGGGCCGCGGCCCGGTCGTGGATGAAGACGCCCTCGTGCGCGTCGCAAGCGAGGGCCATATTTTTGTCGGGCTCGATGTTTTCGCCGTCGAACCACTGCCGCCCAACCATCCCCTGCGCGGCCTGACGAATGTGATGCTCACCCCACATCTCGCCGGCCCCACGATTGACCGGCGCCGTGACGCAGGTGCATTCGCCTTGCGGAATCTCCACGCTTATGCCGAAGGCCGTCCGTTGGAGGCTGTGGTGACACCAGAAGTTTACGACTACTCGTCATAGCGTATTTTCGGATTGTGGCCGGCCTCGCTGAGGCCGGCACCGGGGTCGCCGACCCCGGTGCTACAATGCACTCAGCTCTTCAGCTTTCAGAAAATCAATCGAGCAGCGATTACGACAATCCAGGGCGGTTTTAAAATGAGTGCAGCCACAAGGGATCACAAGGAGCGCAAGGAAAAGTCTCTTTGTCATTCCGAGCAAAGCGAGGAATCTCGGCGCTGCTCTGCGTTAAAATGAATAACCATCGGATTTGATTTTTACAGAAGGTCGCAAAGGAACGCGAAGCGGCCGGGATCAGTTTGCACCAAATTTCCAAGCAGACGCTGCCTTTGCCTTACCAAATAGAGATTCCTCGCTGCGCTCGGAATGGTGATAACTTACTTGACTCAGTGGGATTACTTTCAATGGTCGGAGACGGTGCTTTCTTCGGGATGATCCTTAATCCATTGCTGGCGGATTTTTTCATCATGTTCCTGCTGGGCCTTACGAATGCCTTCATCTATTTGTTTTTCCATAGCAGGGCTCATTTTGGGTTCGTATTTATCATCCCCAAAGTACCAATCCTTGAGCGCGTTTAACAGCATCAGCACGATGAGTGCGATTATGACATTGGTTGCCCTAACCCAAGTAGGAGACTTGGTTTTATCCGGAGGGACAAGTTTCATTGCT
>DATHQS010000248.1:0-3059 GCA_035482455.1 Candidatus Acidiferrales bacterium | reverse complement strand
GCCCGTTAACGAATCCCATCGAAGGAAAATACTACGACTGGCCGGTCGGTTACTCCCCTGCCCTCAAGCTGCGGGATTTCTGGCGGCTGGAAGAACACAACCTGGGCGAAACCACCTTCACCCACTTTGCCGACGGCACCGCGCACAAGAACCGGATGCAGGGCAATGATTTTGTCACCAGCCAGATGTACGCCCACGGGGTGACCTGTTTTACGTGCCACGACGTGCATGGCACGGAATTTCCCGCGAACCTGCGCCAGCCGGCCAGCACCTTGTGCCTCAATTGCCACGGCCCCAACTCCCCGAACGGGCCGCACGCCCCCACCATCTCCGCGCATACACATCATCAACCGGGCAGCGCCGGCAACGAGTGCATCGCCTGCCACATGCCCAAAATCGCCCAGACCCTCGGCGACGTGAATGTCCGCAGCCACACCTTCCGTTTCGTCAGCCCGACGATGAGTGATTCCTTGAAAATTCCGAACGCCTGCAACGTCTGCCACGCGGATAAGACCACGGCCTGGGCCACCGATGCCTTGAAGTCCTGGGCGGATCGCTCACCCTGGCGCGTGGCCCCGTAAACTCCCACCCGGAGCCTAACTCGCCTTCTTCACGAAGCACGCCTTCAGCCCGATGGCCATGCCGTCCATTTTGCAGGAGATTTCATGGTCGCCATCCACCAGCTTGATGGGCTTGGACTTCGAGCCGCCCTTGAGCACCTGCGAACCGCCGCCCAGTTTCAAATCCTTGATCAAGACCACGCAATCGCCATCGGCCAGCACGTTGCCATGGGCATCCTTCACGACGCGCGGGCCGGCGGGCGCCTCGGGTTCGGCCGTGCGTTCCCACTCGTGACCGCAAGTGACACATTCCCAGCGGTTGGGAAATTCGAGGACTTCGGTCATCTCGCACATCGGGCAGGCAGGTTTGCTCATAAAGATTCATTTTAGCACGGCTTTACAAAGGAACTCAACCGGCATTATGGGGTGTGGTTCTCGACCAAATCAAGGCGCTGCCAGAACACGCGGTTCCTTGACAGGAAAGCAATGTGACCTATGGTGACTTTTCGCAAAAATGAATAAAACTGTTTTAATCACCGGCACCTCCTCTGGCTTCGGCAAAGCTGCCGCCAAATGTTTCGCCGATAACGGTTGGAATGTCATCGCCTCGATGCGCAACCCTGACGTTGAAACTGAACTGGCCGTGCGTGATAATATTTTGGTGACGAGGCTCGACGTCGAAGATCAATCGAGCATCACCGGGACGATTGAAGCGGGCATCGCCAGATTTGGTAAAATTGATGCCTTGGTCAACAACGCCGGTTTCGGCCTTTTTGGTTTGTTTGAAACGACATCGCGCGAAAAAATTCAGGAGCAATTCGCCGTGAATGTGTTTGGCGTGATGGATGTCACCCGGACCATCCTGCCACATTTCCGGAAAAACAAGGGCGGCTTGATTCTCAATATCAGCTCCGGCGCGGGTGTTTTTGCGCTGCCGATGATTTCTTTGTATTGCGCCAGCAAGTTTGCCTTGGAGGGTTTTTCTGAATCATTGTCCTACGAGCTCGCATCGCAAAATATCATCGTAAAGATCATTGAACCCGGCGGGGTGGTGAGCACCAATTTTGGAAAAAGAAGCGGTGCCGAGGCCATCCACAATGCCCCGCTTGTGGATTACGACGCTTTCATTGCTGATACGAATGCCGTCTTCGCAGGCTTGCGGGCAGCACGGCGGGCCACGGAAGAGGATGTCGCCAAAGTCATATTTGAAGCGGCCACTGATGGAACGGACCGGCTTCGTTACGTGGCCACGGCGGACATCAGGCCCTTGGTGGAAGCTCGACGGGAAACGTCCGAACAGGAATATATCACCTTCATGCGGTCCCGTTTTTCCTCAAAGCGATAAGGTCCGAAGCTGGAATCCGCTCAAATTCCGGGGAGTGTACCTGCTTCGGGCCTGTGAAACCTGTAATACACGACGCACTGCGATTCGACATCCCTTTCCCCCATTTCCCCGCTGGCATTTGCGCCAAAATCGGCTACCTTGCGCGCATGGAACTTTTCAACAAAATCCTCAAGGCCGCCGTGGACGGTCATGCCTCGGATATCCACATCAAGGTCGGCACCCCGGTCATTTTCCGCATCAGCCGCGAGCTCGTCTCCATCGATTGCCCCATCCCCACGGAGCAATGGATGAACAACGTCATCGAAAAAATGACGCCCGCGCACATGAAGAAAAAACTGGAAGAGGATCGCGAGGTGGACTTTTCCTATAACGTGGCCGGCATGGGCCGTTTTCGTACGAACGTTTTCCAGCAACGCGGCACCTGGGCGCTCGCCATGCGTTATGTGAAAAACCACGTGCCCAGCTTCGAACAGCTCGGCCTGCTGGAAAGCATCAAGACCCTGGCCGAATCCCACCGCGGCGTCGTGATGGTCGCCGGCGCGACCGGTTCCGGCAAATCCACGACGCTGGCGGCCATGATCGAGCACATCAACGCCAATTTCAAAAAGCACATCATCACGCTGGAAGACCCCATCGAATATGTCTTTGAAGACAACCAGTCCGTCATCGAGCAGCGCGAGGTCGGCCTCGACACCGCCAATTTCTACGGCGCGCTGAAACACGTGCTGCGCCAGGACCCGGACATCATCATGCTCGGCGAAATGCGCGACGCCGTGACCTTCACCGCCGCCATGAGCGCGGCGGACACGGGGCATCTGGTCGTATCCACGTTGCACACCACCACGGCCGCGCAATCCATCACGCGCATCCTGGATTTCTTCAAGGCGGACGACCGCGAACAGATCCGCCGCCAGCTCGCCGGCTGTTTGCGCGGCGTGGTCTGCCAGCGCATGGTCCCGACCGTGGACGGCAAAATGACCCCGGCGCTGGAGATCATGACCAATTCGCCGCTCGTTCGAAAACTGCTCGAGGAGAACCGGCTGGAAAAACTGACCGCCGCCATCGAAACCGGCGGTGATGACGGCATGTGCACCTTTAACCAGTCCCTCTTCAACCTGGTGAAGGCAGGGCGCGTCACCGAGAAGGAAGCTTTG
>DATHQS010000247.1:0-38465 GCA_035482455.1 Candidatus Acidiferrales bacterium | reverse complement strand
TTAGTCATTAGACATTGGCGGTCACCCGCGCCGCCCCATTCTTCATTCTGTGCTGCCGATCATCGGCTTTTTCATTCTGCATTCGCCCACGCTATCACACCTCCCCAAAATCTGAATTTCTCCCGGGAATGTAGAATGCAGATTTATGCCATATTTCTGCAAAAAACCGGAGTGGACGGAGATTAAAACCCGCTAAAAATTTAGCAGGCACGTTTACCGCTTGATTAAAAGCGTGTTACAACTCACTGACTCATTAACTCTCAAACTGATTTTGCGTATTTGCTGGGGAATTGATCGATTTTTGAAATCCGGGAAAGGCCGGGCTGGGCGAAGTATCAACACCATCCTTTCGCGTTCTCCGGCCACATCCAAATTGGCGGCATCTCGATCAGTCACAGCAGGAAAACGCCAAGTAGTTGCAATTGACATCATCATTTGAATCTGTAATGTCCCCCCGTCAAACTAACTCACCAATCTTGGGTGGAGCCAAGACTTCTGCGTGAGCTTGACCGGTCAATGTAATGAACTCCGCCCAGGCGGAATCGCTGCAATGTGAAGGAAGCGTGAACGCCCGCGCCTTAAAAATACTCGCCGCAACGAAGTTGCTGCCGCTGCTGTTGCTTTGGTTGCTGCCCGTCGTGGCGCAGGCCCAGTTTACTTATGCGGTCAACAACGATGATATCACCATCACCATCACGGGATACACAGGCCCCGGCGGTGTGGTGTTCATTCCCGGCACAATTGATGGCTACCCGGTCACCGCTTTCCAAAACAATGTATTCTCTGCATTGAGCAGCCTGACCAGCGTGACCATCCCCGACGGTGTCACCAGCATCGGTGAGTATTCGTTCTATCAATGCTTTAGCCTGACCAACATTACCATCCCGGAGAGCGTCACCAGCATCGGGGACGAAGCGTTCTATGAATGCTACAGCCTGACCAACATTACCATTCCGGACGCCGTCACCAGCATCGGATATTATGTGTTTTATGGGTGCATCAGCCTGTACACTATTACCATCCCCGCCAACGTCACCAGCCTCGGGGAAGGGGCGTTCTCTGGCTGCTTTAGCCTGAACCGTATTACCATCCCCAACAGCGTCACCAGTATTGGGACAGAAGCGTTCTTAGGCTGCCAAAGCCTGAACAACGTAACCATCGGCATCAACGTCGCCAGCATCGGGGAAGAAGCGTTCGAAGGCTGCACCGGCCTGACCACCGTTACCATCCCTGACAGCGTCACCAGCCTTGGAAATGAGGCGTTCATTTTTTGCACCGGCCTGACCAATGTAACCATCGGCGCCAACGTCACCAGCATCGGGGAAGAAGCGTTCTCCGGCTGCCAAAGCCTGAACAGCGTTACCATCGGCATCAATGTCACCAGCATCGGGGAAGAAGCGTTCTATGGCTGCTACAGCCTGGCCAACATTACCATCCAGGACAGGGTCGCCAGCATCGGGATTGCATCGTTCATGTTATGCCCCAACCTGAAAAGTGTCACCATCGGCACCAACGTCACTAGCATCGGGTCCGATGCGTTCAAGAACTGCCTCAGCCTGACGGGAGTTTATTTTCAAGGGAACTCGCCGATACCAACCAATGATTTGACGGTTTTCTCCGGCGACACTCCTGGGACCGTCTATTATCTGCCGGGCACCACGGGCTGGCGCGCGACGTTTGACGGCTGGCCAACCGCGTTGTGGTCGCCGCAGGTGCAGACCGGCGATGGCAATTTTGGGGTGCAGACGGATGGATTTGGTTTCAACATCAATTGGGCCAGCGGCCAGACGGTAGTGGTGGGAGCCTGCACCAATCTGGCCAATCCCGTCTGGCTTCCGGTAAGCACCATCACCCTCACCGGCGGCTCGGCCCATTTCAGCGATCCGCAGTGGACGAATTATCCCGAACGTTTCTACCGGTTAAGTTCGCAATAAAACAACTCATACCGGCTTCCTCGTAATGTGCTCGTCGAGGATTTCCGGCCCGGTCAGAAAAGGGATCAGTCCCGAATGGCCCGTTTAAGCTTTTTTTCGTTAGGCCACTTCGCAGCCCCATCGGGGCGAAAGATGGTAGCCCAGGGCAACGCCCTGGGTATCGAGCCCCCAAAAAAATCTCCTCTCTTTTGCCCGCCACCCGTTCCAGACTAGACATCCCGGCACCTCAGACCTGCTCGCGCCCTATGATGGAGTCGTGGCCTAACAAATCGCACGGTGCTAGGCCACCAGATTCACGCAAAACCCTCAATCTAAAGATACGCCAAACTGCTGCTCACTGAACTCCACGCACGCCATGATATCGGCGCGGGTCAACTGCGGATAATCTGTTAAAATCTGACCAAAGGTCCGGCCGGCTCCCAGCCGACCGATAATCTCAAAGACCGTAATCGGCAAGCCGCGAATACAAGGCTCACCATTTCTCACTTGCGGGTCATAAGTGATGTATTCCCGATAATCTACGGATGGCATGGCTTTGAACGCTAGTCTCGTGGCCTAACTTTGCATTTAAATTTACGCTACCGTGAAAAAGTGCCGGTTAATTTTGATCCGTGCCATTGGTGGTTGACCGCTGCCAACAGCTCGCCACAGATTCGAGCGCAGTTTGCCGCAAAAGTTTAATCTCCGCTCCACTTGTAATCGTATCCGTCAGGCGGATTTTGATGCAGCGCCATTGCACCGGGGGGATTGTTGCCGCCCCAATAAATTTTGATGTAGCTGACATGGCCGTCCACGAAGCTGACCATGTTTCTAGCGTCGGTGAACATGGGCAATGCACCGGCGACAGGCGATTTCGGATCATGCCAGGACCACGGAATGAAGGCGGAAAATTCCGCCACAAGAACTGTTTTGGCCGGGTCTTTTATTGAACTCATCGTCCGCCCGGCAATGCCGGAAGCGACCGAATTTGTTCCGGCATTTGCTCCATTGAAGGCATAACTCGAATAATCGGAAATTGCCTGTTCATGCGTGGCATGAGGCACATAGCCAAAATTGCCCGCCACGTCGTAATAAAACGTATCGGCGGGACAGGCAAAAATCTTATCCTGCGGTGACGAAGCACCGTTGAGGCCGACATAACTTTTCATCCAGTTCTTGTAACCGGTAAAATTAAGCGCCGGAGAATTGGATGTGCCCGGAGTGTGCGGCGCTTTGTCGCTTGAATCATCGGAATACATGCGCACGCCCAGATTGATTTGCCGCAGGTTGTTCATGCAGGCCGTGCGTTGCGCCCGTTTTTTTGCGCTGCTCAAAACTGGCAACAACAAGGCGGCGAGGATGGCGAGGATGGCAATGACCACCAGCAGTTCAATCAGTGTGAATGCACGTTTCATGTTCAATCTCCACTCCATTGGTAATCGTATCTGGCAGGCGGATCGTATTCGAGCGCCAGCGACGAGGCTCCGGTTGGATAACGAAACTCGCCATTCCAGTAAATTTCAATGTAACTGACGTGCCCGTCCAAAAAACTGACAACGTTCCTGGCGTTGTTGAATATCCATGGCGATTGCGCGCGCGGTTCCCTGGGTTGATGCCACGACCAAGGGCAATAGGCCGGAAATTCCGCGACCAACACGGTTCTTTCCGGATGCTTGATTGAACTCATGGATTTTCCGCCAATGCCGGGCGTATCGGTGCCGAAAACGGTGCGCGTTCCGCCGTTGAAGCCGTAGCTGGTGTGGTCAGAATCAGCTTGATTATGGAGACTTTGCGAGACGTAGCCGCGACCGTTGCGATGCAAATCGTAAAAGAACACATCGGCCGGGCACGCGAATAATTCGGGTGATGAAGTTACATTGCCATTAAGTCCAACATAATTTCCGATCAACTTCCGGTAGCCCGTCCAGTCAACAAACGACGGGGACGTCGCGGTATAGGGCGTGTGCGGCGCTTTGTCGCTTGAATCATCGGAATACATGCGCACGCCCAGATTGATTTGCCGCAGGTTGTTCATGCAGGCCGTGCGTTGCGCCCGTTTTTTTGCGCTGTTCAAAACTGGCAATAACAAGGCGACGATGATGCCGATGATGGCAATGACCACCAGCAGTTCGATCAACGTGAATGCGCGTTTTGGATTCATCACTTCTTGGGCGGCGTAAATTTCTGTCTCATCAATTCGACAGTGTTCGTCTCGTTTCGTTTCGGATTCATTAATTCAAGCCGCACCTTCGTTCCGGCCTTTCCGCGAATGAGAGCAGCGCACAGAGTCGGGTTTTTTCCCGTGGTCGCAACATCGTCAATTTTTTGCACCATCAGACCGGCGGACAAACCGGCTTGAGCAGCGGGCGAATTTGGGACAATTCCAGTGATTTGAAGTGCGCGGGATTCGGGGTCGAGTTCAAGTTTGACTCCAATGCCGACCAGTTCCCCGTTTTTGCCGGATGAAAGGCTGTCGGTGATTTGTTGTGTCAGGTTCACACCTTCCAGCAGAAACCACCCGACTGTTTCAGATGAAATGCCACCAAGTTGATTGCAAAGCACCACCACGCCGCGCCGTTGTTTTTTGTCAAATCCGATAAACGTATGATAACCGGACCCCGCGCCGCCTCCATGACCGAGCAATTGCATGTTCGTCGGGTAAATTTCCCCGCGATCCATCCAATCCATGCCGGTATCGCCATAGTCGGGCGAATTCCGATGTCGTATCTCATGAGTCTTTTGCATGAGTGGCGTGAGGCTGGATGATGTCAGACCGATTTGAGCCGACACATATTTCAGCAAATCGTTGACAGTCGAGCGCAACCCTCCACAGCCCACCATTGCTTGAAATTGAAAGTCATAATTCGCCATGCGTTTGCCAGAGGCGTCATGACCGGCAGCCAGTCGCGCTTTTAGCTCGGGTGTCAGCACGGCGCGCGTATCATTCATGTGAAGCGGGGCACAGATCCGGTCCACAACCAACGATTCATAATCCTTTTCCGCCTTCAGTGTGATGGCATGTCCCAAAAGCCCCATCCCCAGATTTGAGTATTCAAACTTTGCCCCCGGCTCGCGGGGAAGATTATAGCCCGACAAAAAGGCATATAATTGTTCTGGTGTGTAATCAAACGGGTTGCTTTTGTTTTGCGAAGCCATGGTCTGCACATCGCGAGGAAGCCCTGAAGTATGCGTGGCCAGCTCAAGCAGGGTGATTTCTTTGCCGTTGCGGGAAGGCACCTTGACAGTGGTGGGCAGATACTTCGCCACCGGATCATCCAATCTCATTTCGCCGCGCTCAACCATTTCTTCCAGCAACAATGTGGTGAAGGTTTTCGTGATTGAGCAGATTTCGAAAACGGTGTCCCCATTCGCCTCTTGACTCGTGCCATTGTCCAGCCCGCCCGCGCCAAAAAACCGGCTGCCACGCTCATCCACCAATCCGATCACCATGCCGATCTTTTTCCCATCAAAGCGCTCGTGCAGAAACTGTTTTATGGCAGTGTCATTCGTAAATCCATCTTGCGCCCAAAGCGAAGATGGAACTAAAGCGAGAATGGCAATCACCACCAGCGTAAAAACCTTCAAGCGTTGCGCAATTTTTTGCATGGACGGTTGAAATTAAAAACTCGATGGAAAATCAGCCATTTTCCATTCGTTACCGACTTTTTTCATTTTGAAAATCTGTTCGCCTTGCTTGCCTTGAATTAAAAGGTGAAGGCGAACTTCATTGTCCGAAACAACTTCTGATTTGACGACATGAAATCCGGCAACCCCGTTAAGGTGACGGGCGCTATTTTTGTCCTGCGATAAAAAATCATCCGGTGAAATGCCTGTTCGTGTCAAATTTTGTTCGAGTTGTTGCTGTAAATCCGGCGATAGACTGGCGAGTAGAATCTTCCCGTCATCCTGGCTTGTCGCCCAAAAAGCCGTTTCAAACCCCGAAACCGGGTCGGCATATCCCGCATTCGTCCACGATGAGCGTGGAAAATCCGTTTGCGCGCCGGCGTGATGATTGTGGTGAACCATCAATGTTGTTGTCGTGCCCACCGCCAAAATCGCCGCGCCGCCGACAACAATCGCTGTTTTTGCTTTTGTCCACGCCATAACTTTCAATGCTCCTTTGACCAGGGTTAATGTTGAAGTTGAAGCCGCCGCGCCCTTGGCAAACGCAAGGGCAGTTGCAGTTTTTGCCAGCACCGCTGGCGCGGCTTGAACGGAATTGGCGGAAATCACCGCCGTCAGAACCCCTGCCGGAAGAACAATCCCGCGTTTGGCGAAGAACCCGCGCAACTTTTCCACCGCACGGTTCAAACGCATCTTGGCCGCGTCTTCACTCGCGCCCAAAGCCGCCCCAACCTCTTTCATGCTCTTGCCATCGAAGAACCGCAGCACGACTGCGTGGCGATCCGTTTCACTTAACCCGGCCATCGCCGCATCCAGCAGCGGGGCGATTTGCGGCCAGACATCTGATTCGGTTTCATTCAACAAGTTTTGCATGTGAGCCTCCTGTTCGCGGCGGGCGCGGCGGATTTCGCTGCGGATAAATGTCACCGCTGTCAGCCGGGAGGTTTCATACAGCCAGCCGGAAAGGACAACCCTTTTGCCTAAATGCGGTGATTTTTTTGCCAGAATCACAAAGACGGCCTGCGTGATTTCCTCGGCTGAATGTGAATTGCGTGTGTGACGTAATGCCACCGAATAGACCTTGTTGACGTGACGCGAGACGAGCACGGCAAAGGCCTCCTCCGAGTTTTGCTCCGTGTATTGCCGTAACAAGGCGATGTCATCCAAGTCCTGCATCTACATCTAAATGCCGCCAAACTCGGAAAGGTAACAGCCTTTTTTGCAAGCGGCGTGATAAACATGGCTCTCCCCAATCGCCCAAGAGGCACAAGCAGCCGCTCGCTTTCAGCGTAAAGGGGTCAGAAAGGGGGCATTCCCGGTATTTGCACCCCGCCTCGCCCGCGCTGAACGGATTCGCCGCACCAAAACGGGAGGGTTCATTTGCCCCAAACAACGCATTGGTCTATCCTCACCGCCGCATTTAACATGAAACGACTGCTTGTAGACATGGACGGCGTTCTGGCCGATGCCTGCGCCCACTTTGCAACCTATGACGAACGCGATACCGGCCGGCGCAAGACTCCGGAGGAATTCACCGGCCAGCCGGAATTCGTGGCCTTTCCCCGCGCCCGCCACTATGCCGGCAGCGCCGGATTTTTTCGCACCGCCCCGCTCATCGCCGACAGCCAGAAAGTTTTGGAGCAACTGAACCAGCAGTACGAACTCTACATCGTCTCTTCCGCCACGGAATTTCCGCTGAGCCTGGCCGAGAAGGTCCACTGGCTGGCCGAACATTTCCCCTTCATCTCCTGGCGGCGCATCGTCCTCTGCGGTTCCAAGCAGATCGTGCGCGGGGATGTCATGATCGACGACCATTTCGGAAACCTCGATCCCTTTGAAGGCCGCACCCTGCTCTTCACCCAGCCGCACAACCAACACGCCCCGGCCGGCCGCCACGAACGCGTCCACACCTGGAACGATGTCGCCCGCCTGTTGCTGTGACGTATTCCCGCTCCGGCGTAGGGCAGGCTTTCCAGCCTGCCGGTGCTGGCGACTTTCCAGTCGCCAGTTCCGCCCCCGGTCGGACAGACTTCGCAGAAAAAATAATGTCCAGATGCGCCTGTTTGAACATTCTCTGGTGCTTGGAGCTTTTCGCTTCCCCGCGCGGTTCGCACTCCGTGGCTGATACACGTCCGACAATGGGCGGCGGCTGTGTCGCAGACCAGCCGCAGCATTCCGTTTGCAACCGGCGCATACATGGCCCGTTTGGCCTTCACACCTCCGTTCGTCATTCCTTAGACATTAGGCACTTAGTCATTAGTGATTTCCCCCTCACTATTGGGCTTTCCTTAAGTTAAGTGATCCCGCCTACTTACACCTCTTTGAGCAGGTGACCGCACTAATCACCCCCACGCCAAAACCGCCCGCCTCACTACTTTTTCGGACCCGCTGCCGGCGCGGCCGTTTTGCCTCCCCCGTTTTGGATATTATACTGGTTGATGGCCACCGGAATCGGCGTCAGCGCGCTCAACAGGCTTTTCGGCACCCCGGCGATGGCGTTCACCATGCTCGGCCGGGTTCGCTGCAGGGATTGGATCATGCCGTTGGCCAGCGTGACCTTGGTGGAAGTGGTGACAAACGGCAGCCGGTCCAGCGGCAGGAAATAGTCGCGGTCATCATCCGGCAGAAAGAGGATCTGGGTCTTGGGCTGGTTCATCCGGGGCTGAAACCCCTCCTTGTAAAAGGTCGAATTCACCGTGACTTCCTGCGGGATGGGGATGCGGAAAACGATTCCGCCGATCGTTTTGCCGTCTTCCACCGTCAGGCCACCGGGATTGGGCTCGTCATTGATGCGCTTAAGTTCTATCACATACTTCGCGTATAACTTTGCCGAGGCATTGCTGGGTTTTGAACTGTCGGGTTCGACCACATAACAGGTCTGCTTGGGGTTCTGCGAATCCAGCACCACGGAAAACTTCGAGGACAGGGCATTGGCTTTGACATTTTCAAAATCCGCCAATTGCTCCGGCGTCAGGTTGGTGGACCCGCGGGCGCCGGAGGTCATGGCCGCCCCGATGTCCGCCCCAAACGTCACCGCCTCGGCCGCCGCCGTCGCCAGGCTGGCGATCGCCGCCACGCTCTCATCCGTGGAACTGGCCGTGGCGCACTGCAACAATCCCGTCGCCGGATCCACCTGCAGGGTGATGTCATCGTCAAACAGCACGTTGGCATTCCGGTCCACCCGGTAACACGCGGTGGGGTCCGCCTCGATGACCGGTTTGATGGTGGGTTGCCAGCCGGGAATGTCGTTATCCCACGACGCATCCACCTCGGCCTTGCCCCTCGGCAAATAGTAACGGATCCCGGTGAGCGCGGTGGTGGTTTTGGGCAGGACCGTTTCCTTCGTGGATTTCACGATGGAGCCGCATCCGCAAAACAACGTGGCGAGCGTGACGGCAAGAATGGAATGCAGCGGTTTCATCATATGGGTTGGTACCTTTCTGTTTATCCTCGGTATTCTGGGATGATTTAAAAACTAAACCCGGCCAATGTAAAGGTTTCTGCCGCCGGCCGGGGCCAAACAGGTGTGAAAATCATTCATCAAAACGTTCATTGCCCGATCATTCCGGTTTGGGCGCACTTTTGATGCATACCTTCTCGATGGACCAGTCCGTCGGCACCCCCGGCCCGACGCCCCGCGTCCGGGCGCCGGTGTTTTGCAGCAGGTCCTGCAAGGGGTTGTCCTCCCCCGCCCCCCGGGTGCGGGTCCGCACACCGTCACTGTTGAACACGGACAATTCCGGAATCGGTTCCGCACTGGTCAACAACACATACGTATCAATCCCAAACGGGCTGGTCACCGTGAAGAACTTGGATTGGGCCGGGCTGCCCAGCGGGATTTCCGCCGGGGCCACGACATCCTTATTTTGGTCGGCCGGATCGTAAGGCACGCGGTTTTGCACGTTGCCCTGCGCGACGGGGGGAAAGACGATCTGGGTTCTGCCCCAGGAATCGATGACCACGACATACACCCACTGTTTTTGAACCCGGTCAAGCTGGGCATTTGCATCGGCCAAAAGTTCCAGCCCATACGATTCCCCGTCATAAACCGTGTCCCCGAATTTTTTGATTTGTCCTATTTGTCCTGCGCCGGCATTGCGCAGGGCGAGATGGTAAGGAAAATAGCTGGTGCTGCCGTGCGAATCGAGGCCGAGCCAGGCTTTAAGCCGGCCAATCTGCCGGGCCGACTCTTCCAGCCTCATGGCATTCGTCAAAATCAGACCGGCTTGGGTATTCACCTCAAACCAGTCGGTTCGCAACGGCAGCGGATTGACCTGCGGATCATCTTGGGCGGCATTGGGCCGGACCCACGCATATTCAATCCGTGAGCCGTTCCAATGTCCTGTCAGACAGTAATTGGCATCAGCAGCCGTTGCCGCCAGACGGATCAAACCGTTCGTGGTGTCTTCACCTGATGCGACCTGGCGCGCAAGTTCCCGCGGGACCGGCAGGCTTACGAACAGCTTTGGCCTGGTTTTGGCGGACGTGACCAACCGATGGATCACGTCTTGGGCCTGCAATTTTTTCCCCAAACTCCCGATCCCGGAAAGCGTCCATCCGGTTGGCCCCCATGACAACACATAGTCAGGGGTCAGCTCGGTGGGGTCATCCACCCACTGGATCAAATCTGAATTACGCAGGCTGGCCAGTTCCGGCGCCAGCCGCCGCAGATTCTCCGCCGTCAGGTCGGAAACCGGCAGCCAGACGCGCAGCGAAGCGGCGGCCGGATACACCCAGCGGGTGACTTTGAACAGGTCACCGGTCCGGACTTGCTTGAAGCTGCCGTTGATCGTTTTGGCGGTCGATTGGGACAAGCCATCGACCGCGGTCACTCGCAGGACCACGGGCGGCTGGTCGGAATCGTTCCCGGTTCCCGCCAATTTCTGGACTTCGCAGCCGGGTTCCAGGCCGATGGCGTAGCCGCCACCCAGCGAGATTTCGCCGCTGTCAAAATCACAGGCTTTCACGGCCACCACGATATGGCCCGGCCCGGCGTTGGTGCCGGTTCCGAAGAGCGTGTTATTCCGGCGTTCGACCGTGCCCGCCAAAACCGGGGTTTGTGCTGCACCTTCCGCATGAAGCATGACTTGCACCCTCAGGAACAAATCCGCCGCCGGGGTCCGGGGAGAAGCGCTCGCCAGCGCCTTCAGGAGCGCCACGGTAAAGGCGCCGTGCGGAACGGAGTTATCATCGGTGGCCTCGGCGGCGGTCTCAAAATCCTGGGCGGCGGAAAGGATCAGCGCCCCCCGCTCTTCGGGCGTCTTACCGGGATCGGGCGGATCGGAAACCACCCAGGGTCCGGGCGCCAGTTGCCGGCTGGCCACGGCCACCGGCAAACCGCGCGCGATCGAACCGCTATGGCAGCTGTCAAAGATGGCCGTAAGCGTCACTCCCTTGTCGAGGGCCTTGTTGAAAAGTCGCGCCAGTTCCTTGTCCCGGATATCCATCACTCCCCGGCTGGAATCGGCCGGCACCAGGGTCGAGTCCATGCCGGATGGTTTGGGTGTCTTCAGGTTCCGGATCAATGAACCGTGACCGGCGTAAAAAAACACGCAGACATCGCCCGGGGACGCGTTATCGATCAATTCCGTCTGGATTTCCGCCAGGATTTTTTCGCGGGTGGCCTCGGCATTCAGCAGCGTATGGATGTTCGCCGGCTCAAAGTTGAACCTCGCCATCAGCACATCACGAAACGCCTCGGCATCGTTCACACAGCCATGCAAGTCACCGAAGCTCCCGCGCCCGGCTGGCAAGGCGGCAACGGTCAAGGCGGCGGATGGAACATACGTATTGATGCCGATGAGCAGCGCCCGGCGCGTCTCCGCCCTCAACTCCGGCGGGTGCCAGCAGCCGATGAGCAGGAATACGGAAAGCAGGAGCGGGCCAAGTTTAAAAGGCTGCATCATCAGTATTAATGCACTTCTGAATTACACAATTAATTTCAAGTACGCGCCGGGTTATTGTCAATGCAATAGGCGGCCGCCCGGTCTGTTTTCATGTGCGTTGCGCCCGGAAGCAGGTTAAAACTTGCTTGACGCATCTTATGAAACAGGTAAAAGAACCTAATCGTGAATGCACTCAGAGCAGCCCACGCCGGGGGTTTGGCCCATCCGCTTTCACGTTCCAGCATAATATTGCGGAGTTGCGTCGCGCTGTGCCTGTTCCCGCTACTGCCGCCGGCATTCGCGGACGAAAGCCGGGGAGTGGCACCCATCGGGTCCGACCCGGTCAATGTCTCCCAGCCGGTGCGCATCGGCAAAGACTACGCGCTGCTTTTCGCCACTGACCAATATGACGACCCCAAATGGCCGCAGCTCTCCAACCCGGTAAACGACGCCACGGCCCTGGCCGGGAAATTGTCATCCAAATTCGGTTTTAAAACCGAGGTGGTCACCAACGCCACTGCCGACGAGGTGATCATGACGCTGCTTCGCTACCGGGACAGGCCGTATGAAAGGGACGACCAGTTGCTGGTCTTCTTCGCGGGCCACGGAACCTATGATCCCAAGCTCCACCATGGTTATGTGGTCGCCAAAGATTCCCAATATGTCGATCTGCGGCACAAAAGCTACCTCGACCATGAAGAGCTGCTGGATACCATTGCGGGCATCACGAACTGCCATCACGTCCTGGTGATTTTGGATGTCTGTTTTGGCGGAGCGATTGGCGAGCGGATTTCGGTCGCCTCCTATCGCGGCTACAATGAATACGACGACCAGCCTCCGGCCACCATCGTCACTGAAGGGCTCAAAAATCAATCCCGCCTCTTTCTGACTTCAGGCGGCCTGACCCTGGTGCCGGACGGACGACCGGGTGAAAATTCGCCATTCACCAAACGGCTGCTCGCCATCTTCAGTGACGGCGGCAAGGACGGTGTGCTGACCATGAAAGATATAAGAGCGGACTTGGGGCGCATCAATCCCATGCCTTACGGCGGCACATTCGAAGGCAACACCCCGGAAGGTGATTTCTTGTTCATCAGCGAACCGTCACTCCGCGGGATGCTTCCCGGCTCCAATCCCGGTGACGCCAATGCAATTTCAAGCCGGCACGATCCAACAATGAAACCGGTGACGCCCGTGGCGCCGGCTTCCCCGCCCCGCGCCCGCCCCGCCCTCACCCAGCTCAAACTGGGGGATTTCAGTGAACTGTTCGGCCTCAAAATCGGGGCCAAAACGGACGAGGTCAGGGCGTTGTTGGGCGAAGCCACCACGGAACGCACCGAAGGGGGAAGCTTGCGCGACCAGATTCTGGTTTGGACCTATCGGGCGGGTGGCATGGAGGTCCAGTTCGACAACCAGACCAAGGTTGTCCGCTCCATCAGTTTTGACGCGGACCATCTTTCCTGGCTCGCCGCCCGGGGCGTGGACGACCCCAAGCTGGCGCTGTTGGGCAAGTCCAGCGGCGACATTGAAAAATTGATCGGCCGGCCGACGATGAACTACACCAGCACGTCCCGGTATGAAGGGACGGGGCTGGACGTGGAGTTTTTTTGTCCCGAATATAACCGTTCCAAATGTTCGCGCATCACCGTTTACTGGGCAGGCCAGCAGCCTTGAACGGACTTATGGGGCCGTGATGCGCCAGATCGCCCAGTTGCCGCCGCGGTTGGAGAAGAAATAAATCCATTTGCCATCCGGCGAAAATACCGGAAAACGGTCGATCGAACCGTTGGTGGTCAATTGCTGGTCGTTGCCCAGCGCGTCGATCATCCAGATGTCTTCATTCGGCCGGCCGGTCGGATCATTGCCCTGCATGCTGGTATACGCGATGCGTTTGCCGGTGGCGTCCCAGCAAGGAAAGGAATACGGGGGATAATATTTTAACAGTTCACCGCTGTCCTCCAGCCGCTTGATCGCGGCCAGTTCATCCACGGACATGCTTTCCTTGTAACGCTTGAGGATGTCTTGCGCGCCCGACGTCAATTGGGTCGCCTGGCTGCCGTCCACATCCACCATCCACAGGTTGCTGTCCGGCCCGATGTAGGCGATGCGCTTGCCGTCGGGCGAAATCTGGGGCATCACGCCCTTGGCGACTTGCGTCGGGAACTTGTTCGGCCCGCCGATGGTCCAGATTTCCACGTCGTTCGGCGTCTTCCAGTTATCCGGGTAGAGCGCGAAGCAAATCGTGGCATCCCGCGCATCGGTGGCATCGTTCGCCTGGCTGGGCTGGACGGCGCGCATACCCCGCTGGTCCAGATAGATGTCGGCCACGCCGCCCCGGGAGGAGGCATTGATGCGCAGGATGTCGCTGGAGTGCAGCCGGCGGCGGTTGCTGGAGAAAATCAGAAATTTCCCGTCGGCCGAATAGGACGGGAACATGTCCAGGAAATTTTCCCGGGTGATATGCTGCACGCCGCCGCTCGTGGTGCTCACGGCGCTGAGGTTGGCTCCCAGCAGGGGAACATCAACGGTCTGGTCGGCGTCGTAGGACTTCATGAGCGCCGCCTTGTCCAGTTCGCCGACCGAATAGACAATGGTGTCGCCATCCGGCGAAAGCGAGAGGCTGGAAATGCCATTATCCTCCCCCAAATCCTTGATGCGCTGGGGCAAAACACCGCCCGGCTCGCTGATCTCGAAGAAAGCGCGCGAAGGTGAAAGGAACCCCCTCATCCCGTTGGGAGAAATGATGAAGCGCAAGTCCGGTATCTTCGCGTAAACCCGCGGATCCAGCTTGATGTCCAGCCGCCTTGTGTTTGGGTCTTCCGGCGTGGCCGGCAGGCCGAAAAACTTGTCCGAGGTCAGCTCATAGTGGTTGGTCAGGAAATTCTCATTGCTGGGCGGCGGCTGGACGACGATCTCATAAGCGGCACTCTGGCTCGAGAAACTCACCGGGGTGGACACCGGCGCGGGGCCCGACACCACCGGCTTGCCCTCGCGGGTGGTCACCGAGACCATGGAACCCGGCGGCTTGGTTTGGATCATCACGACCGGCGTTGTACATCCCGCCAGCAACAGCGCGCCGGCGGCCACGGGCAAAATACGGAAGACAAGGAATGAAGGATTCATTAGTTGGTTTAAGTTAGGGTTGACTTCTGACAACGTGCGCCAAAGTTGCTATATCGCCGCGGCGTCTGTCAAGAATCAGTTATTCACTGGATTAAAGGAACTTGCCAACCCTTTTTTACCGGACGCCCATGAAGCCGGGCCCGGTGGAACCTGGCCCTTGCCGGTTGTTTGGAGCCTGGTGCTTGGTGCTTTTCATTTCGCAAAAATCTGGTTTATTGTCCGCTCGTGATGTCCGCCGCGCCGCCCATTTTTAACGCCGCCACCCGCCGCATTTTTGTGCTGGCCGCCGTCGTCTTTGCCCTCGACCAGTTCACCAAGTGGCTCGTGCTCCGCTGCATCGTCGAGGGCGATGAGCACATCATCATCCCCGGCTTTTTCAACCTCGCCCACCGCGTCAACACCGGCGCGGCCTGGAGCATGTTCACCGGCAACAACGCCCTGCTCGCCGCCGTCGCCATCACCGCGCTCGTCCTCCTGTTTGTCTTCCGCCGCCATTTCAACGCCGAACGCATCCTCGGCCAGTTCGCCTTCGGCCTCATCTTTGGCGGCATCATCGGCAACCTCACCGACCGCCTCCTGCCGGGCCGCCACGCCGTCGTGGACTTTCTCCATTTCTACATGCAACGACGTGGCAGCTACGAGATGCTCGATTTTCCCGCGTTCAATGTCGCCGACTCCGCCATCTGCACCGGCGTCGCGATCATCCTGCTCATCAACTGGCGGACCGATAGCGTGCCCAAACCCGCGCAATGAAACTGCTGCCAAAAGCATTTCGTGCGAAGGACGCGAAGGCGAATCCATGCAGTCCAGAATTAACGCAAAGGCGCAAAGGCGCAAAGCCGCCAAATAAACCGGGTGATTCGTCCAGCCTGGCCGTGGCCATCGCCAGGTACCAAACGGTGAACACTGCGATCACCATCCCCATTAACGAAACCCTTGCGGCTTTGCGGCTTTGCGGCCTTGCGTTAAAAATCTTCCGCATCGTTCCGGTGAAAGCGGTTCAATAAAGGCCAATGACCTCCCGCACCCAAACTCTTGTCGTCGAACAGTCGCAGCCCGGCGTGCGGCTCGACACGTTTCTCCGCGGCAAATTCCCCACCGCCTCGCGTGGTACCATGCAGCGCCTCATCGAGTCGGGCGATATCCGCATCAACGGCCAGCCCGCCAAGGCCACCCATGCCCCGCGTGCTGGCGAGGAGATCACCATCCGCTGGCCCGAGGCGCGCCCGTCCGAAACCTTGCCGGAGGAAATTCCGCTCGATGTTTTGTTCGAGGACAAATCGCTGCTCGTGTTGAACAAGCCCGCCGGCATCGTCGTCCATCCCGCAGCCGGCCATGAAGGCGGCACGCTCGTCAACGCCCTGCTCCATCATTGCAAAGGTTCGCTGAGCGGCATCGGCGGCGTGGCCCGGCCCGGCATCGTCCACCGGCTGGACAAGGAAACCAGCGGTTGCCTCGTCGTCGCCAAGAACGACGAGACGCACCTCGCCCTCTCGCAACAATTCGCCGGGCGCACCGTGAAGAAGTTTTACGACGCCCTGCTCATCGGCGTCCTCCAGCCGGACTCCGGCGAGATCATCGCCGATATCGCCCGCCATCCCATCCACCGCAAGCGCATGGCCGTCCACCCCGATGGCGAAGGCCGCGCCGCGCACACCAGTTTCCGCGTCCTCGAACGCCTCGCCCACGCCACGCACGCCGAGGCCGAGATCCACACCGGCCGCACCCACCAGATCCGCGTGCATTTTCAGCACCTCGGCCATCCCGTCCTCGGCGATGAAACCTACGGTGCCAATCAGAACAAGAAATTCGCCAAGCTCACCGGCTATACCGCCCCGCGCGTCCTCCTGCACGCGCACAAACTCTCCTTCATCCACCCCCGGACCAACAAGACCGTGAATTTCGAAGCCCCGCTGCCGAAGGATTTTAAGTCGGCGCTGAAATTGTTGCGGGCCCAAAAGTGATCAACCCACGGCAGGATAGGCGCTGACCCCCAAAGCTCCAGAGGACTGCCACACTCCCTGTCGCGCCATAGCGTAGCGGATGCCGCTTTTCCCGGGGCGGATTTTGTTTTGAGTTTGTGGAGTGAATCGCCAATTGGAGGGAAATTAAACATCAGCCACCAGATCACGCAGACGGACTTTTAACGCCTTGGCGATCTTCGCCAGTGTTTCCAAGTGGATTCGCTTTTCAGCGCGCTCAATCTGGCCGATGTAATTGCGTGTCAGGCTCGACTTTTCGGCGAGGTCTTCCTGGCTTAAGCCCATTTTGATCCGTTCGTCGCGGATTTTTTCGCCCAAAACCTGATACAAACGGAGGGATGATGACACGCACCATACCGAAACAGGAAACCCCCATATGGGCTACCAACCACCAGTTGTCTTTTTTTCTTGCACTTCAAACGGGAACAATTCAATAATTTCCCCATTCAGAGGTGGAAAATATGAAAATGGTCAAAAGGGTCTTACTATCCGGGGCGGGACTTGTCCTGTCGCTCAATCTTATTTACGCGCAGCAAATAGCTTCGCCAACCTCATCCACTCAAATCTCAACGTCGGCGTCGGACTTGTCCGCAATGTTGGAGGCATTGACGGCGGTTTCGCCAGTATCCTTTGATTCGCTGCCCAAAAACCGGCTTGGCCGGGTGGATGCAACCGGTTTCTGGTCCGTGCAACATCCGACCTGGCCGCCCTTGCCAGGCAACCCCTCGGGATTGGATGTCTGGCCGCTGGGCGATGGCACCTTTGCCTTGGACGACCGCGAGATAGATTACGATGCCCTTGTCGCCGTGCAAAGTGCGGGTAGTACCGGCTCGTTTATGGCTCAAAGCGTCTCCATCATTCCGCCGGGATCTGGCAGTGGTACGAACAGCCCCAGTTCGCCCTATGGTTTTCCGGCGTTGTCCTATTCCACGAATGGCTTGTGGTTGGAAATCGTCAGCGTGGACCCGACCAATCAGGTGGCCAACCTGCTGTTGCACAACACCACGAACACGGATTACTACCAGTTGCTCAGCAAAACCAATCTCCTTCTACCTGGCGACTGGGCATTGGGCGAGATAAAGCAGGGAGACGGCACCAACCAGACTTTATTCTCTCCCGTAAGCATCACGGACAATCCGATGATGTTTTTCCGGGCGCATCAGGCGGATTGGATTCTTTCCCTCGTCAAAGGAGATGACGCCTTTGAACCGCAAGGCAGCATTCCCGGCAAGAACGGCACTTTTTTGGTATATGCTAGCACGGCTTCGGACATCACGAATAACCTGACGGTGTATTACCGCATGAGCGGCACGGCCAGCAACGGCGCGGATTACACCCTGCTCTCCGGCGTGATGACCGTGACCAACGGCGATGAGACCACTGAAATTGATGTGCAGCCCATCGCGGACAATCTGATTGAGGGCAGCGAATCGGTTGTGATGACGTTGATTCCAACCAACACCTACTTGATCAACCCCGGTGGCAATGATACTGCCAAAATCCAGCTTTTTGATTCTTCAAGCTCGGTGGGCATCTTGGTTCTTGGTGACTCTTTGACTTATGAACCGGACGGGCCACCCAATGTGCCGGCCATACCGGCCCAGTTCACCTTGTATCGCTATGACGATCAGGGCATTACCACCAACCGCTTGGCCGTAAACTATTTGATTTCCGGCACGGCGAGCAATGGTGTGGATTATACACTGTTGACCGGCACGATGATTTTTGAACCGGACATTGTGGAAACCAACATCGACGTGGTGCCGTTGAAGGACAATTTGCCCGAGGGGCTGGAGACGGTGACGCTCACGCTTTACCCAACCAATGCCTACCGGATGGATGGCGACAATACCAATGCAACGATTTCAATCGGCGATACTTCTACAACCGTAAGCATGGGTGTCATTACCAATGTGGCCATTGAACCCGATGGCCCGCCCGGAATGCCGGCGGTGTTGGCGTTTTTCTCGGTGCATCGAGAAGATAGTAGAAATATTTTCACAAACTTGTCGGTGCGGTATGTGATCGGCGGCACGGCCAGTAATGGCGTGGACTATACCTTCTTGAGTGGCACGGTGAATTTTGCACCTGAAATGCAGGACACAAATATTGTCATTGCTCCCTTGGCAGATAGCCTTTTTGAGGGATCGGAAACCGTCATCATCACTCTGCTGGATACGGTTACCAACGGTTATCTTGTTGTCACTAACCACGCGACGGGAACGATTTCAATCGCCGATTCCTCAACTGAGGTGGGTATTTCAGCCACAATCAACGCGGCGGAGCCGTCACAGATCGCTAATTTACCGGGGCAGGTGGGAAGTTTTAAGATATCACGTACGGATACGCGCAACATTTTTAACAGCCTTACGGTATCGTATTTGATTTCCGGTACGGCTAGCAACGGCGCAGACTACACGAATTTGAGCGGTTCGGTAACTTTTACAGCCGGGGCCACTTCAACAAATATTTTTGTGCAACCCATTGCCGACTATCTAATTGAAGGTGATGAAACGGTGGTGGCGACATTGGCACCAAGCTCGACCAATTCGGACACTTACTTGATCAAATCAAACGCTGCTTCAGCGACGGTCTCAATTGCCGATTCAATCATTTTCACGCTGGTTACGAATGTCCCCTCACCCGTGGGCATTGATTACCACTCGCCGTCAAACTCCCTGATCGTATCCATCAACTACGATGGAGGAACCCCCAACAATTTTGCGCGTATTTACACCAACCTGATTGTGGGTAATATTACGAACGTTGTGATTACCAATTGGTCAGGTGTGCAGCATGCGCCAGACGAAGTTAAGTTGGCAACCGTCAAGACCAACGTCAACGGTTTCACCAATGGCGATGTTTATTTCAGTAGCGGCAACGCCATTGGCTGGCTCTCGGCAGATGGCACGCGATCAAACCTGAATTGGTGCATTCTGACCAACTCCCTTGTGACCAACGCGCTGCCAATCCGTGGCAGCCTGTATGTGGATCAAACCGGCATGTTTAGCAACAATCTCATTGCCGTGACCAGTGATGGTGGTTTTTCAAGCCCCGGAAAAGGTGTTTGGTCCGTCGATTCGCAGGCCAATCCAACTTTGCTCACAAATCTTCCGACACAACATCTGGAAGGTGTTATCACTTTGCCAAATGACACCAATAAATGGGGGCCGTGGGCGGGGAAAATTATTACCGGAGATGAGGATGCGCAGCCAAGCGGATTTATTTATTCCGTTGCTACTAATGGAGTGGTTGTCACTTACAATACAACTAATCTTATTGCTGGGGGCATTCATACCGAGGATTTCGACATCATCCCACCAAACCAAAATCTTTTTGTGTGTGACAATGCTCGAAACGCAATTTTTGAACTCCCCGCAATTTTTTTTACGAATTGTGTCGGTGACCTTCTGATTACGGACGCTGGCGAACAATCCGTTCCACAGCAAGCTAAGTTTTTCATCGTGCATTGGGATGCGGCGAATACAAATTTTGCAATCACTAAATCCGCCTACAAACGCTCTGATGGCACCTCTGGGGAGTTAGAGCACGTTACTTTTGCACCAATCGACCTGCCATCCAAATAACTCATGAAAATAAAAGTCATATCAATATTGCTATTGTTAGCAACCTGCTTTGCCCGCAGCCAAGGCGTATTGTTAGTTGATCAACAATCAACGAACCTTGTCGAGGGGGCTGCAGGGCTCCAATCCGGGCAACCGATGGGTCAATCTTTCACGCCCAACCTGTCGATGATTGATTTTGTGCAGCTATACCTATATGACGGAGATGTTCTTAGTCATTTCGGAGGAACAGTATTCGTCAATTTGCATTCCAATTCCATTTCGGGGGGAGTTATCAGCTCCACTGCTCCGGTCTTTATGGCGGATGGTTTTCTCGGGTTCACCAATTTTTATTTTGGATCGCCGGTTTCCTTGGCCCCCGGATCTACCTACGTTTTGGAATTGGTTGCACAAGGGGGCAGTGACAACTTTGGTTCTGGAGTAACGGATGGCAGTTATACAGGTGGATCAATCATATACCAAGGTGTTGCGTATCCGGGCGAAAGCTTGTGGTTTCAAGAAGGCATCACCGCAGTGCCGGAACCTTCATCAACAATTTTGGCCTTGGTTGGCGGCGGGGCGTGGTTTTTTGCCCGGCGCAGGCGTGAAAAGTGAAGCGATTGACTCTATTTAATCGCCATTGCTGACCGCAGTTTAGTTCACGCTAGGAGAGGTTCCCCCTGTTCACAAAATTGATTCGCCTGCCACCTCCTTTTTTTGCATCATCCGGCGGATGAAATCCATGACGGGTTACGGTCGCGGCGAGTGTGCGCAGGACGGCTTCAAGGTCACGGTGGAACTCAGTTCCGTGAACCGCAAGCAGGCCGAGGTCTCCGTGACGCTCCCGCCCAAGACCGAGATGCTGGAGGCGCAGATCCGCGACGCCATCCACCGCGGCGTCGCGCGCGGCCGCGTGAACGTGCGCGTCTCCCTCCACACCGCCGAGGACAAGCTTTCCGCCCGCAAACACCTCAACACCGAGCTCGCCAAGGCCTACGCCGCCGAGCTCGCCAAGCTCGCCAAGACCCTGAAACTTGCCGGTGAAGTGACGCTCGACCAGGTGCTGCGCGCGCCCGGCGTCTTCCAGACCGATGAAGAACTCGCCGAGGAGGAAGACCTCTGGCCCGCCGTGGAAAAGGCCCTGACCCAGGGCCTCACCGCGCTGCTCAAGATGCGCGAACGCGAAGGCGCGCACCTGGCGAAAGACCTGTCCGCCCGCATCGCCATCATGCGCGGTGCGGTGGACAAGATCCAGAAACAGGCCCCCGTCACGGCGGAGAACTACCGGCAGAACCTCCTCGAACGCATCAAGGCCGCCGGCCTGGAAAACATCGCGCCCGAGGACGAGCGCCTGCTCAAGGAGATTGTCCTGTTCGCCGACCGCTCGGACATCTCGGAGGAACTGACCCGGCTGCAAAGCCATTTCCAGCAGTTCGCCGATTGCGCCAAGTCCAAGGAACCGGTCGGCCGTACGCTCGATTTTCTCGCGCAGGAGATGAACCGTGAAATCAACACCATCGGTTCCAAGGCGAACGATGCCGTCATCTCGCGCGAGGTTGTTACCCTGAAAACGGAGCTCGAGCGGTTCCGCGAACAGGCCCAAAACGTGGAGTGAACATGGCCGAAAAAAAACCAGCCCCGCTGTTGATTCTGATCTCCGCCCCCTCCGGCGCGGGCAAGACCACGCTTTGTGAACTCCTGCTCCAGGCGCGCCCCGAGATGGCCCGCGCCGTGACGTGCACCACCCGGGAACCCCGCAAGGGCGAGGTGGACGGCGTGGATTATTATTTTCTCAAGGCCGAGGATTTTTTGCGGCGCGTGCAGGCTGGAAATTTTATCGAGAACGCGCAGGTCTACGGCAATAGCTATGGCCTGCTAAAATCGGAACTGCTTTCCAAATTGCGCGCCGGCAAGGACGTTTTGCTGAACGTGGACGTACAAGGCGCGAAGACCATCCGCGCCGCGGCGGAGGCGGAGCCGGAATTGAAGCGCGCGCTGGTGACGGTATTTCTCACCACGCCGTCCTTGGAAATTCTCGAAGCGCGGCTGAAAAATCGCAATGCCGACGACCCGGCGGACATCAAGAAACGTCTGGCCTCCGCCAAACAGGAGGTCGCCCAGTGGAAAAACTTCGATTACCTCGTCATCAGCACGTCCAAGTCGGAAGATTTGCGCCGGACCCTGGCAGTGGTGGAGGCGGAAAAGATGCGCGTGGCGCGATCACATGCACCGGACATGGAATACATCACCATGGAGCTGCCCGCAAAAATAGAGCCCAAAAAAAGCACCTTGGTCCGTAAAGCAAAAGGAAACCGGAGCAGGCAGTAATCCAGGCGGGTTGATGTCCTGTAAGATCAGTGTAGATTGGTGGTTCAAGCTGAACTGAAGATATGAGTGCCAAAATTGTTCTCGGGGTGACCGGCTCCATCGCCGCGCACAAGGCGGCCGACCTGGCATCGCTGCTCACCAAGGCAAAGTGCGACGTGCGCACGGTCATGACCGCGGATGCCCAGCGCTTCATCACGCCGCTGCCCTTCAAGACGCTCACCCGCAACCCCGTGGTCACCGATCTGTACGACGAGGACGAAGGCTGGAAGCCCACGCACATCTCCCTCGCTGACGAGGCGGACCTGTTGCTCATCGCCCCCGCCACCGCGAACGTCATCGCCAAGCTCGCAAATGGCCTCGCAGACGATGCCCTGAGTTGCATCGCGCTGGCCTTGAATCCCAAGGCCAAACTTTTGATCGCCCCCGCCATGAACGGAAAGATGTGGTTGCACGCCGCCACGCAGGCGAACGTGGCCGCCCTGAAAAAGCGCGGCGCGGAATTCATCGGACCGGACGAGGGGATGCTGTCCTGCGGCTACGAGGGCATCGGCCGCCTGTGGCCGGTGGACCAGATCGCGGAATGCGCCTTGAAGCTGGTGCGCTGAGCCCATGATATCGAGCCGTTCACAACTGCTGAAACGGCTGTTACCGCTGTTCGAGATCCCCGCACCTGACCCGGAGCGCGCCCGGCGGCGCATTGAACTGATGGAGCGCAACATCATGCTCCCGGTCAAGGCCGTCTTCATCATCATCATCCTGCACTCCTTCAACTACCACTCGAAGTGGATGAGTTCGCTGTCCAGCAACCTGGATGTGCAGGTGGCAACGGTCCAGTTGCTCTTTTGGTTTTACATCCTGTCGACCGTGTTGCTGGCGCTGCCGGTTCTCGCTGTCGGCCGGATGCCGCTGGCCTTGTTGCAATGGTCCGTGGTCACCAGCAGCCTGATCGACGGCCTGATGCTGGCGGGCATGACCAGCATCGCGGGCGCGCTGGACAGCGTTTTATTCTGGCTGTTCATCGGCCTGATCCTGAGGAATGCGGTGAGCGTGCCGCCGGGATTTTCCCAGCTATTCCTGAATTTCGCCATCAGCCTGTGCTACACCCTCGTGGCGGTCATCGAAGCCACGGTCATACCCACCCTCGATGAAAATACGCAACGCGCCCTCGACATGACTCCCTCTGAAGAATTGGGCGAACTGTTCTTTCTCCGGATGCTGGTGTTGTGGCTGGTGGCGATCACCAGCTACGGGGTGCAGGCCTTCCTGGAAAAACAGCGGCTGGCCATCGAGGAGGCCAGCGAATTCGCCGCCCGCGAGGGGCAGTTGCGCTCCGCCGGCCGGCTGGCCGCCGAGTTCGCCCATCAGATCAAAAACCCGCTCGCGGTCATCCGCAATGCCGCCCACTCGCTGGAACGCTCCATCCGCGAAAACAAGAAATCCGCCACCCAGCAGGTCGAGATCATCCAGGAGGAGGTCACCCATGCCGACAAGGTCATCACCCAGATCATGGGCTACGCGCAATTGAGCGAGGGCCGCGTCGAAAAACTCGACGTCGAGGAGAAGCTTGATGAAGCCGTAGAGGCGGTTTTTCCCGCCGCCGTGCCAACCGGCATCCGGGTGAAGAAAAGCTTTTCCGGGCCGTTTCCGCCCCTGCTGATGCAGCGCGGGCACCTTTCCGAAATCTTGGTGAACCTGCTCCGGAACGCGCGCGAGGCCCAGGGTGAACAGGGGGTCATCACCCTCTCCGCCAGGACCCAGCGCGACCAGACGGTGGAGATCACCGTCGCCGACAGCGGGCCGGGCGTGTCGCCGGACAGGTTCGGGCGCATTTTTGAGGCCTATTTCACCACCAAGGAAACGGGCACCGGCCTCGGCCTGGCCATCGTCAAGCACAACGCCGAGCTGTATGGCGGCACCGTGCACGTGGAATCGGTGCTTGGAAAGGGCGCGAAATTCGTCGTAACCTTCCCCGCGAAGTCACTGCCAAAACCATTTAAGAAATGAGCCTGCCACTGCCACCCGTCCTCGTCGTGGATGACGAGAAGAACATGCGCCGCTCGCTCCAGATGATGCTGGGCGACGAGGGTTACGAGGTCCAGACGGCCGAATCCGCCGAGGAAGGCCTCAGGCTCCTGGCCGATGGCGACTTTTTCATGGTCATCACCGATGCCCGGCTCGGCGGCATGACCGGCTATGAATTTCTCGGCAAAATCAAGAACCAGCGGCCGGAACTGCCCTCGCTCATGATCACCGCGTTCGCCACGCCCAAGCTCGCGGTTGAGGCCATCAAGGCCGGGGCGCTGGATTACCTCGCCAAGCCCTTCGAGCCGGAGGAATTGTTCCACGCCGTGGCGCGCTGCGCCGAACGCTATCATCTGCTGCGCGACAATGCCGCCCTGCGCACCCAGGCCGGCGAAATCATCGGCCTTGACCAGATCGTCGGCGAATCACCGAAGATGCGCGACCTGCGCCAGCTCATCCGCACCGTGTCCGTCACCGATGCGCGCGTGCTGGTCCTGGGCGAAAGCGGCACGGGCAAGGAACTGGTCGCCGGCGCGCTGCACAGCCTGAGCCGGCGGCGCAATGCGCATTACGTCCGCATCAACTGCGCGGCGATTCCCGAGACCCTGCTGGAAAGCGAGCTGTTCGGCCACGAACGCGGCGCCTTCACCGGGGCCCTGAAACAAAAGCTCGGGCGCGTCGAGGAGGCCGATGGCGGCACGATTTTTCTGGATGAGATCGCCGACATGGGCAAGCCGCTCCAGGCCAAGCTGCTGCGTTTTCTCGAGGACGGCTCCTTCACGCGCGTCGGCGGCACGGAGGAATTGCGGGTCAACGTCCGGCTCATCGCCGCGACCAACCGCGACATCGCCCAGGCCATCAGCACCGGCGATTTTCGCGAGGACCTCTATCATCGCCTCAATGTCGTGCAGTTCAACCTGCCGCCCCTGCGCGAGCGGGGTGACGACGTGCTGCTGCTGGCCGGACATTTCCTGAAGGTGTTCCGCACCAAAATGAACAAGAGCGTGGACGGCTTCACCCCCGCCGCGCAACAGAAGCTGGTGGCCCAGCGCTGGCCCGGCAATGTGCGCGAACTCCGCAATGTCATCGAACGCGCGCTGATCCTTGAGACCGGTCATGAGATCCAGCCCGCCGACCTGCCGGATTTTGCCGTCGAGGCGCGCCTGCAAAGGCCGGCTTCCGCCGCCGCCCCCGACGAGTCGCTGGACGACGCCCTGGGCCGGCACGAGCGGGAAATCATCCAGACCGCGCTGGAGCAGAACAATTTCAGCCTGACACGCACCGCCGAAAGGCTTAAGCTCACCCGTCATGCGCTGCGTTATCGGATGCAGCGGTTGAATATGAAAGTAGAAGGCGACGGCGTATCGGCCGGCGCGGTTGATTGATGAACAATATTTTTTCACTGCCGTCCACCGGCAATTCGGCGGACTGGTTGATGTTTGCGGTGATGGTCGCGGCCATCGGGCTGGGCATCGGCGTGGTGGCGATCTGGGCCGTTGTTTACCGCCCCAAGAGCAAAAAGCGGAAACACAAGCACCGCAAACGCCACCATCGCCAGCACAACCCCACCCTCGCGGAAAAGGGCGGCCTGCCGCCCATGCGCAACCCAAACCAGCCGCCGCCCGGGCCGTGACCATGCAGCACAGCCGCGCGCTCACCAAGAAAAGCGCCTCCAACCTCGCGCTGGCCTTTGTCTTGTTGCCGCGTGAACGGCGCGATGCCATGTCCGCCCTCTACGCCTTCTGCCGGGCCGTGGATGATGTTGCGGACGAGGACGCCGTGCCCACCGAAAAACGCCGCGAACAGCTGGCCGATTGGCGCGCGGACATCCGGCGCGCCTGCAAAAACCAGCCGCCGCAATTTGTCCTCAACCAGGAATTCTCCCCCATCATCCAGCGCTTCAAACTCCCCTTCCCGCTCTTTGATGAGCTCATCAAAGGCTGTGAGATGGACCTGGACCGGTTGCGCTATGAGGACAATGAACAGCTTGATCTCTATTGTTACCGCGTCGCCTCCGTCGTCGGCCTGCTGAGCATCGAGATCTTCGGCTACCAGAACCCAGCCTGCCACGACTACGCCATCCATCTTGGCAAGGCGCTGCAATTGACCAATATTTTGCGCGATGTGAAAAATGACGCCGCCCGCGGCCGGATCTATCTCCCGCAGAGCGAGCTGAAAAAATTCAATGTCAGCGAGGCGGAGATTCTGGATTCGAAATACTCCGACCGTTACCATGCCCTTGCCGTCAGCGTCGCCGGCCGGGCGCGGAACTTTTACCAGCTCGCGCAAAAGACGTTGCCGCCCGGGGACCGTGCCAGCATGGTCGCCGCCGAGCTGATGGGCAGCGTCTACTGGCAGCTGCTGCTGAAGCTGGAGCGCGGACGGTTCGATGTCTTCGGTCCCAAGCCGCTGAAATTGTCCAAGCCGCACAAGCTCGCGCTGATCTTCAAGTCATGGTTGCGCCATGTTGCCGGTACCACCTCGCCCAGCTATGGCCAGCCCTGAAACCCGCCGGCTCATCGTCAACGCCGATGACTTTGGCCTCTCCCCTTCGGTCAATACCGCCGTCATCCGCGCCCATCGCGAAGGCATCCTCACCAGCGCCAGCCTGATGGTGAACGAGCCGGGCTTTGACGAGGCCGTGAGGCTGGCGAAAGAAAACCCGCGCCTCGGGGTCGGCCTGCATCTGACGTTGCTGATGGGCCATTCCGCGCTGCCGCCGGAAAAGATTCCCGGCCTCGTCAACGCGCGCGGCGAATTCTCCAACCGCCCTGTCGGCGTCGGCATGGGTTACTTTTTCAAGGGCGGCCTGCGGGAGCAGCTCCGCGCCGAGATACACGCACAGTTCGAAAAATTCCGCGGCACCGGCCTGGTGCTGGACCACGTCAACGGCCACCTGCACCTCCACCTGCACCCCGTGGTTTTCAAGATCCTGATGGAGGATTCCGAAAAACTGGGCATCCGGCACCTGCGGCTCACGCGCGATTGCCTGGCGCGCAGCCGGCGCATGGCCAATGGACGGCTGTTTTACCGGATGTCCCATGCCGCGATCTACGAATGGCTTTCCAACCGCGCCCGCGGACCGCTGCGCCAGCGCGGCATCCGGCACGCCCAGATCACCTTCGGCCTGTTGCAAGACTCGCACGTGGACGAAGAGTACATCCTGAAACTGCTGCCCGAACTGCCCGCCGGCGATTCCGAGCTGTACTCGCACCCGTCGCTCGACAGGTTCAAACATGAGTTCGACGCCCTCATCAGCCCGCGCGTGAAGGAACTGGTCGGTAAACTTGGTATCCAGTTGATCCGTTACCAGGATTTGGGGTGATTTTTCTTTTAGCGCGTTCCACCGGTTTTATGTTAAATAAGACCGCATGTTAAAGCTCTTTTTGGTTCTGATCATCGGCCTCAGCTTTGAGGCCACCGGCGTCGTGCTGCTGAAGAAAGGCATGAATGCCATCGGTGAAATGCACGGTTACGCCCTGCCGGAGATGTTGCGTGTCGCAAAGGCCGGGGTGACGAATCCGCAGATCCTGCTCGGGGTCTTCTTTGAAGCGCTGTTCTTCGGCTGCCTGTTGCTGCTCATGTCCAAGGACGACATCAGTTTCCTCTGGCCGCTCACCGCGCTGAGCTTTGTCTTCACGACTTTTGCCGCCATCTGGTTTCTGCACGAACACGTTTCGCCATCACGCTGGATCGGTGTCACCTTCATCATGATCGGCGCGGCGTTCATCAGCTACAGCGAACACGCCAAGAAACCCGCCCCGCCCGACGGACAGCCGCAGGTCACGCAGAAATGATCTTTTGGAGCACTGCGGCCAGTTGACCCGCGGCAAAATTGGTTTTCTTCTGCAACGCCATCAAGGCGCCGATTTTTCCCGGCGAACGGGCGATGGCCCAGGCCAGCTTGCCAAAATCAATGCTCTTGTCCGGTTTGGCCAGCGCGTTGAAATCCAGCGGCAAATCCTCGTGCGCCGTGTCGGAGATCACGCGGACGGTGACACAGGGAATGTTCCTCCCGGCACACACGGCTTGAATGGCCGCCGACTCCATCTCCACGACATCCGCGCCGGTCGCCGCCCGCACCTTCTGTTTTTCCGCGACCGTCGTCGCGATGCGGTCGGCGCAGAAAAATTTTGCGGGCTTTGCGCCGGCCGCCATCAATTTTTCGCAGTAGCCGACGTAAGGAGGCTCTGACTGTTTTTCGATAGGAATATCAAAAGCGACATCACCGATTTTCAAATCCGGGTTCAGTCCCCCGGCAAAACCACAGGTCAGCACCAGATCCGGCGAATTGGCTGTCAGAAATTCACGAATCGATCTTTCCGCGTTCGCGCGGCCGATGCCCACGATGAGAATGAAAACATCAGATTTCCCCGCCGCGATCTTTCGAAACGCTCCGGCTTCTTCCTTGAGGGCAAAACAAACGAGTGTGCGCATGGTACTGGCTGCTTCCGTTCTCAATTCGCGCTCCATTGGTAATCGTAACCGGCGGGCGGGTCGTAATAGGCGGCGACGGAAAAGAGCCCATTGGGATACCGCACCGAGCTGTCCCAATACACCTTGATGAGGTCCGCATGGCCATCCACAAAGCTGATCAGGCTTTTGGCGTCTTTGAACATCGGCATGTCCCCTGCATTGGCCAGTTTCGGGAGGTGCCACGAATAGGGCATGAGGCCCGCCCCTTCCAGCGCCAAAACCGTCCGGGCGGGATTTTTTACGGCACCCAGTTTTTTCCCGCCGAGGCCGGGCAAAATTCCGTTGTAAGCAAAATTGGGGTAGTTGGTGAGCAGGTTCAAGCCGTTGAATGCGTAGCTGGAATAATCAAAGATCAATTGCTCGTGCCGGCCATGTGGCACGTAGGCCACAGTACCCTCATCGTAATAATACGTATCATCCGGACAGGTGAAAATTTTGTCCTGCGGCGACGACGGGCCGTTGACGCCGGCAAAACTCTTAACCACATCCTTGTAGGTGACATATGTGATAAGTCCGAGGTTCGGCAATTTGTCCCCGTTCTCGCCCGCATACAAGTGCAGTGCCAGGTTGACCTGCTTCAGGTTGTTCAAACAAGCCGTCCGCCGGACCCGCTCCTTGGCCCGGGACAACACCGGCAGCAACAACGCGACGAGGACGGCGATGATCGCGATGACCACCAGCAATTCGACCAGCGTAAATCCTTTGGCGCTCTTCATGTATTGGGTGTGTGCCTTTAACCGTCGGTCCTTTTCACTTTATCCCCGCCAGCCGTTCCTTCCAGATCTTGTAGAGGTCCACGGTGGCGCGGACATCGCGCAGGCAGTATTCGGCGATCTCGCGGAATTTGCCGGCCTCCATCAGGTCCTTCACATCCATGCCGGTCACTCCGGCGCTTTTGGGCGATTCGATGCCAAAGGCCTTGCAGTAAAAATCCAGGTTGAACCGCCGTGCCGCGCCGTCGCGCCCGCTGACGCTGTAAAAGGTGAACTGCTCCGCGAGGTCGCAGTGCGGCTCCACGGCGTACCGGTAACCGAGCCAGTTTTTCTTCGTGATGGGCACGTTGAGCTGGGCCGAACGGAGATAGATGAACGGCACGTCGAAACCGCGCCCGTTGAAGGTGACCACGTTGTCGTAATGCTTCGCCACGTCCCAGAACGCGGTGAGCAGCTCCGTCTCGTCCGCGACCGGCAAAAACTCCACCGGCCCGGCGTCGGGGGTGTCATCCTCAAAATCCTCGGCGATGTAGATGGACTGGCCGCGCCCGGTCTCGGCATTGAGCATGGCGATGCAGACGACCTGCGAGGTGAACGGCCACAGGCTCATGAACCGGGTGATCTCCTCGCGCTTGGCCTGTTTGGCCACGGCGTCCCCGATCTTCTCCGAATCGCGAAAAAGATATTCCTGTTGCGCCTCGTCGAACTGTTCGAGCGGCAGCGCGGAGGTTTCAATGTCGAATACGAGGGTCGCCATGGGGGAATTAACCGCCAACGGACGCGCGAGGCCAAGTTTTATTTTCAAGCCGGGGAACTTGAAGCTTGCCATGGCAATCCTGCCGGTGGCAACTTGCGCCGTCCATAGTATGATGATCCTGAGGCATGGGAACCAACCAGCAATCTGAATCCGACGAAGCCAAGCTGCGCCAGCGGCTGGAGGAGTTGCTGCGCCAGTCCCGCCTGCTGGCGGAGGTCATGCGGGCGCCCGCCAACCTGCCGCTCGCCACCGCGCCCCGGCCGCCCCTGCCCAGCCACGAAACCCTGCTGCCGGGCTCCATCCTGACCACCCTGTTCCGCCATCCGAAATCCGGCCGCACCGTCTCGTTCAAACACGAGGACCTGGCCGAGCTGGACGAGATGTCCACGGATTACCTCCTCAATTTTTACCAATCGCAGTCCCTGTTCACGCTGGATGACGCCATGCGCCTGCGCAGCAGCATGGAATCGCATTCCCGGCGTTTCAGCCTGCTGTCGCGCAACTGTGACTGGCGCGGCGGGGTATTTGGTTATGAGATCGCCAAAGAGGCGGCCATCCTGCGCAGCCTGATCCAGCTCCGTTTGCTCATCGAGTGCGTGCAGATCCTGACGCCGCCGCTGATGACGGTGAAGCGCATCGGTGAAGAAGAGTTTGACCTGATCGACAACCTGTACGGCTTCATCCGGCTGCTCACCTTGGCGCTGTGGCGGCGGCTGGCCACGGAAAAATCGGACTGGCAGGCGTACGGGGCGCTGTCCATCTGCATCGCCGGCCTGTCGGCCCGGACGGAGGATGCGCTGGCGCTGATCGAGTCCGGCTACGCTGTCGGCAACGGCGATCCCGAGGCCTTCAAGAAATGGTTCGCCAAGGGCGGGCGCCGGGCCATGGACCGCGTGGCGGCCATGCTGCAGCCGGTGGATAAATTCGGGCTGGACGAAATCTTCAGCATGTTCACGCGGCATACGCTGGAGCTGGGCTTGCAGCCGGTCACCATCGAGTTTGTGCGCCAGGTGTTGCAGACGCTGCTAACGAGCCTTTCCACCTTGGACAGTGAAACGTCCGATGCCAGCCGCCGCCGCGCGTCCGTGGTGTCCGATCAATTCACGGAGGTGTCGCGGCAGTACGCCGTGGATTTCACCGACCGCCAGGCCGACCCGGGCGTGAGCGAGGAAGACCTCACCGCCATCTTCAAGGAACTGGACGCGCTGGTGGGACTGGAACCGGTGAAAAGCGAGGTCCACCGCGCCGCCAATTTCGCGCGGATGCAGGTGATGCGGCGCGAACAGGGTTTGCCGGTCGTGAAGGCCAGCCTCCACAGCGTTTTCTTCGGCAATCCCGGCACGGGCAAAACCACCGTGGCGCGGTTCATGGGCCGCATCTACAAATCCCTCGGCCTGCTCAAACGCGGACACGTCGTCGAATGCGACCGCGGCCGGCTGGTGGCGGAATACGTGGGGCAGACGGCAGTACGCACCCATGCGGCCATCGATTCGGCGATGGACGGCATCCTGTTCATCGACGAGGCCTATGCGCTGTCCGGCCGGGGCTCGGAAGATTTTGGCAACGAAGCCATCGAGACGCTGCTCAAGCGGATGGAAGACGACCGCGGCCGGCTCATCGTGATCGTCGCCGGCTATGACAAGCCGATGAAGCAGTTCATCAACTCCAACCCCGGCCTGGAATCGCGCTTCACCAACTACCTGAATTTCCCGGACTACCCGCCGGACGACCTGGCGGAAATCTTCCATCGCATGGCGGCGCAAAGCGGACTCATCTGCACCACCGAAGCGGAGAAAAAGGTGTTGGCGCTCTGCACGCGGATGTACGCGGAACGGAACGAGAAGTTTGGCAACGCCCGCGAGATGCGGAACCTGTTCGAGGCCGCGGTGCGCAACCAGAGCACGCGGCTGGTCGCCAGCGGCCAATGCGATCACGACGCGCTGACCACCCTGCTGCCCGAGGATGTATCCGACGATTTCGGGAGCGGCCTCCCCGTGTCAGCGTAAGCACGGTTGCCTTGCTTGGCAGAGCCGCGAAAAATAAAAAACGGCATCCTTTTTCAAGGATGCCGTTGGTTGGAAAAACGGGAGTTACTTTTTGAGGCGGCGGGCGACCAGACCGAGTCCGGACAGGGCCGCGCCGAGCAACATGACCGTGCTGCCACCATCCGGCACAGTGGTGGTGCTGCTGCCATCGAAGCCCAAAACTCCGGAAAGGCCATTGCCGGCAACGCCGCCGCTCTGCATGACATCAAAGGTTCCGGTCAAACCCAGAACATCCCAAACCACCTGGGCGCCGTTGCCATAATGGGCCGTCAAATACTGCAGGCTGCCGTCCAGCGTGACCGTGGCCGGAGCGGTCCCGAAATCAGTCGTCGGCACAGCGGTACCAAGATTATTGAACGCATTGCCGGAACGCACATAGCCGTTGCCACTGCCATCGGTACCGGTGGTGTTCACGGCCAAGGTGATCAAGAAGTTAACGTAGCCGGCCACGTCTGCGGCGTCAGCCGGATGACCCGGCGTTTCATAACCAACGTAGGAGGCGCTGGTGAAATCCAGCGTGACAGCCGACGCACCAGGAGCCAGCGCGAGAAGGGCAACGCCCAAGATGCTGCCGGCAAGCAATTGTTTCATTTTCATAATATTCAGTTGTTAGGTTCCGTTACGTACTGGAAGTGATATAGCTAGGCATGTGCCAGTCAATACGGAGAAACACGTATAAGCCTTTTACTTTATTTTAGCTGCTGAAATAAAACAACTTACACAACATAAAAATCTTAATCAACACGGCTTTTCGAACCTGCCAGCCATTCAAATCCGTAAGCTTTTCCGACAATTTTCCTTCATATCACAAGCCTGATCTCAGTGAATGACTCTTAAATCATGCAAAACATTGGACTTTTTGAAAATCTGTAAGGAATCCCAACGTATTTGGCTCGTTTTAAGGAGATTTTACGCCTTTTAGAGGTGAAAAGGAGGTAAAACCGCAAAATGGCGGCAGTTATGACAAATCAAACCGGCTCGGCAATCAAATCATAGTCCGTGTGGCCAATGACTTTGACCTTGGTAAATGCTCCGACGGTCATCCCGCCTTTTGGGGTGCGCACATACACGCGACCATCAATGTCCGGCGCATCGGCCTCGCCGCGACCGATGAAATAATGGCCCTTCATCTGGCTGGTATGCTTATCGGTCTCACGGATCAAACCATGTTCCCAAGAACTCACGTTGGCGCTTTGCAACTGCTTGGCGTTCGCCTCGCCCTCAACAATAATTTTTATCTCGCGGCCCACGAATGACTCCGCAACGTCGACTGCCACCTTGTGCTGTGCGGCCATGGCGAGTTCCCGGCGTTTTTGTTTCACCTTGTCCGTGAGCTGGCCGGCCATGGCGCCAGCGCGCGTACCATCTTCCTTCGAATAGGTGAAAATGCCCAGACGCTCGAACTTGGTGTCGCGGATGAACTCCAGCAGCGTGTTGAAGCTGGCCTCCGTCTCGCCGGGGAAGCCGACGATGAACGTGGTGCGCAAGGCGATGCCGGGAATGCCCGCACGGATGCGTTTGACGAGGTCCACGATGTATTGCTGCGAGGTCTCGCGGCGCATGCGTTCGAGCATGTTCTCGTGGATGTGCTGGAGCGGGATGTCGATGTAGCGCGCGACCTTCTTGCACTCGGCGATGGTCTGGATCAGTTCATCCGTCCAGTGCGCCGGGTGCGTGTAGAGCAGGCGGATCCAGAAATCGCCCTTGAGCGCGTTCAATTCGCGGAGCAGCGTGCAGATGGTGGTGGCATCGGCGGCGAGCGACTTGGTGGCGGCGTTGAATTTCTCCGGCGATGAAATGGCGCGGCTGTGGTTCGGGCGCAGGTCGAGGCCGTAGTAGGTGGAGTCCTGCGAGATCAGGTTGATCTCCTTCACGCCCTCGGCGATGAGCGCCCTGGCCTCCTTGACGATGTCAGCCTGCGTGCGGCTGCGGTGCGAGCCGCGCATCCGCGGGATGATGCAGAAGCTGCACGGATGGTTGCAACCCTCGGCGATCTTGAGGTACGCGAAATGTTTCGGCGTAAGCCGGAAACGTGGCGTCTCGAAATCGGGAATGAAAATGGGGCGCTGGGTGACGTCGAAGACGGGGCCGGAGTCAGTTTTGAATTTTAAATTTTGAGTTTTTAGTTCAGCCGGCGTCAGAACGGTCCTGGTTTTGCCAAATTTATCCGTGCCGCGCAGGGATTCTTCTTTTTCGTGGGCCGAAAGGTCACGGGCTTTCTCCAGTTCGTTCAACCGCGAGACGACTTTCCCTTTTTGGACCTTGGACACCGGACTTTGGACTTTGCCCGCCCGGCTGGCGATGGCCTGACCGACGATGTCGCCGACTTGCGCGACCTGGTCGATGCCCATGAAGGCATCCACCTCGGGCATGAGCTTGGGCAGTTCCTCGCGGAAACGCTGGGAGAGGCAGCCGGAGACGATGACCGCCTGGCCGCGCCGGTTCGCATCGCGGAGCTCGACGGATTCCAAGATGGTGTCCACGCTCTCTTCCTGGGCGGAGTCGATGAAGGAGCAGGTGTTGACGATCACGGCATCCGCGGAGGCCGCGTCATTGGTGATCTCGACGCCGCCCTTGAGCAGCGAGCCGAGCATGATCTCGGCATCCACCAAATTTTTGGCGCAGCCGAGGGAAATCAATCCGACGCGCACGGGCTTGAAAACCGGGCTGGCCTGCGGCTTGGCAATGGAATTTTTCTTGGTCACAAAGCAAACAGAATACCCGAAACGGCGGTGCCGGTCGAAAATTATTTCAGGGTATGGCCGGTGCCGGCTCGTTGGTCGCGGCCGGGGTCCCGTTGGTTGGAACCAACGGGACGGCATTGGTCGTGGCCTGGGCCGCGACCTCGGCGGGCAGTCCGAGCCGGGAGCGGAGGATGGCGCGGGCATCGGGCGGCAGTCCGCGCTGGGTATCCAACAGATCCCGCACGACCTGCGTATTCAACTCCGGGAAAGGCATCAGCGCAATGCGGTTGTTGTTATTATATCCCGCCGTGGCCTTGGTGTATTTGTCGTACACGCGCGTGGCCAGGTTTCTGTAATTCTGGTAGCTGGCATCATCGTCCTGGACCAGCGACAGGTAGGCGTGGACGAGCAAGCCTTGCACGGCGGAAGTCACGCGCTCTTGCGAGGTTTCCCCGATGTCGATCTGGATCACCGCCACCGCATATTCATCCAACGTCAGGTTTTTGGGCAGCGAGGTGGGATCATTTTCCACGATGGGCTTGTCGGGGAATTTATCGCCCAGAACCTTGAACCACTTCGCCGCATCCTTCATGCGGTTGTTCTCATAGAGGAAATAGATGGCGTCCCGTAAAAAATTGCGCTGCGCGCGCAGGATGTTATCGCGGTTGCCACTGTCCTCGGCCGCCGACTGCTCATAGGTATCGTTTACCCGGCCCACAAGCTCCAGATTCGGAGCAAGGGTAACGCGCCCGTTGAACGGGTTAACGGCGATGCGGCCATGCTTGAATGCCTGGTAGATGGACTGGTAAACAATGCGGCGAAGCATGATGAGGTCGTCCTGCTTGACCTTGTCCGGGTGCAGCTTTGCCTGTTCCAGGCCTTTCTCGCCCCAGTAGATGGCATGGGCTTCCGGCAGGCGCCAGTCCAGCGGGCCATGTTCCTGATCCACGACCTTGATGAACGCCGGGTCGAGCTTGAATTTTTCCCGGATGGCCTGTGCGTTCGCCCTGTCGGCGTCCGTCTGCGGGCTGACCAGGCTTTCATAGTTCGTCCCCTCCGGGCCGAACAGGTTCGTCATCTGCTCGGACCACATCATCTTGTAGAACATGTTCCCGTCATCCAGGTTGGCGCCGATCTTGTGCTGGAACTGCCAGGCCAGCTCGCGGTAGATCAGCACGTCGTCGGGGTTGTATTTCAAGCCTTCGTCGCGCATCAGCTCGATGCCGCGCTGCACCCAGCGCCAGCGGTCGGTGTAGTCACCCGGCGCGTTTTCCTTGAACTTCACCGAGATGTTGTAGGACATGTTCCAGCCCTGAAACACCCATACCTGCGAAAAATGCGGCTCGAGGTCGGTGATCCACGTCGCGAGCTGGGACGCCTCGAAAAATTTGTCATCCTGCTGCAGGTCGGAGGCGCGCATCCAGAGGAAATTGGAAATGAGGCCGCGGAAGCCGCCCAGGGCGACGGTGGTGAAGGCGAGCAGCGGCGGCGCGTTCTCGAGCACGGCAGCGTGGGTCAGTCCCAGCCGGTCGCGGTCCACGTTCAGGGATTTCTGGATCTGGCCGGAACTGAAAACCAGCACGGCGGCCAGCAGCAGGAGCAGGATTTTTTTGACGCGCGCGTTCATTGGTTCCCCTGCGCGGTGGCCAGTTCACGGCGGTTGAAGAACACGATTCCCGCCACGGCAAAAATGCCGCCGACCAGCAGGACGATCTGGACGAAAGCCATGCCAAGTTCCGTCCACGTGATGCTGCGCCCGGTGCTCAGCGAATCGATCGGCGAAAAGTTGCCCACCAGCCGGACGACCGATAACACGGCCTTGAACGCGGGGATGAGGACGATGTCCGCGCCGGAATGGCCGGCCTGGCCGGTCTCCTCGTTGCCGGCGGCCACCGAGCCGGACTCGATGGCATCCGCCAGGGTGCCGCTCGACAGGACCACCACCAGCATCGCGAGCGAGAAAAACGCCGCCACCGGGAAGGAGAGGAAGCTCGCCGCCATCAGGCCCAGCGCCGCTATCAAGGCCAGCCAGCAAAAAATGATGCCCAGGCCGCGCGCGAAGTTGAGCGTAAATCCGCCTTCGGGATACAGGACCTCCATGCCGTCCTCGAGCGGGAACAGCAGCGCCGTATTGTTCACGGGCGGATTCAACACCGTGATCTGGAGCGTACCGTCCTTGTCGAACAGGTCCGCCGGAACCGCAAATTCATGGAAGGTGTCCGGAGCCAGGCTCATCGGCCCGCTGGGCCAGTATTTCCCGGACTCGGGATTGCCCACCTCGAACAACAAAGTGAAGGTTCCGGAGGCGGTTTTGGTGCCCGGAATCGCGGGGTTGAATTTCACCCGCATCTGCAGCGGCTTGCCGGCCAGGTAATTTTTGGCAAAGCCCAGGTTGATCTTCCACTGCCGGGTGTAGCTGGGCGGCACGACCTGAAAATTCGCCTTCACGCCCTCGCGGATGTTTCTGGCGACTTCCCGGAGGTCCACCTTTTCCACCTGGGTCGTCTTCAGCCGGTCGGCCAGGATCTTGGCCGTCACCTTGTCAATATCCTCGTCCGCGCTGGCTTCCTTCGCCGAACCGCGCGCCACGAGGATCTGCTCGCGCAACACCTGCTGCTCGTCCGCCGGCAATTTCGACGCGCGCCATTGGAGCAGCCCGAAGACGCAGCCGCCGGAGATGGCCAGCAGCGCGGCGTTCAAGGTCACGATGCCCAGCCATTTGCCGAGCCAGATCTGCCAGCGGGCGATGGGCTTGGTCGCCACGACCTGGATCTGGCATTCCTCGATGTCGCGGGCCAGCGTGCCGCAGGACAACCAGAGCGTGGAGATGCCCAGCAACGCCGTGATGGCGCTCAGGGTGTAGGTCAGTAAAATCTGCGTGAACCCGCGCGCCGTGCCGTCGTCCTTGATCAAGATTGGCAAACCCACAACCGCCAGCAGCAACAACACGGAAAGTGCCAGAAAAAGCCGGAGTCGCAGCGCGGCTTTCCAGGTCAAACCAGCTATGGCGAAAAGGCCTTGCGCAAATCGCGGAACAGCAAAAGCAGAAGCCAAACCGCTTGATCTTCCAGAGACTGACCGTTTTCCGAGGGCGAATGCGGAGAGAGCCGCCGTTGGCGATGGCGCTTCAACTAGCCCGACAAATTCATAGCCGCTGTTCTCCAACTTGCGAATGCGCCAGGAATTTCCACGCATGCCGACCGCTACGAGCACTAACAGTCCCGCCAAATACGACAGCAATGGATTGCCGGCGAGCAGTATGACTTGAAAGAGGGAGAACAGGAGGACTGCGCCAAGAATAGCCGCTCCCTGCACCCATAACCCGCGACTAAACGCCCAAATCCACGTGA
>DATHQS010000246.1:0-13613 GCA_035482455.1 Candidatus Acidiferrales bacterium | reverse complement strand
TTTTTGGACATGCCTCTGTGTAATAGCAGAATGGCACAAACTGCAGGATTTTATCACCAAAAGAGCAGTTGCTAAAAGTTGTAATTGAAATTTGACTGTAATCATTGCTACCGCCCATGGTTACATTGATTTCCACTGGATTCATCCAATAGAGCACCGTCACATTGGGGTTTGCATCAAAGACATAATCATTGGTTAAAACCGCATTGCCAAGCAGGACAAACGTGTTTGTTACCGGGATGCCGTATAGCGGCCCTCCAGGGGAACAGGCGCAATCTTTTTTACAAACAACCGTCGCCGGCTCCCCCTCCATGACCGTATCACTGAAAAGATCAGTAAATATAAAAAATCCAAATGTGGGCGTATCATAAATATTATTTGTGGCACTTCCTTTCCCGTCAGGTATGACATAATTCGTGCCAGTTATAGAAATGGACATAATGACTGTTTCGGTTGGCTCGCACGCAAAGTCGAAATAGGGATAAATATTAACGGTGGTGCTTGCTTGCCCATCCGCGAGCACAACACATTCACTGTTGGTTGAGCAGGGTAAGGGTAGCGTGTCGTCAACAGTGTAATCAATCCCCTGTTGTGCTGCATCGACATCACATGGACGCGGATACCCCGTATCTGGCCCTGTGGCTGTGCCACGTCTGGTGATGTTAACTGTCAACTCGCCGAGTGTGTCGCTTCGCGTGATCTGGAACTGTCCGACAACCCCTCCAATATCTCCAAAACATCCGTTTGGCCCAGGTTCAACTGCATCTTGAACTGCGGTGATTTCGACTGACGGACGAGGAGGGGGAGGAGGATCTGCAAACACGCCCTGCGGCAAAATTACCAAAACACTTAAAAGTAGCAGCTTGATTATAAGATTCAGCTTTTTAGAAGTTTTCATTTTTGATGGTGATGTTGGTTGGCACTGTAATTTTTAAGTAGCGATGGTTAAATCGTGCAGCAATGCAGAACAATTGCCGGGAATACGAAGAAAGCATAATCTCAGCTTGCTTCCTGTAGTTCGTACAACCGGACCGCAGGAGCATCCCCACCATAAGTTTGATTCCGTGTTGCCCATAAGTGAAACAAAATTTAACCGCCCAACTCCCAGAAAAGCGAGGTGCCTGTATTCTGACCGTCCGCAAAAAAAGCACAAGAAAATAATATGAGTCTATAGGTTGTAGCTCACCAGGGGCATTCCTGCGTTAGTTACGGATTGTGCAGTCAGTTCCGAAACATCGCCGAATTCTCGGCAGAGCCATCTGGTTCCACCGCAAACAGGCGGGGTTGAGCCAGGAAAAATTGGCCGAGAAAGCCGAGCTTCACCCTGTTTATGTGAGCGCGGTCGAACGCGGTGTAAAAACTATTTCAATGGATGCGTTGATACGAATAACCAAGGCGCTTGATGTTCGTCTGCGTGATCTTGTCAAAGACATTTGAATAATTTGGGCTCTTGTTGCGACAACCCGCTTGGTTTCTGAGCCCGCACCGCGTAATGTATCCGCGTGCTGCCCGACATCAAATCTCTGACGCGTGAGGAACTCGAAGCCCGGTTCAAGGACTGGGGCGAACCCGCCTTCCGCGTCCCGCAACTGCTCGACTGGCTGTACGCGTGCCGCGCGACCAGTTGGGAGGCGATGAGCAACCTGCCCAAAACCCTCCGCGCCACGCTGCGCGAAAACTTTACCCTCCAGACGCTCGAACTCGCGCGCAAGCAGGGCTCGCAGGATACCACGCAGAAATTCCTCTGGAAGCTGGCCGACGGTTCGTTCATCGAAAGCGTCCTGATCCCCGCCAACCCCGCGCTGTACGGCGAGGCGAGCGACCGCCACACGCTCTGCATTTCCACGCAGGTCGGTTGCGCCTACGGTTGCAAGTTCTGCGCCAGCGGCCTCGAAGGCTGGAAACGCAACCTTGGCGTGCATGAGATCGTGGAACAGATCCTGTCCATTGAACGGTGGAACGAAAAGCAGCTGTCCGACAAGGCGAAAGCCGGCGTGCAGGTTAATCCAGCCGCCAACGAGCGCATCGTCAACAACATCGTCGTCATGGGCATGGGCGAACCGCTCGCGAACTATGACAACCTTCTCGCCGCGCTGAAGATCCTCAACGCCCCATGGGGCGGCGGCATCGGTGCGCGGCGCATCACCATCTCCACCAGCGGCCTCGCGCCGCAGATCCGCAAACTCGCGGATGAGCCCCTGCAATTCCGCCTCGCCATCTCGCTGCACGGCGCCACCGATGCCGTCCGCGAAAAAATCATGCCCGTCAACCGCAAGTATCCGCTGAAGGAACTGGTGAACGCCTGCGAATATTATCAGAGTGAAAACGGACGCATGATCACGCTCGAATACATCCTCATCGCCGGCATCAACGATGGGATGGACCAGACCAAGCCGCTCGCCACCCTCGCCAAGCGCCTGCACGCCAAGGTGAATCTCATCCCCTACAACAAGGTCGAGGACCTGCCCTGGGAACGGCCCACCGAGGAAGTCTGCGAAAGATTTCTCGCCGCCCTCGAAAAACAAGACGTCACCGCCACGCTCCGTCGCGAAAAAGGCGGCGACATCGACGCCGCCTGCGGGCAGTTGCGCTTGAAGACGGAACGGGAACTGGCAAAGACCGCCTAGTTTCCCGCACCTGGAGGTTGGAATTTCACTCGGCATTTTACATTTTTAATTTTTCATTGTTAATTGTGTCGTGATTGCTTTGCTTGATTACGGTTCCGGCAACCTCCGCAGCGTCCACAAATCGCTGCTCAAGGTCGGCGCGGACGTGCGCCTCGTGCAGCGGCCGGATGAGATCGGCGATGCCTGCGGCCTCGTGCTGCCCGGCGTCGGCGCGTTCGACGACTGCATCGCCGCCCTGCGCAAACAGGAACTGCTCGAAGCCTCCCGTGAATTCATCAAGACCGGCAAACCGTTTCTCGGCATCTGCGTCGGTTATCAGGCGTTGTTCGAGAAGAGCGAGGAATTCAATTCCTGCGCCGCCGGCCTCAGCGTTTTCCCGGGCAAAGTCGTCCGCTTCTCGGAACAGAACGGCCTCAAGATACCGCAGATCGGCTGGAACCAGTTGGAGATCGTCCGGCCCGACTGCCCGCTCTATCGCGGCATTGCCAGCGGCAGCTACGTTTATTTCGTACACAGCTTTTATCCGCAGCCGGTGGACAGCTCCATCGTCGCCACCCGTACCGATTACGGCGATAACTTCGCCTCCTCTGTCTGGCGCGATAATGTGTACGCCACGCAATTCCACCCGGAAAAAAGCCAGAAGATCGGCCTGCAGCTGTTGAAGAACTTCGTGGACCTCACGAACGGGAAGAATTAGTGGCGGGTTTGGCCACAGATGGGCACAGATTAAACACAGATGGGGAACTACGAAGAGTGCGGCCAACGGGCGTAGAGAACGCCATGGGCATAAGCGGATCAGGCTCCTCACCCCACCCCTCTCCTCCTTTAGGGAGGAGAGGGAGGATATAGAACATCTCGGGTTATTCGGGTAAACCCAACGCGGCGGGTGAGGAACTCGCGGGCGGGCCGCCCGCGCTCCGTCGGCGGCGGACTTCGCCATTGCCCGCCGCCGCCGCATCCGGCAAAATGACGTTTCTATGTCGAGCAGTCGCAGACAATATCCGTTTCATTTGATCGAACCCAAATGGCAGCAGGCTTGGGAACAACAACAGGCCTTCCGCGCCTTCAACCCCGGCGAGACCGTGCCGGTCGGACATCCGTTTGGCATCCGCCATGGCCTTTCCGGCAAGGTGGCCGACCGCAAGTCGCTGCCCGAGAAGTATTACATCCTCGACATGTTCCCTTACCCGTCCGGCGCGGGCCTGCACGTCGGGCATCCGGAGGGTTATACCGCCACGGATATTCTCGCCCGTTACCGCCGCGCCTGCGGTCTCAACGTCCTGCACCCGATGGGCTGGGATTCCTTCGGCCTGCCCGCCGAACAATATGCCGTCAAGACCGGCCAGCATCCGCGCGTCACCACCGAGGCGAACATCACCAACTTCACGCGCCAAATCAAAAGCCTCGGCTTCAGCTACGACTGGTCCCGCGAACTCGCCACGACCGACGTGGAATATTTCAAATGGACGCAGTGGATTTTTTTGAAGCTGTACAATTCGTGGTTCAATCCCGCGACGAACAAGGCGGAGCCGATTGAAGCATTGAAATTTCCGGCGGATTGCACAACGGAAGAGAAGAAACGCGCCTATCGTGATTCCAAACGCCTCGCTTATGTCAGCGAAGCTCCTGTCAATTGGTGCCCCGAACTCGGCACCGTGCTGGCCAACGAGGAAGTAATTGATGGCAAAAGCGAAGTCGGCGGTTTCCCCGTCATCCGCAAGCCCATGCGCCAGTGGATGCTCCGCATCACGGCCTACGCCGAAAAGCTTTTGGCCGATCTCGACACGATTGATTGGAGCGATTCACTCAAAGAAATGCAGCGCAACTGGATCGGCCGCAGCGAAGGCGCGGAAGTGACATTTGAAGTGGTAGAAACACCAAATAACTTTAAGAACATCTCACAATCCGGTGTTCAATTCGCGCCGCCGTTCAGAATAACCGTTTTCACCACACGCCCGGATACGTTGTTCGGCGCGACTTACATGGTTTTGTCGCCTGAACACAAGCTCGTCGGTGTTATCACGACGGCGGAACAACAGCAGGCTGTTGAAGATTACAAAAAATTCGCCGCCGGCAAATCCGATCTCGAACGCACCGAGCTCGCCAAGGAAAAATCTGGCGTGTTCACCGGTGCGTACGCCATCAATCCCGTCAACAGCGAGAAGATTCCCATCTGGATCGCTGACTACGTCCTCGCGAGCTATGGCACCGGTGCCATCATGGCCGTGCCGGCGCATGATGAGCGTGATTGGGAGTTTGCAAAGAAATTTAGTCTTCGAATTATTCCCGTCGTGATGCCGCCAATTGGCTGGTTAAAAGAACATCAACCAGATGAGTGGCGCGAACTCCATGCCAAAGAGAGCGATTCTTCAACTGAAGAATCGTTATGGAATGGATATTTCAAGCTGGGTAACACTTTCAAGGCAGCATATACCGAAACCGGTTCAGCTATTCGATCAAAGAATGATGAAGTCTCTCTGAACACTCTCCCCACCCTCGAAGCCAAAGCGAAAATCTCTGCCTGGCTGGAAGAAAAAGGTCTCGGCAAAAAGACCATCAATTACAAATTGCGCGACTGGCTGTTCAGCCGTCAACGTTATTGGGGCGAGCCGTTTCCCATCATCTGGAAAAAGGATGCCGCCGGAAACCTCTATCATGAAGCCTTGCCCGAAAGCGCGCTTCCGTTGCTGCCGCCTACGTTGGAAGATTACAAACCCACCACCGGTGGCGAGCCCCCGCTTGCCCGTGCCAAAGATTGGTTAAATCTCCCGGATGGTTCCGTCCGCGAAACCAACACCATGCCCCAATGGGCCGGCTCGTGCTGGTATTATCTGCGCTACACTGACGCCAAAAATTCCACCGCGTTTGTCGGCAAGGATGCAGACAATTATTGGATGGCGTCGAATGGCAAGGCGGCCGGCGTGGACCTCTACGTCGGCGGCACCGAGCACGCCGTGTTGCATCTGCTCTACGCGCGTTTCTGGCACAAGGTCTTGTTTGACCTCGGCTATGTCACGACGCCGGAACCGTTTTACAAGCTCGTCAACCAGGGCCTCATCCTTGGCGAAGACGGCCAGAAGATGTCCAAATCCCGCGGTAATGTGGTGAACCCCGACGACGTGCTCGTGGAATACGGCGCGGATGCCTTCCGCCTGTACGAAATGTTCATGGGCCCGTTGCAGGACACCAAGCCGTGGAACACCAAGGGCGTCGAGGGCGTGTATCGTTTCCTCGGCCGCGCCTGGCGTTTGTTCGTGGATGAAAAATCCGAGACCGCCTATGAACAGGCGGAAGCGCTGGCCGGAAGTTTTACCGCAGAGAACGCAGAGAAACACAAAGAACTGCTCGACCTGATCTTGCTGGATGGCGGCATCACGGACATGGATGCCACGCCGGCGCAACTCAAGACGCTGCACGCCTGCATCAAGAAGGTCACCGAAGATTTGGACGGCATGCGCTTCAACACGGCCATCTCCGCGATGATGGTGTTCATCAACGAGGCGATGACGTGGCAGACCAAGCCGTTGTCCGTGATGAAAACCTTCCTGCAACTTTTGGCACCGTTCGCCCCGCATATCGCGGAGGAACTCTGGGCCCGGCTGCATTCAACCTTCGGCCTGCAAGCCACATCTTTGGCCTACGCGCCGTGGCCCAAGTACGACCCCGCCCTGCTCGTGGAATCGGAGATCGAGATGCCGGTACAGGTGAACGGCAAGTTCCGCGACACCATCAAGGTGGCCGTGGACGCCGATAATGCGACCATTGAGGCCGCCGCGAAGGCCTCGGAAAAAGTCCAAGTCTTCACTACTGGCAAAGCCATCAAGAAAGTCATCATTGTGCCCAAACGCATGGTGAACCTGATTGTGGGTTGAGATTAGGCAAAACGCATGGCCGGCTCCATACCAGACAATCGCCGCATCATCAAAAAGGCGATTGTGCTGCTGGCCGGATTGGTGCTGTTAGGGGTGCTGGCTTCACTGCCGCCGGTCCGCCACTTTATCCTGGATAACCAGCCGCGTCTCAAACAGTTCATCCACGGATGCGGTCCGTGGGCGCCGGTCGTGTTCACGATGGGTGTGGCGGTTCTGGTGGGGATCGGCTTTCCCCGGCTGGCCTGTCATTTTCTCGGCGGGGTGCTGTTCGCTTTTTGGGGAGGATTATTATGGAGTTCCCTCGGAGCATTATTGGGCAGCAGTTTTATCTTCTTTGCCGTGCGCCAATTGGGGCTGCGGGAGGTGGTGCTGCGCAAACATCCTGCCTGGCAAAAACTGACCGCCAAACTTAAACATAACACCGCTCCCGCCGTCATTCTTTTCCGCCAGCTGCCGCTGCCGGGCATGGTCACGAACATCGTGCTGGGCCTTTCCCCGATTCGCCGTCGTGAATTTTTCCTGGGCACCTGCATCGGCTTGCTGCCCGAAGCCGTGCCCATGGTTCTGATCGGCTCCGGCTTGCGCAAAGAAGCCTTGGGGCAAACCGTGCTCTATCTTTTCGCCTCGGTGGCGTTATTCATTGCCATCTGGATCGCGTGGGGTGCCTATGCCCGCCGGGCCACTGCCAGCGAGGATGCGAATTGAGTCCGTCAACCACGCCCATTAATTTTTGCCTGTAGCAGCCGACGTAAGGAGGCTCAAACTGATGAAATGGATGCCGGTTTCCCGTCCCGTAGGGACGAACTGACAATAGCCCGGCGTTTCAACGCCGGGTGGCGGCAACACAGGAATGGAGTCCCGTAGGGACGGCTGAATTTCGGCGCACGTTCAATCGTCCCTCCGGGACAAAACGCCGATAAATCCCGCGCTAGATAAGTCAGAGCCGACTCACGTCGGCTGCTACGAGTTATTTTACCTTTCCCCGCCGGCCAAAATCGTCTGGAAATGTGGTGGCTGTTCCTCGGCGGCCACGATGCTGATCTCGATCTTCTTGAAACCCGCCTCCTCCAGCCAGCGGTGCAGGTCGCTTTCCGCGAAACCCAGCCAGCGGTCACCGTAAAGCTCCCGCGCCTTCTCAAAGTTATGCTTGAGCAGGTCGAGGATCAAAATCTGCCCGTGCGGTTTCAACAGCTTGCCCGCGCTGGCCAACGCCGCCGCCGGGTCTTCCGCATGATGCAACGCCTGGCTCAACACCACGAGATCCACGCTGCCGGGCTCAATCGGCGGGTTTTGCAGGTTGCCGAGGCGGAACTCCAGGTTCTTCAACCCGTTCTTTTTCGCCTTGGCCGCGCCAAACGCCACGATCTTTTCCGAGTTGTCCACGGCGATGACCTTCTTGGCGCGCCGGGCGAGCAGTTCGCTCAACAGTCCTTCACCGGCGCCCAAGTCAGCGACGACGAGCGGCGGCAAGATGCGCAGCAACAGATGCCCGAAGGCCTGCCACGAACGGCCCGGGCCGTACACGCGGTCAAAGCGACCAGCCACCTGGTTGAAATAGACCTGCGCCTGCTCCTTGCGGCGTGCCAGCACGCGCTTGAGGTTGATCTGGTCGTGCGAATGCTCGGCCAGTTCATGCGCGCCGCGGATGGCGAGCTGGATGAATTCGCCCGCGACGGCATCGGCCTCCGGGTTCAGCTTGTAAAACGTCCGCTTGCCTTCGCGCCGCGAGCTGACCATCTCGCAATCCGCCAGCAGGCCGAGGTGCGTGGAGATGCGCGACTGCCCGAGCCGGGTGACCTCCTGCAACTCGTTCACGGACAGTTCATCGCGCTCCAGCAGCGCCACGATGCGCAGCCGCGTCGGGTCGGAGAGCGCCCGGAGTGATTTCAAGGTTGAGGACATAAAGATTTACAGAAGGTAACAAAGGGAACAAAGAGAAGACAAAAGGAGCGCTTTTGATGACTTCATTTTCTTGGTTTGCTTCTGTGGAAAAAATTTCATTGGTTTGCTCCCGGAAGAATCATCCGGCTGATGCCATCTGTCAGTTTTAATTCATGAAAGTTTAGAATCAGCCCGACTGGAATGTTGAGCAGCTTCATGTAACTCAAAAGTTGCGCCTTGTGCACCGGCAACACTTCTTGAACTGATTTAAGTTCCAGCAACAGACAATCTTCCGCCAGAACATCAAAACGCAAAGGCTCCTCGAATGTCATGCCTTTGTATTCTATTTTGACGAGACGCTGGTTCACGCAGGCGATGTTTCGAAGGGCCAATTCACGCATCAGGCACTTTTCGTAGATGCTTTCGATCAAACCGGCGCCTTTGAGCCGATGCACCTCAATGGCCGCGCCAATGGCCTCACGGCTTAACTCGTCCGCCTTTTTGAATAACGGGTGCATTTGGTCTGTCTCTTCGTTTTCTTTGTTCGCTTCTGTAGATAATGTTTGACGCCGTACAAAAGTTTTATATCATCTTATCTTGATACGTCAATATGTTGTTGACGTGACGAACAACTAAATATGAGCAACCGTTACATCTTTTCATCCGAGTCCGTCGGCGAAGGCCATCCGGACAAGGTCGCCGATACCATTTCCGATGCCGTGCTGGACGCCTGTTTGTCCCAGGACAAAATGAGCCGCGTTGCCTGCGAGACCTATGTGAAATCCAACATCGCCATCATCGGCGGTGAGATCACCACGAAGGCCAAGCTGGACTTTGTCAAGATCGCCCGCGACGCCATCCGCGAGATCGGTTACGTCAATGATGACGATGTGTTTCATGCGGACAAGGTTTTCGTCAATGTCATCGTCACCCAGCAGTCCCCTGACATCGCCCAGGGCGTGGACGCCCGCAAGGCCAAGGGCAAAAAGACCGCCAAGCAGGGCGCCGGTGACCAGGGTTTGATGTTCGGTTATGCCTGCAACGAAACCCGCGAGCTCATGCCCGCGCCGATCATGTTCGCACACCGCCTCGGCCGCGAGCTCACGCGCATCCGCAAGGCGGGCGGCGCGGCGTGGTTGCGCCCGGACGCCAAGTCGCAGGTCTCTGTCGTTTACGAGAACGACAAGCCGGTGGCCATCTCCAACGTCGTCATCTCCACGCAGCACGCGGCGGATGTGGCGCACTCGGAGATCGAAAAATTCTGCATCGAGAAGATCATCAAGAAGGTTCTCCCGGCCCGGTTGCTCAACAACAAGACGGAATTTCTCATCAATCCGACCGGCCGTTTCGTCGTCGGCGGACCGCAGGGCGACACCGGTTTGACCGGCCGCAAGATCATCGTCGACACTTACGGCGGCATGGGCCGTCACGGCGGCGGCGCCTTCTCCGGCAAGGATCCGACAAAGGTCGACCGCAGCGCCGCCTACATGGGCCGCTGGGTCGCCAAGAACATCGTCGCGGCCGGCCTCGCCACGCGTTGCGAACTGCAGTTCGCCTACGCCATCGGCCATCCTGACCCGGTCAGCGTGCATGTCGAGACCTTCGGCACCAACACCGTTTCCGACGCCAAGATCATCCGCGCGGTCAACCGCGTGTTCAGCTTCCAACCGTCGGACATCATCGACCAGCTCAACCTGCGCCGCCCGATTTACAGCAAAACGACCAATTATGGTCACTTCGGCAAAAGCGACAAGGCGCTCACGTGGGAAGCGACCGACAAGGTTGCCGCGTTGAAAAAAGCCCTCTAACCAATCATCCAACGAAGGGTTGGGGCCGAATGCTCCAACCCTTCAATTTTTCTAAAATTATGCCGAAAGCCAAAAAATCCGCCGCCGCCGCCGTGCTCGCCGAAGTGAGCGCCGCCCTGCCCAACCTCGCCAAGTTCGCCGCGCAAACGCCGGCGGGCAAAGATTACATCGTCCGTGATTTCGCGCTCGCCGAATGGGGCCGCAAAGAAATCGCCGTGGCCGAACACGAAATGCCCGGCCTGATGTCGGTGCGCAAAAAATACGCCAGGCAGCAGCCATTGAAAGTCGTGCGCGTGACCGGTTCGTTGCACATGACGATCGACCGCCGTGCTCATCGAAACGCTCGTCGCCCTCGGCGCGAACGTCCGCTGGGCCAGCTGCAACATCTTCTCCACGCAGGACCACGCCGCCTCCGCCATCGCGGCGACCGGTACGCCGGTCTTCGCTTGGAAGGGCGAGACGCTCGAGGAATATTGGGAACTCACGCTCAAGGCGATTCTCTTCCCCGGCGACAAGGGCCCGGAACTCGTCGTCGATGACGGCGGCGACGTCACCCTGCTCATCCACAAGGGCTACGAACTCGAAAAGGGTTCCAAGTGGGCCTACACCAGCAAGGGCGACAGCCATGAAGTTTCCGTGGTCAAGTCCCTGCTCCGCCGCCTCGCGAAGGAAAAGCCCGGTCTCTGGACCAAGATCGTCAAGTCCTGGCGCGGTGTCTCCGAAGAGACGACCACCGGCGTGCACCGTCTCTATCAGATGAAGGAAGCGGGCACCTTGCTCGTGCCCGCCATCAACGTCAACGACTCCGTCACCAAGTCCAAGTTCGACAACCTCTACGGCTGCCGCGAATCCCTCGCGGACGGCATCAAGCGCGCCACCGATGTCATGCTCGCCGGCAAAGTCGCCGTCGTCTGCGGTTATGGCGATGTCGGCAAAGGCTGCGCCCATTCTCTCCGCGCCTACGGTTCCCGCGTGGTCGTCACCGAGATTGATCCTATCAACGCCCTGCAGGCCGCGATGGAAGGTTTCGAGGTCAACACCGTGGAAAGCACGCTCGGCGTCGGCGACATCTACGTCACCACCACCGGCAACTGCGACATCATCACCGCCGACCACATCCTCAAGATGAAGGACCAGGCAATCGTCTGTAACATCGGCCACTTCGACAACGAGATCCAGGTGGACAAGTTGAAGAAGACCAAGGGCGTGCGCATCGAGAACATCAAGCCGCAGTACGACCGCTACTATCTGCCCGGCAACAAGAGCATCTATATGCTCGCCGAAGGCCGCCTCGTGAACCTCGGTTGCGCCACCGGCCATCCGTCGTTCGTGATGTCCAACTCGTTCACGAACCAGACCCTCGCGCAGATCGACCTCTGGGCGAACAAGGACAAGTACGAAAAGACCGTCTATCGCCTGCCCAAGAAGCTGGACGAGGAAGTCGCCCGCCTGCACCTGGAAAAGATCGGCGTGGTCCTGACCAAGCTGACCAAGGCCCAGGCCGAATACCTCGGCGTCGCCGCCGACGGCCCGTACAAGCCGGAACATTACCGGTACTGAGCGGATTTAAATCTGAGACACGAAAGGCGAATGGAGAAATCCATTCGCCTTTTTGTTTTGGCGGAGTCCCGATTTAAAGTTTTAAGCCGCGGGGATGAGGATATTCCGCCTGCGACGTTCCATCGCCCAAAGCGCGGCAACGGTGATCAAGTCACTGGCGACATGAAAATTCCGCACCCCTTCGTAAGCCGGCGCAATCAAAGTCGGTTCCAGAAGGCTTCGCGCCGACTGGAGCTCGGTTGCAGTTTGCGCGTTAGGAGATTCCTTAATCACCTGCAAAATGGCGTAGCGTTGAACAGTGACATCATGGATTGCGCCCAGATTCTTGTACGCAAAAAAACAAAACAACACCGTGACCAAGCCCGTCGTGATCAAATCACGCTCTTTGCGCAGCGAGGAGAAGGCCAGCAAACCGCCGATCACCACCACATAGATGGTCCAATACCATTGCAAGGCATTGGAACGCTCAAAGTACATCTGCACCAGATCGTGGAAAGTCATTTGTATACAATGATTTTATAAGAGCGTTGAAAGCGGAAGGCGAGCAAAAAGCAACGGCAGGGCAAGTTGCAGTCCGGCCATTTTTGCCCAGCCTTCATCACAGAAAGCCGCGGCAAACACCGCGCGGCAAATTAGTTTCTTTGCGATGCCCGCGGATTTTGGTAAATGGACGCCGTGTTTCCGAACGCCAAAGGCAAAAATTCAGATTCCGAAGCGCGGTATCAACCAAACTCCCGACGACCGATTGCCGATGCCTTTCGCAAGACTGCCCAGGGAGCGGTGCGCATCTGTGTCCGGTTCAACATTCATCCCGATGCTGTTTCATACCTTTCAATGGTTGCGGCGGCACTGGCGGCGGTTTGTTTCTGGCAGGCGGGATCACACCCGTGGTTGTTGTTAGTTGGCCCTGCGCTTTGCTACGTCCGGTTATGGTGCAACATGCTCGATGGCATGGTGGCGCTGGCATCGGGCAAGGCAAGCTGGCGCGGTGAAATCCTGAATGACCTGCCGGACAGGATTTCCGACGTGTTGATTTTCGCGGGTGTGGCGCACAGCGGATTGAATGCCGTCATCAGCGGTTATTGGGCGGCGATTTTTGCATTGCTCACCGCCTATGTGGGCATGCTCGGACAAGCGGTGGGGGTGCAACGCGAGTTCAGCGGATTGATGTCCAAACCCTGGCGCATGGTGACGCTTCACATCGGGGCCTGGATCACGCTGGGACTGATCTGGTGGGGCAACGGCCCAATTTACCGAGGCAAACTGACGGTATTGGACTGGACTTGCATCCTGGTTGTCTTCGGCTGCACACAGACCATCTGGGTCCGGCTCAGCCGCATCATGCAGGCATTGCGTAAAAAATCCCCGCAAGAAACCAAGCCTTGACCATGTCGCCCCAAGCCGCCCTCCATAGCGATATTTTCCGCACCTACCTCCTGATTTTGGCAGGTGTGCTGGTCGTGGCCGGGTTGGTGCTGTCGGGGTTGCGCTGGGGGTTGAGGAAAAATGTATCGTCCATCTGGGCCACGTATCAAAGCTGGCTCATCATGATACCGCTCGCCCTGGGCTGCCTCTTTGCGGGACGAATTCCGGTGATCATATTTTTTTGCGTCCTGGCCGGGCTGGGTTTCAAGGAGTTTGCCCGCGCCACGGGTTTATACCGGGATTGGTGGATGACCATGGTCGTCTATTTGGGCATCACGGCGGTGGGCGTCACTTCATTGATGCGGCAGCCCCAAGGGGAAGAGCCCGGGGAGGGCTGGTATGGCTTGTTCATCGTTTTGCCGATGTATGCCGTCGCCTTGATTTTTTTTGTCCCCATAGCACGCAACCTTGTGACGGGACAATTACAGCGCGTATCGCTG
>DATHQS010000245.1:0-14594 GCA_035482455.1 Candidatus Acidiferrales bacterium | reverse complement strand
AGATAATCCTGCGCCACGAAATGCTCCTTGCCGTCATGCGCATACGCGTAGCCCTTGCCGTGGCCCAGTCGCTCCGCGCCTTTGTAATGGCTGTCGCGGAGATGTTCTGGCACGGCGAGCGTGCGGCCTGACTTCACGTCCTCCACTGCCGCCGCGATTGCCATGACCGCGCTGTTGCTCTTGTTCGCCGTGGCGATGTAGATGGTCGCCTCCGCCAGCGGGATTTGCGCCTCCGGCCAGCCGACAAATTCCGCCGCCTCCAACGCCGAGGTCGCCAGCACCAGCGCCATCGGATCCGCGAGCCCCACGTCCTCCGCCGCGCAGATGACGATGCGCCGCGCGATGAACCGCGGGTCCTCGCCCGCGACGATCATCTTCGCCAGCCAGTACAGCGCCGCGTCCGGATCGCTCCCGCGCATGGATTTGATGAACGCGGAAATCGTATCGTAATGTGCGTCACCATCACCGTCATAAACGATGGCCTTCTTCTGGATGCTCTGTTCCGCCACCGCCAGCGTGATGCGGATGATGCCGTCCGCCTCCGGCGCGGTTGTCAGCGCGGCGATCTCCAGCGAATTCAAGGCCTTCCGCGCATCGCCATCCGCGATCCTGGCCAGGTGCCGCAAAGCATTTTCATCGGCTGAAATCTTCAGGTAACCGAGCCCGCGCGCCTCATCCTTCAATGCCCGTTGCAGCAGCGCGTACAAATCTTCTTCCGTCAACGAGCGCAGCTCGAATATCTGCGAGCGCGAGACGAGCGGGGAGTTGACGAAGAAAAACGGGTTGTGCGTTGTCGCACCGATGAGCTTGATGACGCCGCTCTCCACATCCGGCAGCAAAACGTCCTGCTGCGATTTGTTGAAGCGGTGGATTTCGTCGATGAAAAGGATGGTGGCTTTGCCGGTGTTCTCGAGGCGGTTCGCCGCGCCGGACAATACGCGCCGCATGTCCGCCACGTTGGATTCCACGCCGCTCAGGCGCTCAAATTTGCTTTTGGTCTGCCGCGCGATGATCTGCGCCAGCGACGTCTTGCCGGTCCCCGGTGGCCCGTAAAATATCAGCGATTGGATGCGGTCCGCCTCGATCGCGCGGCGCAGCAGTTGTCCCGGGCCGAGGATGTGCGCTTGCCCGGCGTATTCATCCAGGTTGCGCGGCCGCATCCGCGCCGCCAGCGGCTGGGTGCGGGAATTGTCGCGCGCACCATCGGATGCTGGCGCAGCATGGTTTTCCGGCTGGCTTTCAGCCGGAATCGCAAACAAATCATCACGCGCCATGTCCCCAAGATAGCAGCGCAACCGGAGCTTGCCCAAAAAATTCCTCTTCTCATCTCTGGCAAATACTGGTGCTGAGAAACATTCAACGCCGAACATTTAACGCTGAACGCTCAAGTCCAACCTTCTTGGGCATTGGGTGTTGAATGTTGGGCGTTGAATGTTCCCTGATCCCCATAAAAAAGCCCGCACGGGTGGCGGGCTTTGATTGCCGGTGTGGCTTGCACCAAGCCGGTAATCTTGAAAAAACCCCCGCCATTGCCGTGTCGAACTCGATCCTTAGAACATGTATTGCTACATGTGGAACTCACTCGTCTGCTTTCGGCTTCCATTTAAGGCGTGCCGGCCACAACCTTGCTCATTCCGGAACTTTTTTAATTACGGTTCAAGGACTGTTGCGAATCACAAACAGGGCAGGGAAAACTGGTATTTTTAAATGAACAACTGCTGATATGTATATCGTCCTCTTGGCACTTTTTCTCAAGCAATTTTTTTGAAAAAATTTTGTGTTTTCGTTCAACAAAAACTTGCACAAATAAAAAAGCGGGATTGTAATTAACCTCACGTCCCGTGTTGGCGTGCCGCCCCCGGAGCGCAGCTGTGTCGTAGACCAGCCGCAGCACGCAACTTGCAACGATCGTATCCGATTCTTTAACACTGTTATGCCTGCCTGACGCAGTCCCTTCTCCCCTCGGAGGGGAGAAGGCTAGGATGAGGGGTGCTCGAATGGCGTATGACTCGTTTCACCGCCACACCTTTCCTCCCAAAAATTCCAACTCGCCTAGCCCCGCCATTTCCTGCTAGTTTATCCGCCTTGTCGCGCCCCGATTTTCGAAGCCGTACCCGCGCGCCAGACCCGGATTTTTTAATTTTACATTTTTAATTTTGAATTGAACCGATGAGCACCGCACCCATCCGCACCGGCCGCCAGATCCGCCTGGACTTCCTCGACTTCTTCAAGTCGAAGTCGCACACCATCGTCCCGTCGTCCTCGCTCATGCCGGACAGCCCGAACCTGCTGTTCACCAACGCCGGCATGAACCAGTTCGTGCCCATCTTCCTCGGCCAGACCAAATGCCCGTACACGCCCGGTCGCGCCGCGGACACCCAGAAATGCATCCGTGCCGGCGGCAAACATAACGACCTCGACGACGTCGGCCTCGACACCTATCACCACACCTTCTTCGAGATGCTTGGCAACTGGTCCTTCGGCGATTATTTCAAGAAGGAAGCCATCGCCTGGGCGTGGGAACTTGTGATTGAGGTTTGGAAATTTCCGCCACAGCGCATCTACGCGACGATTTATCAACCGGACAAGTCCAAGAACGACCCCGCCGAACGAGACGAGGAAGCCTGGAGTCTGTGGGCGGAGAAATTCCGCAGCGTCGGCCTGGACCCGGACATCCACATCGTCAACGGCAACAAGAAGGATAATTTCTGGATGATGGGCGAGACCGGCCCTTGCGGTCCCTGCACCGAGGTCCATGTCGATCTCCGCCCCGGCCCGCGCGAGACGGATTTGGAAACCCAGAAATCCGGCCGCGCCCTCGTCAACGGCTCCGATGCCCGCTGCATTGAGATCTGGAACAACGTCTTCATCCAGTACAACGCCAATCCCGACGGCACCTTCACGCCGCTGCCCGCGCAGCACGTGGACACCGGCATGGGTTTCGAACGCGTCACCAGCATCATCCAGGGCACCAAAGGCCTGACCGATTTTCAGAATGCCAAGATCTCCAACTACGAGACGGACATCTTCCGTCCCATCTTCGACGCCTTGGAAAAGATGAGCGGCAAAAAATACGGCAGCACCTTGCCCGGCAACACCGGGAGCGCCGGCATCCTGCCGGCGAGTTCGGGTTCTGATGAAACACGCCGGCTGGAAGCCGGCGCTCCCGGTGCCGAACAGATCGCCCTCGACATCGCTTTCCGTGTCATCGCCGACCATATCCGCACGCTGAGTTTCGCCATCGCCGACGGCATCCAGCCCGGCAACAACGATCGCAACTACGTCCTCCGCCGCATCCTGCGCCGCGCCGTGCGCTACGGGCGTACGCTTGGATTCCATCAGCCATTCTTCTACAAACTCGTCGATGTGCTCGCCGAGACGATGGGGGAAGTATTTCCTGAAATCCGCACCAAGCAGAAAATTGTGCAGGAAACGATTCAACGTGAGGAGGAGGCGTTTAATAAGACTTTAGATGAAGGAATTGAAGTCTTTAACCGTGTGCTGAGTAGGCGCAATCAACTCAGGGTTGAAACTGAAAAAATATACAGTTTGGTGGAAAAGCTCAGAAAGGGCTTTGGTTTGCTTGCTAGTAATCAAGGCGCTCTGAAAGATTTCATAGCCGCAAATGCTGCTGATTTCTCTTTGCTAATTAGTTGCACAACTGACTTATCTCATCAGGACTTTGCCAAGTTCTTTGGCAACGAGGTTTTCGATTTGCAAGGAGCGGCGAGAAGATTGGGAAGAGTGTCGCCAACCGTATCGGAATTGGCTTTCGAAGATGATGGTCCAGCACGCAGTAATTTTAGAGATTTACTTGACCAGCTAGACTTCACGCTCGGCTTAATACATTTTCAAATTGAGCAATTTCCAGGACGTGCTTCTTTCGTTCTCTACGACACTTACGGCTTTCCTCTCGATCTTACGGAACTGATGGCTCGCGAACGTGGCTTGATCGTGGACAAGAAAAACTTCGAGAGGTTGATGGGAGAACAGCGCGCCCGTGCTCGATCTGCCCAAAAGAAAGAGGTCATCTCGCTTTCTCAAATTGAGACTACTGCGCCCACAAAATTCCTTGGCTACGAAAAATCTGAAACTCAAGCAACTGTTTTGGAAGTGGTGTCGCTTAAGGGTAAAGCCGTAGTTATACTTGATGCAAGCGTGTGTTATGCCGAAATGGGCGGACAACTAGGTGACGAAGGTGTTTTATCTACTAAAGAAGATGTGTATAGCACTTGGAGCATTGTTGATACGCAGAAATCAGGCAATACATGGCTTCATATACTTGAGAGCCGAGAAGCGCGAAAGAGAAGTTTAGAAAATATAGCTTTAATTTTAGGAGATCAACAGAGGCCGGAAATTTCTGACGCGGAATTAGACCGGACTCCAATTGTTGGTTCTCAATTACATGTGTCTGTTCGGAAAAGGCGGCGGATTGCGATTGAGCGGCATCACACCGTTACGCATCTTCTCCATTGGGCATTGCATGAGATTGTTAGCCCGGAGCTTTCACAAAAGGGCTCATTTGTGGGGCCAGAAAAACTCACATTTGACTTCAACAGTGCGCCGTTGACACCAGAACAAATTATTCAAGTTGAAAGGCTCGTTAACAAACGTATTCTCAAAAACGAAAGCGTCTCGTGGACGGAAGTCGCGCACGCCGACGTCAAAAACCGCAAGGACGTGATGCAGTTCTTCGGCGACAAGTACGGCGACACCGTCCGCGTCGTCCAGATCGGTGGCAGCGCGCACAAGCTGGATGGTTATTCCATGGAACTCTGCGGCGGCACGCACACGCGCGCCACCGGCGAGATCGGCCTCTTCCGCATCGTCAGCGAAGCGGCCGTGGCCGCGGGCGTCCGCCGTATCGAAGCCGTCGCCGGCCTGAGCGCCTACGACCTCGCGAACCAGCAGTTGCAGCTCATCCGCAGCATCGCGGGCAAAATCAATTCACCCGTTGGCGAATTGGAAAAGAAAGTCGAAGCCCTGCTCGCGCACCAGAAGGAACTCGAGAAGTCCCTGAAATCTGCACAGCAGCGCGAAGCCGCCGGCAGCGCCAAGGATTTGGTCGTCAAAGCTGAAACCATCAACGGCATCCCCGCCATCATCGCCAATCTGGGCGCGAACGACGGCGACACCTTGCAAGCCATCGCCGACTCGCTCAAATCGCAGTTCAAAGGCGTCGTCGTGCTCGGCGGTGCGGCCCCGCAGAGCGGGGGTGCGGTCACCTTGATCGCATCGGTCTCGGCCGATTTCACCGCGAAAGTGCAGGCCGGCAAGATCATCCAGACCATCGCGCCCATCGTCGGCGGCAAGGGCGGCGGCAAGCCGGACAACGCCCGCGGCGGCGGCAAGGATGCGGGCAAGCTGGATGAGGCGCTGGCCAAGGTGAAAACCCTGTTGGGATGATCCAATAAATTTATGATATTTGTCTGGGGCACCAAGCGGAAGGAACGGACGCAGGGTTTCGTGGCTGATTTCTGTCCGATATGCCGTGAGTTGCGCGCGTTTCAACTCATCCGTGTCGGGCTGGCGGGCCATATCTATTACATCTCGTTCGGGGAGGGCAAACTGGCCGGGCACATCATTCGTTGCACTGATTGTGGCGTGGACCTGGCGGTCAAGCCAACCCGTTATCTGACTGTGGAAAAGGACCCGCGCGCCCCCTTGGAGATGCTGATCCGTGACACATTTCCCAAATTGCGGGAGGTCTATGCGGAGCGGCTGGAAGTGGAATCGCGGATCAAACGCTCCCGCTCAGCGTTGTCGGGCGATGATTTCAAGCGCTATTTGATGGAACCGTTTTCCTTGCTGAATCCAAAGCTTGAAGCCAGGTTTGGCCGGTCCACCGAAATGGACAAGCCGGCCGGCATCGGCTGTCTGGGTACCATCGTGCTGGCCGGCGGGCTGTTTTTCGTCGGTGCGCTGAAGTACCATGAGCAAGGCCCGGTTCAGGACAAGATTTTGCTGGCGGCGCTGATTGTCGGCGTCATCGGAACGGTCTATACCTTCGTCCAGATGCATCTGGGACCGGGCCGGTTTTTTCGGGCAAAGATCATGCCGCGGCTGGTGAAGGCGCTGAAACCGCTGCAACCCACGCGCGACGATGTGGAGGGATGTATCGAGCGGTGCAAATCATTGGGATTGAAAATCGGCAAAGTTGCCAAGGTGGACCAAGTTTGGGAACAGTTGGAGCGGCGGATCGCCGGATTTGACAACTGAGGTTCGATGGCTGCAAGCTCTCCAAGAACATTGCGATGACCATCAAAGACAACGAGCACCTCGACCTGCCAACCCCGAACGGGCCGATGCGGACGCATATCTTCCGCCCGGCGGCTTCCGGAAAATATCCCGGCCTCGTCCTGTTCTCGGAAATCTTTCAAGTCACCGCGCCCATCCGGCGCACAGCGGCGTTGCTTGCGGGCCATGGTTTCGTGGTGGCGGTGCCGGAAATCTATCACGAATTTCTACCCGCCGGCACCGTGCTGGCCTACGACCAGGCCGGCGCCGACAAGGGCAACGAACTCAAAACCGCCAAGGAACTCGCCAGCTACGATGACGACGCCCGCGCCGTTTTGGCCTGCCTGAAAACGCATCCCGCCTGCACCGGCAAGCTGGGTTCGATCGGCATCTGCATCGGTGGCCATCTCTCCTTCCGCGCCGCGATGAATTCCGAGGTGCTCGCCGCGACCTGTTTTTACGCGACGGACATCCACAAGCGCGGCTTGGGCAAGGGCATGTGCGATAATTCACTGGACCGCATCAAGGAACTGAAGGGCGAGATGCTGATGATCTGGGGCCGTCAGGACCCGCACGTGCCGCGCGAGGGCAGGGCGATCGTGTACAACGCCCTGGCCGATGCTGGAACAAATTTTACCTGGCACGAATTCAACGGCCAGCACGCCTTCCTGCGCGATGAAGGTCCGCGCTACGACCCCGTCCTCGCCATGCAGTCGTACGCCATGGCGCTGGAACTGTTTAAGCGAAAGCTCGGCGAAGGTGATTTGTCCACAGCAGAATCCGGTGGCCCGAAGGAATCGAAGCATTGATTTTGTTGCCTGCAAAGAGCTTGCTCAAAAGCGATTTTCAACCCACATTAAATCATGCTTGCCGACGAGCAAACCAGCCCTGAACAATTTGCGATCTACCGCGCAATGTCAGGTGTTCGGCGTTTACAGCTGGCCGAACAAATGTTTTGGTCGGCCCGCAGGTTGAAGGCCGCAGGTGTCCGTTATCAGCATCCTGATTGGTCCGAGGATCAAATAATTGCCGAGGTGAACCGGATTTTCCTCAATGTCGGAAACTGAATTATTTCTTCTGTTTGTGCGGCCGCTGAATCGCGCTGGCATACGTTATGTGATCGGTGGCAGCGTGGCGGCAATTTTCTATGGCGAACCCCGGTATACTCATGATGTCGACGTCGTTGTTTTCTTAAATGAAGCGGCCATCCGGAAATTGCCGGAAATCTTTCCGGCTGGTGAATTTTATCTGCCGCCGTTTGAAGTCATGATGGCCGAAGCCGCACGGGAAAAACGTGGTCAATTTAACATTATCCATGCAGATACATCCTTTAAAGCGGATATCTATCCGACCGGCAGGGATGAATTTAATGCATGGGCTTTTCGCAACAAACGTCTGGCGGATTATCATGGTGACACGTTGGTGCTAGCACCTCCCGAATATGTAATTGTCCGCAAATTGGAATATTATCGCGAAGGCGGTTCAGACAAGCATCTGCGAGACATCCGGGCGATTCTAAATGTTTCAGGAAGCCAGCTCAATATGGCCGATCTAATTGATTGGGTAAAACGCTTGGGCGTGGAAACCGAATGGAAAAAGGCTGAAGCAAGCAAATGACGGAAACCGCCTCCCTCTACGACCGCCTCGGCGGCCACGATGGCATCCTCAAGCTCATCAAGCCTTTTTACGCCGATGTGCGTCAGCACAACGTCCTCGGTCCCATTTTCAATTCGCACATCACCGACTGGCCGGCGCATCTGGAAAAGATTGCCGATTTCTGGGCGCTGCAAGCCGGTGGTGAATCAAAGTATCGCGGTGGCTTTGCCGGCGCGCACATGTCGCTCGGCTTGCAGGCGGAACATTTCCAGCATTGGCTCGGTCTGTGGGAATTGAATAACGCCCGCCGGCTCGCGCCGCGCGAAGCGGAAGAGATGAACGCGCTCGCTCACCGACTGGCCAGCCGCCTGTTTATGGTGACGCAGCGCCGGTGATCACCGGCGTCCGATGTGGCGGAGGGCAAAGAAGGGGTCGATCCGCGCCACCAAAAAGTGCGCCCAGCGGTTCTTCCAGCGGGCCCAGAAATTTTGCGAGCGCATAAATTCCTTCCGCTCAATCTGAAGCGAGTTTTTCAACACGGTGGCGAATATCTCCTTCGCACCTTCCACGGTCGCGGGGTCGGTGAAGCGCAGCATCAGTTCATAATTCAGATTGAAGCTGCGATAATCAAAATTGGAGGAGCCGGCAAAAACTTTTTCATCCACGCGGTAGAGCTTGGCGTGGAGGATCTGCGGCTGATATTCGTAGATTTCGATGCCCGCACGCAGCAGGCGGGGATAATAAACCAGGCCGGCAGCGCGGGAAACAGGGACATCGCTCAACCTGGGCAGGATCAGACGTACGCGGCCACCGCGCTTGACGATCTGCCGGAGCTGTTTGCGTAATTTCCGGCTTGGCAAGAAATACGGCGTGATGAGATCCGCCGATGTGGCGTGTTTTAGGTCGGCATACAGGGCGCGTTGATAACTGCTCGCGCCGCGACCCGGCCGGATGGGCAGAACCATGGCCGCTTTCGTGTGGCGGCGCAACTGCCGGAACACGCGCAGCCGACGCAGCAACCCTTCCTTGAAATCGGCACTGGAAAAAATATGCTCGAATTCTTTCGTGAGCACGGCGGCCAGCGAAGGGCTTTGGATCTTCATCATCAGATCCAGCCAGCCGTGCGTGATGCCATTGCCGCCATAATCATTGGAGATGTTCGCGCCACCGATGAAGGTTGTCAGGTCATCGCAGATGAGCAGCTTCCGGTGGTCCCGCACCCCAAACCGGTTGAAGCGGAGCGGATTGAAAAACCGCACCTCGCCGCCCGCCGTGGTCAGCGGTTGAAAGAACTTTCCGGGCAATGTGAGCGAGCCGTACGAGTCCGCCAAGACACGGACCCGCACGCCGCCTTGGGCGGAGCGGACCAGGGCCTGGAGAAATTCACGTCCGATCGCATCGTTCGCGAAGATGTAAATCTCAAGGTCGATGCTGGTGCGCGCCGCCGTGATCGCGGCCAGCATCGCGGGGAAATATTTTTCCCCGCCACAAAGCCATTGATTGGAATCTGGAGTCTGCGCCACGCGTCAGCATAGCCTTGTTGTGTTGGACAAGCAATCCGGCGGGGCTCAAGGTTACAACCGTGCCACGAGCAGTTCGCGCTGGAAGATGAGTTCCTTCGGCAGATGCGTGTAGATCTTCATGAACAGCTCATCCTGTTGCAGCAGTTCGCGCCGCCAGTCGTCATAGTTGATGTTTTGCACACGGTCAAACATCTCCGGCGTGTAATTGGCGAGGCCTTGCAGGTCAAAATCTTTTGCATATGGTACCCAGCCGAGCGGGGTCTCCACGGCGTTGGCGTGGCCGTTGCAACGGTTCACGATCCATTTGAGCACGCGCATGTTTTCACCGAAACCGGGCCAGAGGAACGTGCCATCGGCATCCTTGCGGAACCAGTTCACGTGGAAGATGCGCGGCGGAAATTTGATGAGCTTGCGCATGGTGATCCAGTGCCGGAAATAATCGCCCATGTTGTAGCCGCAGAAGGGCAGCATGGCCATCGGGTCGCGGCGGACCTGCCCGAGGCCGCCCACGGCGGCGGCGGTCATCTCGGACCCCATCGTGGCACCGACATACACTCCGTGGATCCAGTTGAAGGCCTGGTAAATCAGCGGCATGGTGTCCGCGCGGCGTCCGCCAAAGATGATGGCGCTGATGGGCACACCCTCCGGCGAACTGGCGTTCGGGTCGAGCATGGGGTTGTTCGTCATCGGTGCGGCGAAACGGGAATTGGCGTGTGCGGCCTTTTCCTTGGAGTCCGGCGTCCATTTATTGCCGCGCCAGTCGAGGCATTCCTGCGGCACCGGACCGTCCTTGCCTTCCCACCAGACGTCACCATCCGGTGTGAGCGCGACGTTGGTGTAGATGGTATCGCGCTGGATGGTCTTCACCGCAATCGGATTCGATTTGGAATTGGTCCCCGGCACCACACCGAAGTATCCGGCCTCGGGGTTGATGGCGTACAGCCGGCCATCCGGGCCGGGCTTCATCCACGCGATGTCATCGCCCACGGTCCAGATTTTCCAGCCCTTGAAATGCGCCGGCGGCACGAGCATGGCAAAATTGGTTTTGCCGCACGCGCTGGGGAATGCGGCCGCCACGTAGGTTTTTTCACTTTCCGGCGATTCCACACCGAGGATCAGCATGTGCTCGGCCATCCAGCCTTCGTTTCGGCCCAGATAGGAACCGATGCGGAGCGCGAGACACTTTTTGCCGAGCAAAACATTGCCGCCGTAATTGGAGCCGACGGAGATGACGGCATTGTCCTGCGGAAAATGGGCGATGAACCGGCGGTCGGGGTTCACATCGAGCATGCAGTGCAGGCCACGGTTGAAATCGTCACTGTCACCAAGCTGCGTGTAGGCGAGCTGGCCCATGCGGGCCATGATGCGCATGCTCAGGACAACGTAAATGGAATCGGTCAGTTCGACGCCGACTTTCGTGAGCGGCGAACCCAGCGGCCCCATGAGATAAGGGACGACATACATCGTGCGCCCGCGCATTGACCCGTCGCACAGGCCACGCAGCTTTGCGTACATTTCCTTCGGCGGCATCCAATTGTTCGTCGGACCGGCCTCGTCCTGCATCGGGGTGCAGATGAAGGTGCATTGCTCCACGCGTGCGACGTCGTTGGGGTTGGAACGGTGGTAGTAGCAGCCCGGCAGCTTTTCCTGGTTCAGTTTTACCAGGACGCCCTTGGCGACGGCCTCGGCGGTCAGGATCTCTTTTTCAGACTCAGAGCCGTCGCACCAGTAGATTTGGTCCGGCTGGCAGAGTTTGGCCTGGGCCTCAACCCAGCGAATAATGGCCTGGTTGGCGGTGTTACAACTGCCGGAAGTGCGTACGTTCATAAAATGGTCCAAGCTGGATTATTTTTTCTGCCCACTAAGATTAGTTTAGGGATGGCCTGCGCACTTGGCAAATCTTGGCGGGGTATCAGCGAAAAAGGCCGGCTTGCGCCGGCCTTCGTTCAAGTTTGAGTGGAGGTCATTGACCGGGCGGGTGCGCCAGGCCGCCATTGCTTATTTGTTTTGCCATGACTGCCTGCTGCAACGCTTGCGGGCTGGCATATTTGGTGAAAGCGGCGGGCGCTTCAAAATCACCCGCGTCGGGCTTTTTGAAGGAGACGTCCTTAAACGACATTACCGTGGTACGTCCTTGCTCGGTCGCTTCGATCTTGACCGGGAAATTTTTCAGGTCCTTGGCATTCCAGACGGTGGATTCGTGTTTGGTGCCTTCCTTGTCCGAAACCACGACCTTGTTTTTTACGCAATCATGGCCGTCCACGGTGTCCTTGCCCAGTTCGGTGACCTCGGCGGTAAAATCTTCAACCGTGGCGGTATCAGCCTTGTCCGTGAGCGGGGTTTCAATGTAGCTCTGCATGCCATTGTAAATGACATAGGCCAGTTTTTTGTCGGGGCGGGAAATGGATACCACTGAATCCATGCCCATCTGCTTCATTTGGGCGGCCAATTGGGGCGGCATCTGGGCGCCCTTGATGTCCGAGATGTTCATCTCAAAGCGGGATTTGCCGGTATCAAAACTCATCTTGCCGGGAATCGTCATGGGCTGGCCGGAGGAAGGATTGGGCGTCTCAATCTCCAACCGGGCGGAGAAGGTCTGGTTGGCGCCGAACAGTTTGGCAAACGCGGCGCCAAAATGAGACCCGCCGGAGCCGCCGCCGGACCGCTGGGATTGTGCCGGGGCAGTGGTCAGGGCCAGTGCCATGACGGTCAAAGTCGTCAGAATAAATGATTTTTTCATGTCGGTGTATAATGTGAATCCTTCAAATGCGGCAAATCATATGGTAAGTCCAGCCTAAACTATTTCTTCGCGCCCGCCTTCTGGCTGTGCTAATTATGAGACGATGAGTTCAGACCATCATCATCCACAGGGCGAAGGCTGTTTGGCGCGTTCCGTCGCCGATACGCTCGCGGAGGAGCCCACGTTGGAGGCGGTGACGTTCGACGCCACGCAGAAGAAGATTTCCGTGGCCACCCTGGGGCGCGCCGACGTGGAACGGCTGACGGAACGGCTCACCGGAAAAATCCAGGCGGCGCAAAGCGCCGATGCCGGCCGGGCATGCTCACTGCTGTCCGGGCAGGGCGATTGCGGGGCTTGTGATTCGCCACTATCCGAGGCCGAACTGAAACGCATCACCATCCAGCGCCACGGCGACGCCACCACCATCGCCCGGGTGACGTGCCCGACCGCGCCGAAATTCTGGCGCTGGCGCGACCTGCCGTTCCCACGCATCGAGCCGCGCACGGTGGAGATTCCCGACGAGGATGACCACGATCATCACCATGCCGATGAATGGAAGTTGCAACTGGCTGCGGCGATGGTTTGCGGGGCTTGCGGTTTGCTGGCGGCGCTCGTCGTGCCGGCGCAGTATAAAGTTTTCGCATTTGTGGCCGCATATCTGGCCGGCGGATTTTACCCGGCGGAGGAGGTTTGGGAACGTCTGCAGAAACGGGTGTTGGATGTGCATTTCCTGATGCTGGCTGTCGCCGTGGGGGCGGCGTGCATCGGCGCGTGGGCGGAAGGTGCGACCCTGCTGTTCCTGTTTTCCTTTTCCGGCGCCCTGGAACATTACGCGCTGGGCCGTACGCAAAAGGAGATCCGTTCCCTATTCCGTGATGCGCCCAAAACCGCCACGGCGATTGATGCCCGCGGCAATGAGACCGAAGTTCCGGTCGGGGGCTTGCGCGCCGGGAGGCGGCTGCTCATCAAGCCCGGGTCGCAGTTTCCGGTGGACGTGGAGATCGTCAAAGGCACCACGGCGGCGGATGAGTCCAACCTTACCGGTGAAGCGGCACCCGTGGAAAAGGCGGTCGGCGACAGCGCTTTTGCCGGCACCCTGAATCTTTGGGGTGCGGTGGAGGTGATCGTCACCAAGCCCGCCGCCGAAAGTTCGCTGCAAAAGATCATCACGCTCATCAAGGAGGCGCAGCACCAGAAGGCGCCGTCCCAGCGGTTCGCGGACAAGTTTAGCACCTATTACACCTACGGCGCACTTGGTCTGTCACTGGCCATGTTTTTTGTCTGGTGGCTGGGCTTCGGCCTGACCGCTTTTACTTCCACGCCGGAAGTTCGCAGCGCGTTTTACCGGACGATGACGTTGCTGGTCGTGTCCTCGCCGTGCGCCCTGGTGTTGTCCATTCCCAGCGCGGTGCTCGCGGCGATCGCATGGAGTGCGCGGCATGGGATTTTGTTCCGGGGCGGCGCGGCGGTGGAAAAGCTGGCCGCGGTGGATGTCGTCTGTCTCGACAAGACCGGCACGCTGACCACCGGCGAACTGCGTGTGGAGAAGATTGAGAGCTTTCCCGCCGGTCGCGAAAACGAAATCGCCCGGCTGGCGTACTCGTTGGAAAAGCTGTCCACCCATCCGCTGGCCCGGGCCATCACGCTTCACGGCAAGCGGCAGGGGCTGACGGCGATCGAATTTCCTAAGTTCGAATCCGTGACCGGGCAGGGGCTGCGGGCAAAACACGATGGGGCCGACATTTTTCTCGGCAAACGCGGCTGGGTATTGGAACGCCGAACTCCGATTCGGCAAGTGGTTCGCGCCGAATCGGAGTTCGGCGTTCCGACCGATGTCGGCACCTCGGAGGTTTGGGTGTCGGCGGGTGACCTGCTGGGGCGCATCATTTTGCGCGATGACATCCGCCCGCAGGCCGCGTCCGTTCTCGAAGATCTGCGGCACGAAGGTTTGAAATCAGTCGTGCTGACCGGCGATAACCGGGCCGCGGCGGAACATCTGCGGACAGAATTGAAACTCGACGACGTGCGGGCCGGATTGAAGCCCGAGGAAAAAGTCGCCGCCATCCGCGAATTGAGCGGGCAGGGCCGGCGCGTGGCGATGATCGGGGACGGCGTGAATGACGCGCCCAGCCTGGCGGTCGCGCACATCGGCGTGGCCATGGGCGCGCGCGGTTCCGATGCCGCCCTGGAGCAGGCGGACGTGGTGCTGATGCATGACCGGCTGGAAAATTTCCTGGCCGCCTTCCGGCTGAGCCAGCGCGCGAGTCGCATCATCAAGCAAAACCTTTTCATCTCGCTGGGCACGGTGGTGGTGCTGGTGACTTTTGCGATGCTGGGGAAAATTCCGCTGACCATTGGTGTGGTGGGTCATGAAGGCAGCACGGTGGTCGTGGTGATGAACAGCTTGCGGCTTCTTTTCGGTGGCTCAGACAAAAAAGCTCCAAGCACCAAGCTCCAACATCCAGAGAAACACCATGCTTTAACATCCAATTGATGCT
>DATHQS010000244.1:0-7344 GCA_035482455.1 Candidatus Acidiferrales bacterium | reverse complement strand
CCCTGGCGGCGTCGAGCGTTTTGCCCACGTTGCCATACCATTCAAAGGCCTTGGGGTTGGTCTCCTTGAGGGCCATCATCGCCTGGTCGGTCATCGAGTCGCGGAAACTTTTTTGTGCGTTAAGGATTTTTTCGAATTGCTCCTGGCTGTTTTCCGCGCCGATGCCCTCACTCGCAGAGACGAGAACCTTGAGCGCATCGTAACCGGCGGCCAGGGCGCCGGCTTGGTCACCGGTGATGCATTTCAGGTCAGCGAGCGCTTCAAACGTTTCGCCGGCGGGGACATTCATCAACACATCGTGCAGGCCGTCGATTTGCGCCTCGCGCTGGATCTTGTCGAATTCGGAACGGTCGGACTGCAACCCCTGCTGCCAGCCCTTGAGCTTGGCCAGTTCGTTTTGCCAGAGCTGCTGGCGCTTGAGAAGGTCCTGCTCGTTTTTCAGGGCATCCTGATAGTCGTCGCTAGTGATGAGAGCGCGCGAGTCAAGCCCGTCTGACCCGGCCAGCGAATGATCCGACGGCTTGATCGGTGTGGGCGAAGTAACCGGAGGTGGAGGTCGTGGGACAAGCTTGGCAACGTCGGCGGTGAAAGCGGCGTTGTCGTCGTTGTAGCTCGAAAGATCTGACGAAAGGCGGGAGAGCATCGCCTGGCCCGCGGCGTATTCGGAAGAGTTGGGGTCGAGGTCGCGGTTGGAGTATTGTGTATTATAATCCTGGGCTTGCTGGTTCCAGTTTTGAAAACGCTGCAGGAGGTCGGCATGGCGCAAATCGAGGCTGTGCTTCAAGTCGAGATTGTCTTGGTTTTGCGCCAGGGCCGACTCGGCGGGCACGTCAACGGGCGCGGTCGGCGCGGACTGGCCGCGGGCCGCAGACACTGCACCCAGCAATCCCACGCACAATAAAACGAGCAGGCGCTGGCGCATGAAACGGCTTACTGTCCCTTGGGTTGTTGCGGTGCGGCAGGTTTTGCCGTGGGGAGCGGCGGTAGCTTCGCTTTGACCTGGTTGGTCTCATATTTGACCATGTTCTGCGTGGCGTTGAACTTGGCTTGCGCAGCCAACATCGCCGCCTGGTTGGCATTCGGATCGGTCTGCTTTTGTGCGTTGTAATCCGCCTGTGCCTGGGCCGCAGCTGCCTGGTCTTGTTTCAACTGCTGCTGGTATTTATTCAGGTTCTGCACATCAGGGTCGTTGGGCGGGAGCGACGAGGTGTCGATGGGAGGCTCCGCGCCGGCGGGGGTTCCTGTCGAAGTAACGACCGTGGAGGTGCTGTTGCTGTTCGTGTTTTTGTCGCCGGGCGTATCGAAGCCGATTTGTGGGTCGATGGTGTTTTCGTTGGGATTTGTCCTAATTCCCCCCGCCTGATCGATGGCTTTGGTGTCATTGCCGCCTTGGGGCTTTTGCACGGGAGTCTGGTCAACCGGCGGCGGATTGTCCTGCGGAAATGGCGTCAGTGGCACCGTCGGAGTCTTCTTCGGGTCGTTTGGCGCATCGTGCAAATCTTCGTCCGTGGGAGTTGGGCCTTTTTTCGGGCTGTAGTCGGTTCCGCCGTCTTCACCAAAAGCTTTTTGTTGGGAAAAAAGCAACAGGCTCGGAACGGCCGCAAAGGCGCCGGCCGCAATCAGCATTGTCCGCAGCCATGACCGGCGCGATGGCTCGGCCAGGCCAGCCGCCGTGGCGCCGGCGGACAACAGCCCGGGCTGCGCTGCGTCATTCCCCGTTGGGCCACGGTTGGAGCGCGCCGGGCTGCTCACGGCGACCCGGCGCTTTGCGCTTCCGCTGTTGGTCACGATGAAGCGGCAGGCGCCTTCACCGATGCGGCGCAAAGTGCCGACCAATTTTCGCTGATCGCGGTTCGACAACCGCAAGGAACCGTCCTCCGTCGGCCGCAAGGCACCGTTGCGGGAGAGTGCGCCCCCTTGAATTAAAAAAATAAAACGGCCATTCGCATCCGCGAGGGCGGCTTCACCATGCTTGGGCTGGAGAAAAATAATGCCCGCGGAGCCGTATTCATCGCTGGCGTAGGGAGTGCCCGGCCCGCTTTTGACGATCTGTGAAATTTGATACTCGCCCAATGGCATGTCGCCGAAAGGCAGGATCGAGATTCGATCCGGATTTCCATGGGCCCGCGCGAGTTCATCATGGGAGCGCGCACACACCTGGAATGGGCCGGCGATCAATTTGCCTTTGGCGTTTTCCAGCTTGAGCGTCCCGGTATAATCGCGATTGGATGGAAGGCGGATGGTTATCTGATGCATCGAGAAGCTGGACGGCTTCCGAGCAAGCCAGTTGATCCCAACGTAACAAGAAAACGTTGCTCACCTTTTATTCACAACCGGCGACTGCGAGCGTCGTTTTGCCCGTGCAGCGGGCACTGCGCGGGTGGGGCCTGTGAATAGCTGGCGGTAGCGCCGGGTCATCAGATCCATGGTAAAATCTTTTGCGGCTGTCCTTCGCGCGGCCGCGCTGAAGCGCCGGTGAACCGTCTTGTTAGCCAGGAGGTGGTGCACATGCCGGGCCATTTCCTTGGGATCGTCCCCGCTTACAAGAAAACCATTCACTCCGTGGCGGATTTGCTCGGCGGTGCCTCCGGCGGAATTGGCAATGACGGGAAGGCCCAAGGCCATCGCCTCGAGGGAGGCATTTGGGCAGCCGGGTTGATCGGCCAGCATCACGAAGATTTTAAACAAGCGTAGAAAGGGCGTCACGTCGGATTGAGGGCCGGCAAAATGTATGTTCGTGACCTGCTTGGAATGAAGGCGCTCGAGCAGCAGCGGCCAGTAATCCGCGTGGCGCGGATCGATGCCGCCCACAATGATCAACGTCGCGCCGGGCAGGCTCGCGTTCAGCTCCGCCATCATGTCGATGAGGAAATCAATTCGTTTGCCCGGTATGATTCGGCAGGCGGTGCCGATGACAATGCGGGGATCCGCGTCGGGCGGGAGCGCCGGGGCCTGGCGTTCAACCGGAGGCGGTGCAGGCACTCCGTTCGGAATGACGGCAACTTTCTGGCCATCGACCCGCAGGCCGGCCGGGGCGCCGCCCTTGTATTTGGCCACAAAATGATCGAGTCGCGCCCAGTAGTCGGCGGCACGAAACGAAATCCGGCGCTGGAATATGCGCGTCCGTTCCATTTCCACAAAGAAAGCCGGCCCCGGGCTGACATCGATGAGGCGGACCGATCCCGGCGGAAGAAGTTTGGCGAGGAGCAGCTTGATGCGTGCATCCACGTTCCAAAAGCAGACGTTCCGCACGTTTAGCCGCTCGATCAGGCACAGGATGCGTTCAATCCGGTCGAGGTAATCGCTGCTGTTATGGATGGAAAAAACCGGCACCCCGCGTTTTTCCAGCGTGTCCAAATATCCCTGGCCGTAAATTGTCTCCAATACGCAGAGCCAGGCCTGGTCCGTCCGCGGAAGAGCACAGAGTAGATTCATCAACGATCGCTGGGCTCCGCCGATATTCAGGTTCTCGGTCAGGAACAGCGTGCCCGTGCGGCTGGCAAGGGGACGGAAAGCATCCGGCCGGCCATATCGGCCCAGCAGGCACCAAAGCCGGGGCACCAGATCGAAGTCATGCGGCTTGGGCACCAGCGTCCGGGAACTGGCCTTCAGCACCTGCGCGATTCCGCCCACGTAGGCGGTAATATCCGACGAATCCTGAATCAAAACCGCGCGCTCGGGGAGAATCTCGGCGTTGCCCCCGGCATCCGCTGTCACGATCGGGCAGCCTGTCTGGATCGCCTCGAGCAGTGCGACGCTCAATCCTTCAAAGGCGCTGGTGTTCAGGAAAACGTCAAATGCCGCATAGTGGCGTTCCGCATCCGGCACCGGGCCGAGCGCGAGCAAATCGGTGATCGCGTTCAATTCCAGCGCGAGGCGGCAGGTGGCAGCGTAGGCATGGCGGCCGTGGCCCCAATCGTGATCCCAACCGCCGAGGATCATCAGCTTGACCGGGCGGATTTTTCGAATCTGCGCGAGCACGCGGACCGCGCGCGTGTAGGCCTTTTGGGATTTAAATTCCCCCACCATGCCGAGGACGAGCGTGTCATCGGCTATGCCGTGGCGTTCACGGATCTGTCGCCGGTTTTCCTGCTGTTCTTCCGGAGTGAACCACCGTTGCAATTCGTGGCGCACCACCACCACCGGCCGCAGGCATTTGTCTTCGCGGAGTTGTTCCGCCACGGCTTCGGACACGGCGACGACAAAAGGGACATTCGGGTGATTGAATGCCGCCGGCGAATCCTGCCATGAAGGCCGGGCGTTCTGAATGACCGGGACCGTTTGTACACCGCGTTCCCACAAGGAACGGAGCATCTCGGCCTTGACCATGTGCGTGTAAACCAGTGGCTCCGGCGACGCCAGAACCTCGGCGGCGACCGTGTGCAGCTTGGCCTGAAGGTCGGGTGAATTCAGCCGGAAAACCTGGACGTTCGTCGAGCCGCTAAAGGAATAGCTCGGGCGGACGCCGTGGAGGATAAATAATTTTGCCGACGCGTTGCGCCGCTGCAGTCCGGTCAGCGTTTCCAGCACGCTGCGTTCCGCGCCGCCGCGCGTGAGGCTCGGCAGCAGGATGTTGATGTGGCTGGTCATCAAAAACTGCGGCGTGGCGGGCTGCCGCTCCGCGGGCTTGTTCAACGGCATCGCCAGATTTTGTTGGGCCGGCGCGCCGTTGGAACTGTCTCTGTTGGGGGAAATTTCCAGCCCGTATTCCGCATAAAGCCTGGCGAGCGCGCTGCCCGGTTTGGGGTTTTCCTTTTCGGGCGCAACGTCGAACAGGCGTTTTCCACGATAGAAACCGCCGTGCTGCTTGAGCGTGCGCCAAAATTCATTGATCCAATGAATCGCAAACCAGCCGGCCGGGATGGCATCGTCACCCAGGGCATAAGGCCGGACCTGGCCCCACCATGAGTCTTCGTTCCAAATGCCGGCTTGGATATAGCGGGTCAGGCGAAGCCGGCGGACCGTCCGCGAAAGAACCCGGTTCGGCATCAACCACTCGGTGTGTTCATTGGCCTCGCGGGCGACCCGTTCATAGACCGTTTTCATGAGGCGGCTGCGCCGTGGGCATTTGATGACACTTCCCACCACGCCGACCCGATGCGGCCTGAAGACATACGGCGTGGAAAAATTGAGCGGGCGCAGGCAGGTGATGTCCATGTCCACCCAGTAGCCGCCCTTTTCGTAGAGCAATTTGTACCGAAAAAGATCGGAGAACGGCGAACTAAAGCTGCCTTTGCCGACTCCGGTCTCCGGGTCGGTGTCCGCCTTTTTGATGATCCGTCTTTTCGGAATGATTTTATTGGCATCCTCCAAGATCACTTCCTTTGGCAATGGCGTCTGGATTTTGTCATAGACCCACAGGTGAAATTCATGCCCGTGCCGGAGAAATGATTTGATGGTGAGCAGCTCCATCTTCGAGAGGGTGGGGCCAATCCACAAACCGTGGACGATGCGGTTGTCGGCGGACAGCGATGCGTCGGCCGGCGGGGATTTTGTTTGGGTGCGCTTCGCTTTGGCCTTTGCGCCATTGGCCGCCGGAACGGGCCGGGAAACTTTCGCTTCCAGCAAATGCTCCACGTCGTCCCAGTTTTTCCAGCCGCGTTTTCCCACGCCGCCATTGATCAAATGCAAAAACGCCGGGTGAGGTTTCATCGTGCCGTTGCTGGCGCCATTGCGCAGGGAATAGCCCTCGTTCGGAAGCAACTCGCGGGGTTGCACCGTGTCGCGCTTCGCCCGGGGCACGCCGTCCAGCGGATCGACAATGAAATTGTATTCGCGGGGCAGCAGCGGCTGGTTTTGCAGGCCCATTTGCCACACCGTGGCCACCAGGCTGCCCTGGTCGCGGATTTGCCAGTACGGATCCTTGAAAATTGAAAGGGTGTTTTTGTGCCAGAGGTCCATGAACCCCGACGAAGCTTCGTCGAAAACGAAAACCCCGCCGTTCCAGTGCTGCCACGCCTTTGGGGTTATTTTGACCCCGAACATCTTGTGGATGGCCTCGTGGAGATGCTCGCATTCGCGGCCGGTGCAATGGCAGTTCACGGCATGGCGGCTGAACTGCCGGAGACCGCAATGGTCGGCGGCAAATGAAACCGGCTGGCGTGCGTGCTTGAAAATCGTGTCAACCCGGTCGTTGACCGCGATCACATCGCTATCGAGATAGCAAAACCGGCGCCGCTCGCGGGCCAGAATTTTATGCAGCGATGTCTTGAGGAAAATACTGGCCTGGTGGTTGTCCAGGCCGGCCGGGATCCTGGGCGTGATCACCTGGTCGCAATCCAGTTTCAGGCTGGCGCGGCCTTTGACCACAATGATGTCGCGCCGGGAAAATCCCTTGAGGAACTTGATCGCGAGGTTGAGCCGGGCCACGTGCCGATCACCGCAGACGGCAAAAACAAAAGCCTCCTTCTTCATGTGGTCGGTGGAAAAGGCCGGATAAGCGATTAATCTTTTTCCCCGGCGGAATCGTCCGTGAGATGGAAGCAGTGAAAAACCCGATGGACGAATGGTGCCAGCATGACGCCGGCGATGGTGATGAAGGCCAGCCCGCTAAAAAGTGCGTAGCAGCCGGCGAAAAGTTTGCCCGCATTGGTCACCACCGGTGCGACTGGTCCCATGCCGCCGAGAATCATGGCGGCGTTGACGAACGAATCGAGCCAGGAAAGGTGCTCGGTTACATGATAACCCAGCATGCCGGCAAAAAGCGCGATGGAAAGCAGCCCGAAGCCGATGACAGCGCCGAGCGCGGCACGGCGGTAGAAAAGCGGCCGCGGCAGCATGGGCGCGTTGCGGGGCTCGAGCTTAAACAGCGAATAGCTGATCTCGGCTTCATCGCCTTCCTGATCATGGGCATCGGTGTTCATGGTGATTTTTTGTATCACCATGCCAGCACGCGTGCCACCTTCCGACAAGCACGCAATCCTCGACGAGCATCCTGTCAAAAGTGGCCGTGAGGCCCGAATCTGTCTCCGTTCAAATCAGCGGCGAAAAAGCTCGGCATGGCTACCGATGCGACGGCAGATCAGCCGGCGAGGGCCGATTTCGTAGATGAAAACCAGGTCGTTTTTGACATGGCAATCCCGGCAGTGCTTCCAGTTGCCCTTGAGCGGATGATCGAGCCACTTTGCTTCCAATGACTGGCCGCTGGCCAGCTGGGTCAAAACAGTTTCGAAGAGTCGTTCCGCGTCCGTGCCTTCCACGAATTTGGCATAGTCGCGCCGGAACTGGCCGGTGAAGATGATCTCACGCTGCGGCACGGGGCTTTTTCAACGCGCGCAGGGCGGCGGTGGCGGTCTTGTAGCGCGGCGCGCGGCTCACATCCTCGTGCAGGGCGGCCTCGGTCGT
>DATHQS010000243.1:0-13811 GCA_035482455.1 Candidatus Acidiferrales bacterium | reverse complement strand
CCGGCGTGTTCGCGTCTGCCAAATGGATCACCGTTCTCGGCGGTGTTAGGGTGGTGCGGGCCGGCTTGGCCGGCGGCGGCTCGATCATCAACCGCAAACCCTCGCTCAGATGTTTTGCCTTGGCCGCCTCCAGCATTTTTTGGGCGACAGCGTCCGCCTGGCCGGAATCCACGATTTGTTGCGCCCATTTTTCCGCCGCCTCAAATTTTCCCTGCAATAGATACAGTCGCGCCAGTCCGAACCACGCGGCCGATGCCCGTGGCGCGGCCTGGAGGAGAAACTTTTCCGCCTCATCATATCTCCGCTCTGTCACATAGGTTTGTCCCAGCCCGTTCAAGGCGGCAAACTGCTCCGGGTTCATCGCCACGGCCTGTTGGAACGCCTTTTCCCCTTCGTCATACTTGCCCGCATTGAACTGCGCCCAGCCCAGCCCGTTCCAAGCCTCCGCATTCGTGGGCGACATCTCAACGGCCTTTTGAAATTTGCCTTCCGCCTCCGTCAATTTTCGCGCCTGCCAGAGCTGCCAGCCTTCTTGGACCAATTTCGTTGCTTCCGCGGGCGAATCAAGCGGTGCCGCCCCCGCCGTGTTCGCCTCCGGCGATTGGTTTGCTTTCGTCACCACCAGCATCTCAACGGACTGGCGTCCGGGAACGAGTTCGAGTCCAAACTGTTCGGCCAGCAGTTTTTGGATTTCTTTCAGTTCGGCGGCCTGGTCGGGTTGCGGATCCCATTTCAGGCTGCCGCTGTATTTTTGGGTCAGTTCCGTCTGGTTGATCACCGGTTTGCCCAAGGAAACCTCGAGGAAATCGCTCAAATCATCGATGGGCATGTTGCTGAATTCAAATTGCCTGCGGCCGGGAGCCGCACCGGTGTCCGAACCGTTCCCACCCTTTGCAGACGCCAGGGCGGTCACGCTGGGATTTAAAACCAAAAGGCTCAGCACGTCGGCGTCGCGCAATTCGCGATGGGCGATCAGACCAAGCTGTTTTTTGATTTCCGCTTGCAACGCCTCCTGCGGATGGCCGGAAGACTCCAGCACAAAATCGAAATTTCCGCCGGCGACATCGGGGGGCAGGATCACACGGTTGTTGCTCCAGTGGATATAAAATTTTGGCGTACCATAAGCATACGCCAGCAGCGTGCCCAAAGGCACTGCATGGGCTTCCACTTTGCTGTCATTGGCCCTGAACAAACTTGGTTGTCCGTCGGTGGTGGGCCGCAGCAAGGCGTTGTCGGACGCGCGCCAATATACGCTCACGACTTTGCCGAGGATGTCCCGCGGCGGCACCGCGAAATCTGCCTCGCCGTTCCGGTTCACCAGCACGAACCCGTTTTCCGTATGGCCCGCCACGCGGCCCAGGCTCACGTAGTTTTCACGCTGGTAGGCTATGATGTCGCCGTTCACAAAACGGTGCCCCGGCCTCCAGACCAGAAAATGGCTCCCGCGCGGGATTTCCGGCGCGGCCGCATCCGTCTGTACCCGGAACGGTTGCAGGAAAAAGGCGAAGACGATCAGCATCAGGCCGACCGTGAACGGCAGTTGCACGAAGAAGAATTTTGTGAAGCGTGGCTGCCATCCGGTTTCGCTGCTTTTGGTGTTTGCGTTCAATCCGTTCAGTTTCAGCCAGCAAGACACGCAGTAGCCGATGCCCAAAAGACACCCGGCGATGATCGTGAATATCCACGGCATCGGCATATCGAACGAGCTGTAGGCGAGCAGGATGGCGGCGAGGGCTATGATGATGCCGTCGATTAAAACCAGCCGGCAGGCGACGGTGAGCGCTTTCAGGTTATCGCTGAAAGCCAGTGCCAGTATGGCCGATATGATGAACAAACTTGCCCCCCAAATGGCGAAAGTCAGGTTTATGGGTTCGCTCGCCACCGCCAGGGCCAACCCCCAGACCAGGATTCGCCAGCGCATGCCGCTGAGATGGGCGGGTGTCACAGTCTCGGGCGCTTGGGTTGCAGGCTTGGCGGTTTGCGTGATCGTCTCCACCCGTGTCCGCAAATCCGCCGCCGTCTGCCAGCGGAGTTCCGGGGTTTTTTCCAGCGCGCGCAACACCACTTCATCCAGCCGCACATCGATCTGAACTTTCTTCGACGGCGCTTCGATCTTTTTGCCCGGCAGCTCGCCCGTGAGCATTTCGTAAAAGACCACCCCGAGTGAATAGATGTCCGCCCGGCTGTCCACCCGTTGCGGGTCGACTTTTTGTTCCGGCGCACTGTAGCCGGGTGTGCCCACGGCGTTTTGCGTGGTGTTTTCCGGCGCGGAAGCTGCGCCACCCTTGCCGCCGTTCTCGGCGCCCAGCATCTTGGCGATGCCAAAGTCCGCCACCTTCACCCGGCCCGTTTTATCGAGCAGCAGATTTTCCGGCTTGATATCGCGATGCACGATGCCGCGCTCGTGGGCGAACTGCAGCGCGTCGCACAGCGGCGGCACGACTGCCAGCGCCTCCTCCGGCGTGAACTTCCGCGCGCGCAAGATCTGGCGCAGATTGGCCCCGTCCACAAATTCCATGAGCAGGTAATAAAATCCGCCCGCCTGTCCGAAATCGTGGATCGTGACGATGTTCGGATGGTTCAACGCCGCCAGCGCCTGCGCCTCGCGCGTGAACCGCTCCGCGAACTTCGCATCGCCCACCCGTTCCGGTGCCAACAGCTTCAGCGCCACGAACCGGTTCAAGGTCTTCTGCCGCGCCTTGTAGACCACGCCCATGCCGCCGCGTCCAAGGCATTCCATGATCTCCAGCTGTGGAAAATGCGGGGCGATCTGCTCCGGCGGCAACGGCGGCCGGGCAGGGGGCGCGTCATCCGTGAACATCGTCTCCGTCTTCAGGTTCAACGCCATCAGGCAGTTCGGGCAAAGCCCCGCCGGCGCGTTCTCCGGCAGGGTCGCGCCGCACTGCGGACATTTCACAAGATTGCTCATACCCGTTACTTACCGGCCCGCCTCTGATTGTTACCAACCGCTTGCATTTTTATAAAACCTTGGAAGTTCAGCGTTAGATGTTCATTGTTAAGTGTTTCACTCCCTCGCCAACGCCGCCGCCCGCTAATGCGTGACCTCTAATCTCCCTCTTTTCCATGAAATGGAGGGAGGGCCGGGGAGGGAGGTGATATTGGGCTGTGTCCTAATTTCATTTCACCCGTTTGCAAGGGGGGATTTGGTATGAGATTCCAGATATTCAGGTATAAAACTTTAGTCCTTTTAGTGTTTTTCATCATCGCAAGCATCGTGAAAAATAGCCTGAGTCATGCTTGTTGGAAACTGGCCGGAGTTATCCCCATTAATTTCATAACAAAATTGAATCCAGTGTAGTTTTCTGAAAACATCATCATACCAGACAGTTCCAAAAACATAAAAACCCTGACCATGCTTGGATGCCTCAATTACCGCATCGGGGATAATTGGGCTTTTTACCCAACAAGGAATTTCGGGCGTGATTGTGAGTCCATTTGTGGTTACGTTCGGGAATGGGTCGCTTTCAGGAATAAGATTTTTTCCGGTGGCAAATCGAGAAATCGATTGAACATTCAAGGCGGGGGTTTTTCCTGCGTTTTTCAAAGTAATTTCAAAAGTTTTAGTATCGGGATGATAAGAGATGCCGCTTACATAAATCCAAGCCCTTTCTTCCAAGTCAGTAGCTTCATGCATAGCCAAAAGCTGGTTTTGCATGGATGTAGTTTGAGAATTCATGATGCTCAACTGGCAAATGAGAATAATAACCCCAACCATTCCCCCAAGAACGCCCATAACTTCGAGCAGATATTTTACGTTTTCACGAAAAGCATAGGGCTTTTTAGGTACATGGTTATCGTGGCCTTCGGATGGCTTCTCATTCGGCGCGGACGGGAAGACGAGGCTTTGAGCCTTGGATGGTTTTTGTTTGTTCTTGGCAACATCGCGACGATTGTTTGCTGGGTGGTTTTTTTCCGCCCATAACGGGGCCAAAATGAAAGACAGCTCAGCCTTTGGCTTTTCAATTAAGCGCTTCCAAAAGCGTATAATTTTTATAATTGAATACCTTAGTGTCCGGCTTAGGTTCATGCCATTGGGTGCGTAAGTTAATTGGCAAACTGGGCGTTCCTTACAATCGCAGATTGCGAGCCTGAGGTTCGTCGCATCCACCAAATCTATGAAGCTGATTAACCCCTATTGGCAGCGGAAAGTAAAGGCTTCCGTATCCATTCCGACTTGCTCAAGCCTAATATTTTTGCCTTCATCCTCACCAAGCTCAATAATTTCATTCCCTCGCCAACGCCGCCGCCAGATGCCGCAATTCCCCCTCCAGATCCGCCCCATCCGCCAGCGTCCGGCTGATCTCCTCGCGATAAATCTCCCGGAACCGCTTCCGCAACCGGTGCGCCGCCACTCGCGCCGTGGCTTCCTTGACCCCGAGCGTTACCCCCAGCGCCGCGTAATCGATGGACCCGCGCGCCGCCATGAGGCAGCCCTTGAGCGCGTCGAATTCGCCGGGCCGGCCGGTATCTACGTATTCCATGCACAGCCGTTCCACTGTCAGGTTCAGCATCGTCAACGCCCATTGCCGGTCAAAGATCTCATCCGGCGCGAGCGAACTGCTTTCCGCCGCCGATTGCGTTTCCGCAAAAGCCGTGTCGCACGGCGCATGGTTCTGGCCGCCGCCGCGCCGTTGCGTCACCGCCCGCCGCCATTCGTTGCTCATGAAGTTTTTCAGCGCCACGATCAGGAACGTCCGCAGCTTCCCCTTGTCCGGATCGGCCGCCTCCAGCCAGCGCTTCTCCAGCAGGCGACGGAAAAACTCCTGCGTGAGATCCTGCGCATCATGCGCGGACTGGCCGCACCGGCGGACATAGGTGTAGAGCGGCTGCCAGTAGGCGCGGCAGATCGCCTCCAGCGCCGCCGCCGATTCCGGCGCCTCTTTGCGCGTTGCCGCCAGCACCAGCGACCACCGCGTATGCGGAAAGACCTTGGGCGCCTCGCTGGCCGACGTCTCGCTGCTCATGCGTTGCATCATATCCCCATGAATTACCCGAAACGAGACCGTTGTTACCGGAAAGTGGGCAACAACCGGAGCGCGGCTGTGTCCCGCGTAGCGGGATCAGCCGCAACAACGTGGCCGCACAAAGATTGTTGGATGGTCCACGGCTTGCGTCCGCGCTTTCCGCCCCCGTAAATGTTCGGTACCGTTCCCTTATGACCTCTTTACGCGCCCCGAAACTTGGATTAAAGTTTCCGCATGAGCTTTAATGAAGTTCTCCTCGAACTGCCCACTCTGACCTTCGAGCAGCGGCAACTGCTCATTCGCCGCACTCTGGAGTTGGACGATGCCCCGCTGCATCCAGCCGATGAATCGCTGGTCGAATCCCGGCTCACCGCCCTTAGAGATGCACCGGCATCTGCCGTCCCGCTCGATGAAATGAAGAGCCGGCTGCGCACGCGTTACGGTAAATGAACTGGCGCGTTGAGTTCGCCCCCGAAGTCGAACTTGATATTGCGGCGGCCGCGGATTGGTATGAATCCCGCCAGCCTGGACTGGGCGTGCAATTCGTGGAGAAATCATCCGCGTGTGGGATGCGTTGGAAGAAAACCCTTTGCTCAACTGTCGTCGGCACCCGACAAAGAACATCCGCTGGCGTTATCCTGATCGTTTTCCGTATCGGGTTGTTTATGAAGTCAACGAGGCCGGACGAGTTGTGAGAGTGGCGGCGGTCTTGCATGCCGCCCGCCATGACCGGCATTGGCAACGTCGGATTTGATGCCAATAACCGCCCAATCACCACCCGCTTTGAAGCCACTCGACCCCTCCGCCTTTTGCCCCGCCAAGCGCCGTCGGCGCGCCATCTTTGTAGAATCAGCCCAAAAAAGATTCCCAAGCTCCGTCAGGAGCGACATATTCGGCCCGTGCTCATGGGATTGACCCTTTATGAACAAGCCAGAAACACATTTCAGCCTCGTTGTAACCGCAGCCATCTTTTGTCTGCTGACCATTCAATCCGTTCAAGCCAAGGAGCCCTATTACGACGGCAAGCCATTGAGCCAATGGCTGTGCTGCGAGCCGCTCGAAGACGCGCAAAATGCCGTGCAGCAAATCGGCACCAACGCCATTCCCACTTTGCTGGACATGGTTGGAATAACCGAAAAGACCGCTCGAAGGGTTGCCTCGCATCTGGATAGCAAAACCATCCAAAGCAATGTTCGCAGCGAAGACTTCCGGATTGACGATTTGCAGGATGTTGCCGTCCGGAGAGGTTTCGCCGTTTTGGGAACCAATGCCGAATCCGCCATTCCTAAACTGACCAAACTGCTCGAAGGCGAAGAGACCTCTTCTCGCGCGGCGGAAGCTTTGGCTGTCATCGGGCCAAAAGGCTTTGCCACCCTGACCAATTACCTCGCGGTCGGAAAAATGCGGGGCAGTGTCATCGTTGCGCTTGGCGAGGACGGTGGCGGTGATCCCAAAGTGGTCACCCAAATATTGATTAGTGTGCTCAAAGATGAAGACCCGGGAACCCGTGCCAACGCCGCCGATTTTCTGGCTAGGCGGGACCCTGATTTGGCAATTCCGGCGCTCATTCAAGTGTTGGATGATAAAGACACTGATGTGCGGCGCTGGGCGGTCGTTTCTCTAGGCAGCTACGGGGCGGCGGCAAAAGGTGCAGCGCCAAAATTTTTGTCGCTTTATACCAATGCCCCGGACGTGATCACCTTTGACAGCCTTCAAAAGATTGACGTGGAGGCGACGGGAAAGGCGGAACAATTTATACTCGACAGCGGTCCGTTGAATGCAAAGCGTTTCGGTTATACAAAGACGTTGTTGAAAAATGGAAAAGAATTAATCGCGGGTGGTTGGCTTTCCGCCAGTATTGTCGATATTAATAACCGCTGCCTATCCAAGTCGGAGTTGCGCGATCCGGCAACTGGAAAATGGACGGAAACAGGGGAAATGAACGTAGCGCGTCATATGCATGCAGCAATATTACTGGCAAATGGGAATGTGCTGGTTGCTGGTGGGTCTAATAGGGGTGGTGATTTAAAAAGCGCCGAACTCTATGATCCGGATACCGGAAAATGGTCAATGACGGGGTCGTTGAACAAAGTGCGAAATGCTCCTCACGCAAATTTAGAATCCAACGGGATGGTGTTGATCTATTCTGAACAGTATCAAGGGCCCATTTTCAACGTAGAACAATATGACCCAACTACTAAAACGTGGAGCGTAATTACCAATTTAACAAGCATCCCCAAATAAGACTGAATCGAGATAGGTGGCGGATCTGATTAAAAAACGGGCCGGGACGCCTTCTCCTTCGTCCCGGCCCGCGCCGCAGTGGTGGGGTTGGTGCAAATCAGTTCATGGATTGATGGTCATGGCGCTGGTGAACGTGTAGGGCGGGGGACCCATCGAAAATGTCACCACCACATTGAGCAGCCCGGTTGCATTCGTGGACGCGAGGGAAAAATTCGCCAGCACCGTCCCCGACACGGGGTAGGAGGTGCTGACAGCCACGGTCGAGCCCAGCGTCACGCTCGTGATTGTGTCGGACGTCGGCGGCGACGGCGGCGTTCCCGGCAACGTGATGCTCAAAGTGAAGTTCGTGCCCGTACCTTTGCTGACCACCGCGCTGCCCGGCACCGCATACGTCGGGCCGCTGCCGCCACCGCTACTACCGCTCGTGCCGCCGCCTGTCCCCGGCGAGTCATACGTCGCCAGCGCCGTCCGCGCCACGCGATAGAACCGGAAGTTGTCCGTGGGATTGTTCGTATAACCCGCGCTGGTTAACACGGCGGCGGACGTCGTGGAATTCGTTGTCCACGCGGTGAAGTTCGTCGTGGATTGCACCATGTACGTGCCGCCCTCCGTCGCGCTCCAGGTCAGCGTCACCGCGCCGTTCTTTGCCGTCGGGTTGTTAAGCGATGGCACCGCGTTAGGCCCGCCCAGGAAGTTCGTTACCACGCTTTCGTTGATGGTCGCGTTTCCCGTCGTCGGGCTGCCGTAGTAGCCGCGTCCGATGTTGTACGGAAACACCGGCGTACCGTTGGTGCTGATGGATACGAAGTAGGCGTAGGTGCCGGCCGGAAATTCCGGTGTCACGCACCAGCGGCCGTTGTATTCGTCCAGGTCGTAGGTGTTTGGGCCGCGCCCCACGCCCAGGTCGCCCAGCCAGTCATAATCTTCCATGTAGCGTCCGAGCGGATACGTTGTGCTTACGGCGGGGCCGGCGTAGGTTGGATTATTCGACGCCACACTGCTATACAACCGCGTCGCCCATTGCGGCAGGTCGCCACGTCCGACGGCCGTCAGATTTTGTGAGCCATATTGCCCGTTGCGCAACACGTAGCCGCTGATCATCCGGCGCACCCCGCTGGAAGCGTCGTTGGTGACCGAATAGCCGTACGGTCCGTAGATCGGATACCCGTCCGCCACCCAGCCGAGAATCGGCGAATGTTTGGTTGGCGTATTGGTGGACTCCGTGTACGCCTTGTTCGTCACGTTGAAGTCCACATGGTCGCCCATGAGATAGCGCAGCGCCGGCGGGTTGACGTGGTAATGATGCTGCCCGCCCGCCTGGTGCGCATTGTTTTGGTCGAAGCTCGCGCCCTCGTTCACATACGCATCGCGGTTCCAGTAGCCGGTCGTGTTCTGCGCTTCCGTGCCGCCGACATAAGTATACGCATCCCAACTGTTGAACATCGCCACGCCATCGACAAAATACCCGATCGCCCCGCCGTTGTTCGCTGTTTTGGTGGCCGGGTTCGTCGGGTTGCGCGAAATTTTGTACAGCACATGCTCGTTCGTCGGGTAATTCGGAAACGCCATGGTGTGTTGCGTATTGAGATACCATGGCCCCATCACATGGCTGCCCAGGCCGGAACTGCGGATGTATACCCAGTTGCTGGAGGAATAGACCTCCTGCACTCCGCAATACACCGGGTTTGCCTGCGTCGTCGAGCCCGTGGACCAGGTCGTCACCGCCGTGCCGTTCGTCTTGTTCACATCGCTGGTGTAGATGCGCGCATACTTGCCGGAATACGTGGTGAACCATGAGTTCGTGCGCGGGTCAACGAGGTTGCTCACCGTAAATGTCGCGTTCAACATGAGGCCCGCTCCCGGCGTGGGCACATCGGTCAATTGCATCAGGCCATCTTCAGGAAAACGCAACTGCGCGGCATAGCCCGGGGTTACGGCGGCCGTATCCAGCGGTGCGATGATTTCCGCCCCGCCAGTCAGGCTGCTGCTCACCGTGGATGCGGAAGAAGTCCAGTTTGCCGTTCCCGAGCCGTCCGCCGCCCGGATGCCCAGGCCCGCGATGCGAAATTTCACCGAGCTCGCGGTCACGCCGCTGGAGCAAGCGACGAGCGAGGCGGCAAAATTGACACCTTGCCCGTCCTTGAAGCCGTTGCCGCCATTCTCGCCCACGCGCGTGTTATCGTCGAGCGCTTGAAATGTGGAAGTGCCGGTGAGTGGCGAATAGCCCGTCATCGTCACCGCCACCACCGCGCTTTGGCCGGAGGCGGGATCGGTGAACGTGTAATTTTTCGTCAGGCTCGTCGCCAGCGAAACGATGGACTCGTAGTTGGTCACATTGGCGGCGTGTGCGGTGACCGTCAGTGCCAGCGCGGCGGCCAGGGTTAGTATCCGGGTGGTTTTCATGGTGTGTGGTGTGATTGGAGTTTTTCAGTCCGGCGTTTCAGCGGCAGTAATTCACGGCGAACGGGTCGGCGAGTTCCGCCAGTTCGCGGTGCCGGCGGGTGTAGGCATCTTCCCGGGCCTGCCGTGCCGCGCTCGCTGCGCTGCGTTCACTGATGATGTCGCTCATCGTCGCCGCGCCGTTCATGAGGCGCACGAAGGTCTCGTTCACTTTGATCGGAGAGTTGTTCGTTTTCATGGCGTCACTCTACGCGAGCCGACCTTAAGGAAACGTGAAGCCGCGCATTTTTTGCGCGCACGTGCGCAAAAAATGTCGGGCGGGCAAAAGATGGCAGTTGTTTGGATGTTGGTGCTTGGAATTTCTCTGGTGCTTGGAGCTTGGAATTTGGAGCTTCATGGCGCTTCTTCATCTCCCCTTAAGGTTGTTTTTGCGAAGGTGACGCCAGCGTGCCGCTGTGGTATCACTGGCGCGCGCCGCCATGAGAATCCTGATTGTCGAAGATGAACCGGACCTGCTTGCGAGCCTTGCCCAGGCGCTGCGCGAGGAAGGCTACGCCGTCGATACCGCCGACAACGGCGAGGACGGCCTCTTCAACGCCGAAGGCACGGATTACGACGCCATCGTGCTGGATGTCATGCTCCCCGGCATCGACGGCTGGGAAATCCTCAAGCGCCTCCGCAAAACCAAAAAGACCCCCGTGCTCATGCTCACCGCCCGCGACCAGACCCGCGACCGCGTGAAGGGCCTCGACACCGGTGCCGACGATTACGTCGTAAAACCCTTCGACCTTGAGGAGGTTTACGCCCGCCTGCGCGCCATCATCCGCCGCGGCGCGAACAAGACCACGAACGTCATCGAGATCGGCGAGGTGAAGGTGGACACCGCCGCGCGCCTCGTTTCGCTCAAGGACAAGCCCGTGGAACTCACCGCCCGCGAATATTCGCTCGTGGAATTCATGGCCCTGCACCGCGGCGAAGTCGTCACCCGCACCCAGTTGTACGAACACCTCTTCGACGAGAACGAAAGCTCGCTCTCCAACCTCCTTGATGTCCACGTCTCCAACGTCCGCAAAAAACTCGGCGCCGAATTCATCGCCACCCGCCGCGGCCACGGCTACTGCATTGAAGGATGAAACTGTTCAAATCCATCAAGTGGCGGCTGCAACTCTGGTACGGCCTGATTCTCGTGGTCGTGCTGGCCGGTTTTGGTTTCACCTCCTATCAACTGGAGCGCAACCGCCAGTTCCGTCATATTGATGACGAAATCCATCGCCGGGCTGGTGTTTTGGGCAATGTCTTGCATCGCCCGCCGCCTCGCGGTCCGGACGGAGGTGGTCCGGATGGGGGCGATCAATCCTTTGACCGTCCACCGCGCGGTCAGTTTCCTGAAGATGGCCCGCCGGGCCGGAACTTCCCTCCCCGCACCCAGTTCCATCTGCCGGAACAGGACACCCATTTGTTTGACGCCAGTGATCCCAACGGGTTTTATTTCAGCATTCTTGGGCGTGATGGGAAATTGATCGCATCCTCAACCAATCTACCCACCCTGTTTGATATTTATGCCGGCTTTTCCGAAGGCCATGACGAAGCCCCGGCCGGTGCGCCGCCCGACTCACGTGCAAAAGGGCCCGGCTCGCTGCCGGTGCGAACGATTGGAGATTTTCGGGAAACCCTTCAATCCTTGCCGTCTGGTGAACAGATTCTCGTCGGTTGCTCCATGGTGCCGGAACTGAATGAACTTCATCGTACAAAATTGACTTTGACCGGCGTTGGCTTGTTGGTTTTGCTCGTTGGCCTGGCTGGCGGTTGGTGGTTTGTCTCTCGCGCCTTGCGTCCCATTCAGGAAATTAGCGCCACCGCCGTGAAGATTTCATCCGGCGACCTCGCCCAGCGCATCAACGTTGCCGAGGCCGAAAGCGAGCTCGGCCAGCTCGCCGCCGTTCTGAACTCCACCTTTGCGCGCCTCGAAACCGCCTTTACCCAACAGAAGCAATTCGCCTCCGACGCCGCCCACGAATTGCGCACGCCGGTTTCCGTCATCCTCACCCAGACCCAGATGGCGCTCGGACGCGATCGCGATGCCGCCGGCTACAAGCAGACCGTCGAGGCCTGCCAGCGTGCCGCCCAACGCATGCGCAAGCTCATCGAGTCGTTGCTCGAACTCGCGCGTTTCGACGCCGGCCAGGAAATGTTGAAACGCCTGCCGTTCGACCTCGCCAACAACGTGAAGGACTGCATTGAACTGGTACAGACTTTGGCGGAAGAACGGCACGTCAAAATTATTTCCGAACTTTCCCCGCTGCCCATCACCGGCGATTCCGAACGCATCGCCCAGGTCGTCACCAACCTACTGACCAACGCCATCCAATACAACAACCCTGACGGTGAAGTGCGGGTGAAACTGGAGTCGCAAGGCAACCTCGCGGTGTTGACCATTGCGGATACGGGGAAGGGGATTGCTGCGGAAGATTTGCCACGGGTTTTCGAGCGGTTTTATCGGGCGGACAAATCCCGTACCGGTGCCGGCAACTCCGGCCTCGGCCTTTCCATCTGCAAGGCGATCGTGGAGGCGCACGGCGGAGCCATTGAGGCCACCAGTGTGAGCAGCACTGGCACAACCTTTGCCGTGCGCCTCCCGACCAACGTCGGCTAAATTCCTTGCCGCTGCCGGGGATTGTCGATCAGCGGAAAAAACGGCCCCCGGAGCAGGCCATGATGTGAACTTGGGCGCTTGGGGGAAAACCGGGGCTGGGAGGCTGTCATGCCGTTGTCAGCCTGCTTGCGACCGGTTCCACCACGATTCTGAGCGGTCTTGGTGTTCATGAACTGCATATTTCGGGGATTACGCTTCTTCAAATTTGGAATCAGGGAACTGTGCGCTCATCAGCCGGTCCGACCACCCGGCCAGCAAGGCGCAGGACAAAACGGCCAGGCCGGTTGCCACAAACAGGGCAACGGAGACGATTTCCAGTGTGCCGGTCATACGGCCTCCAGTTGCAGGACCAACCGGCGATATTTCATCCGTCCCCGGTGTTTGTGACGGACCGTGCGGTGTTTGACATCCTGCCCGCCATCGGTGATCCATACGGGTGACTGCCGCCACGTCATTTCCTGCGCGGCGGCGGCGATTCGCACCGTGAATTCTTGCGCCGGCGTAAAAATGTAAGAAATCGGGAGCTTCATAAATGTTGTGGGTTGTGTGCTAAGAACCTACGCCAAACATGATTAAGCCATGATTAAATCGCGGATTTTCCCGGTAAATATATTTTTGCCGGGACCGTTAAAATTTAATCATGGCTTAATTTTAGCATGTTATAATCACACCTTTATTCCTGCAAAAGGCGTGCTCTTCGCCGAATTTTGGTTTACCGTGGAACCCGCGTAAACAAAGACACCTATGAGAATTCTGGTCGTGGAAGACGAGCCCCGCTTGCTGCGTAATCTGGTTAAGGCCTTGCGCGAAGAAGGTTATGCCGTGGATGCCGCGGGCGATGGCGAAGACGGTTTGTTCAAAGCCGGGTCGTTCAATTATGACGCCATCATCTTGGATGTGATGATGCCCAAGCTTGACGGCTGGGGAATGTTGGAGCAGCTCCGCAAAAAAAAACGCACCCCCGTGCTCATGCTCACCGCCCGTGATTCGCACGGCGACCGTGTGAAAGGTCTCGACACCGGGGCGGATGATTATCTGGTCAAGCCGTTCGATTTGTCCGAACTTCTCGCGCGCCTGCGCGCCCTCATCCGCCGCAGCGCCAACCAGACGAACAGCAAGATTGAGATCCGTGACGTCGTTCTAGACACCCGCGCCCGTACGGCCGCCAAGGCCGGAACACCCGTCGTTCTGACCGCGCGCGAATTCGCCATCCTGGAATACCTCGCCTTCCATCGCGGCAAAGTCATCTCCCGCGCCGAGCTGTACGAACATTTGTTTGACGAAAACGATGACACCCTGTCCAACCTGCTCGACGTCCACATTTTTAGCATCCGTAAAAAGCTCGGTGCCGATCTCATCGCCACCCGGCGCGGACAGGGCTATTGCATCGAGGAAGAATGATCTTCAATTCCATCAAATGGCGGCTGCTCCTGTGGATGGCGATCTTGCTCATCCTCATCCTCACCGGTTTGGGCACCGCCATCTGCCATATCCATCTGGCCGACCAGCTCAAGCAGTTTGACGACCGG
>DATHQS010000242.1:0-4674 GCA_035482455.1 Candidatus Acidiferrales bacterium | reverse complement strand
ATCGCGGCGGCCAAGCTTGACCGGCAGGCGGTGTTCAAGGGCGATTGCGCGACGTGCCACGTGAAAAATGTCGAGGGCAAGCACGGGCAGGAGCTGTTCAAAGTGACCTGTGCCATCTGTCATGAGGCGGAAAACCGCGCGACGATGGTGCCGGACCTCGCGAAATTGACAGTGCCGACGAATGACGAATTTTGGCGCACGTGGATCACTTACGGAAAGCCGGGCTCGCTGATGCCGGCGTTTGCCAAGTCCCAGACCGGGCCGCTGGACGACATGCAGGTCGCGTCACTGGCGCAGTACCTGAATGCCATCCATCCTTCGAAGGTGGCGCCGGTAGGACAGTAAAAAGCTCCAAATTCCAAGCTCCAACATCCAATGACGATTGCAGGTTGTCGCGTTTGAAGTTTGGCATTTGGATGTTCTCTGGATGTTGGAGGTTGGTGCTTGGATGTTTAACTGAGCCGGATTGGCAGCAAACCCTCCGGATGATGTGATGCTTGCGTAATTTTCAGGGTGGATTATCCTGTCAACCATGATAGCGAAACAGGTTGACGCGAACACGCATACGACGCTTTCCACCCTTGGCCAGCGGGTTTTGGGTGCTGACCAGGTCACGCGCGAGGAGGCGATGTGGTTGTTCAACCTGGAATCGTCCGCCGACATTCTCGACCTGCTGTCCTGGTCCAACCGCATCCGCGAACATTTCAAGGGCAACAAAATCCACCTCTGCTCCATCGTCAACGCGAAGGCGGGGGCGTGCTCGGAGAATTGCAGTTTTTGCGCGCAGTCATCGCATTACCAGACCGGATCGCCGAAATACGGTTTCGTGGATCCGGAACCGGTGAGCGAAGCCGCCGATGAGGCGAACAAAAATAGTGTCACGGCGGTCGGTCTGGTGGCCGCGTGGAAAGGGCTCAATGAGGGGCCGATGCTGGATGAGGTGTGCGACCGGATCGCGGAAATAAAGGCGGGCGGCAAGACGCGGCCGGACGCCTCGCTGGGCATCATCAAATCGCAGAAGGTCGCGGACCGGTTGAAATCGGCCGGGCTGGAGTGCTACGGGCACAACCTGGAAAGTTCGCGCCGCTTTTTCCCACAGACCTGCACGACGCACACGTTCGACGACCGGCTGGAGACGATCGGTTACCTCAAAAAGGCGGGCATCAAGATTTGTTCCGGCGGCATCATCGGCATGGGCGAGACGCGCGAGGACCGTCGGGATTTGGCGTTTGAATTGAAGGCGATCGGCGCGAACGTGGTACCGGTGAACATTTTGAACCCGATTCCGGGCACGCCGTTTGAGAAGCTCGCTCCCCTGCCCGTCATGGAAATTTTGAAGACGATCGCGTGCTTCCGGTTCATTTTGCCGCGGCAGGAAATCATGATCGCGGGCGGACGCACGGTGAATTTGCGCGATGCGCAGAGCATGATCTTCATGGCGGGCGCAAGCGCGCTGATGGTGGGCAACTACCTGACGACGCTGAACCAGCCGGTGGAAAAAGATTTGCAGATGCTCAAGGATCTGGGATTGGACCCGAACTGGGATGCCCATGATTTTAGCGATCAGGAAGCTGGGTGTGGCTGTGGTGAGGGGAAGTGTGAGACGGAGGCGGTGGCGGCTTGACTATCTGCGGCACGGTCTTAACTTAGAAGCATGGTTTATCAAGATCACATCACGATTGACCCACGTGTCCGCAGCGGCCAGCCTTGCATCAAGGGGACGCGCATTGCCGTGGCGGATGTGCTGGATTACCTCGGTGGCGGCATGACGGTGGCGGAAATTCTCACTGACTTTCCCGATCTGACCGCTGAAACCATCCAAGCCTGCCTGACTTTTGCCGCCGAGCGTGAACGCCGCCTGCTGGTTCCGGCATGAAGCTGCTGTTCGACGAAAACCTTTCGCCGAACCTGCCCCGGCTGGTCATGGAGGTTTATCCCGGCAGCGCACATGTCCGCGAAATCGGATTAAAAGGACAGACGGACGAAGAGATCTGGAACCATGCCAAACTTCATGGCTTCACGATCATTTCAAAAGACCGGGATTTTTACCAGCGCGCCCTGCTCTATGGCCCGCCGCCAAAATTCATCTGGTTGCGTCTCGGCAATTGCACCCGTAACGAATTACTCGCCCTGATGCAACGCCACGAGCGGGACATCCTTGCCTTTGAAAGTTCCAGGGAGTTCGTACTGATACTTTCGTAAGCGTGATACGCGCCCGGCCATCACGAAGTTTTAGTGATCAGGAGGAGAGCGGATGCGCGTGTGGTGAGGGGAAGTGTGAGACGGAAGCGGTGGGGGCTTAAGCAACTCCGGCTTCATCGGATTTCTTTGTGGCGGCGCGTTCGGCCTCCCAACAGGCCTTGATGGCTTTGCGTTGGGGGCGCCAATTCCCTTCTCCCAAAAAAGTTCCCACCGCATCCCCCAGACAGCTTTCCAGGCAGTCCAAAGCGGCGGTTTGTCCGGCACCGGCCGGTTGCGCGGAACGGATAAAGGCAAGGAAAGCATCCCGATCTTTGACCAACATGGACACCAAGATCTCCGCCAAGCTGTAGCTTAATTCGACGGCATCGCCCGGCTCATGAAAGGAAGTGCCGGCCCAAAAGTGTTGGATCTGCGCTTCATTCCAAAATTTATGGTGGCGATCAATCAGTTCCTGCCAGGCCGAAAAAGAGGTCCGGCCACCGATAATTTTTTGAAGAACCACGGCCATGCCTTCATTCAACCAGAGGGGGATGACCAGACCGTTCAAGGCATGGTGGGTCAATTCGTGGACAACGGTTTGCGCCGCGTTCACTTCGCCATCAAAGTGCAGGGCAATGTGTGGATAGCCGGCAAAAATGTAAATCCCGCCGCTTTTGGGATGGGTGCCACCCGGATAAAAACCGGAGATGTACTGGTAATAATCATCTTCCTCGGAAAAAAAGAGCAGCACCTGCGAGCCGTCCAAACCGTGCCAGACCACCCCGTTCAAAGAACTGCGGATGGAGGACATGGCATTTTCAGCGGAATTAAGAAGGCGATGGGCGGCTTCCGTTTCGATATCGGCAAGCAGGATAAAATGCCTCGATCTGATCAAGCGATAGCCGCCGCCCAATTCGCCTTTGAGCCAGGTCAGCCATTGTTCGACCACATCATCCCAGACATCACGCCGGTCCTCGGGATTGGCGGCGGACTCAACCGCCGGACGGATCACTTTCCAATCGGGCCGGGAAAATCCCTCGTCGAAATCAAAAGCGCCCTCCAGCCTGTCAAGGTCAACCAGACGCGGCCCGGTCCGCGCATCAGCTTGAACCGGCAGAACCGGGAATTCCGTCCCGCATTCACGACAATGAGCAAGCTCGTCATCGTTGTCGCGACCGCAACACCCGCACGCCTTCATGGAGAAATACTATTTATTCATGAGATACTAGAAAAGTGATTTCGCTCCTAACGAGCTTTGACTGTTATTAATTTTCCATCTACAAAGATGGCAGCCCTACGGGCTTTAAGAAATCAAGCGGCCGGTTTTATCTCCGGCTCACCCCGTGCGCCATGCCAGAAGCGCAGCACATAGATGGCTTCATGGACGGGAAAAATTTCATAGATGATCCGGTAGGCACCGTGGATGACTTCGCGGACGGCAGGCTCGCCGATCTCCGGCACAACGCGACCGAGTTCCGGGAAAGTGGCCGTGGAAAGGGCGCGGTCAATCAATTCATTGCCGAAAGTGCGGGCGCGTCCGGGATTATCCTTGGCGATGAAGGCGACGATGGCCTTCAAATCGTCCAGAGATTGCGGGGTGAGGATTACTTTGAAACCCATGAGTCCACCAGCTTGCGGGCGTCTTCCGCCGGAATGCCCTCGCGGCGGCGGGCCTGTTCGCGGGCGGCCTGGATGCCGGCGAGGAGTTCAATCTCGCGGGCGATTTCCGCCAGCGACATTCCTTCGGGCAGCTTGTTGACAAGCTCGATGACAGTTTCCCGGCTGCTCATGGTGAAATTATCCGCCGTCGTGGGAAAAATGCAAGTTGATTGAACATTTCTGCAGAATGCAAAGCGGAAAGAAAGTCAGAGCCTCCTTACGTCAGCTGCTACAACCGAACTGGCGGCAGGTCATCGGGTGTGAGAAACTAGGCTGGGTTATCAAACCATGACCTATCGCATCAAAAAGATCGGGTGGATGCTGAGTTTTGCGCTGGCGGGAGTTTTTCACGCGGCGGCGCAGACCAATGTTGCGATCACGGTGGATGCGCAACTGAACCGGCATGCGATCAGCCCGAACATCTACGGGACGGCGTTTGCGACGACGGCGCAACTGGCGGATTTGAACTGTCCGCTGAACCGGTCGGGCGGGAACACGACGACGCGGCATAACTGGCAGATCAACGCGAGCAACCACGCGGCGGACTGGTATTTTGAAAGTTTGGAGGATCTGTCTTCCACGGTGCCGGGGGCGGCGATGGATGGTTTCATCAGCAGCACCAAAGGCGGCGGGGCGCAGCCGCTGGTGACAATTCCGATGATCGGCTGGGTGGCGAAGCTGGGGCCGGGCCGGGTACGGCTGTCCAGCTTCTCGATCACCAATTACGGGGCGCAAACGGACAACGACTGGCAATGGTTTCCGGACGCGGGCAACGGCGTGAGTTCCAGCAGCGGACAGAATATCACGGGGAACAATCCGAATGATGCCAATACG
>DATHQS010000241.1:0-20134 GCA_035482455.1 Candidatus Acidiferrales bacterium | reverse complement strand
GATGGCGTGCTTGGCATCCATGATGGGCGTGAACTTCGTCTCCGCCGGTTCTCCGCCCGGCTGGCTCGTATATTTTTCGCCAAGGCGGAGCAGGGTAGTCTTCACGGTGAGTTCCTTCGCGGGCACGGGCTTGTCCGTCAGCAGCAGATAGGTTTTGTGGACCTGCCGCGCCGTGAACTGTTCCGTCAGCGATTTATTGGCCAGCGCCGTCTTGCCAAAGACCAAAATGCCGCTCGTCTCCTTGTCCAGCCGGTGGATGATCGCCAGCGATGCCCAGCGCGGTTCGCGCGCGCGCAGCCAGTCATAAATCCCTTCGCCCGCGTACGGTCCGGGCGCGTGCGTATTCCAGCCGGCGGGTTTGTGAACCGCCAGCAGATGTTCGTCTTCAAAGATGACGCACGGAACCATGCCCCATGAAACCATTTCTCCATCCACTTGTCACCCGCTCACCACCACCTCGATTCGTCGTTCGGAATTCGGCATTCCTCTCCTCTGTGTCTCTGCGCCTCTGTGGCAAAACCCACCCCCGTCTTGATTCTCGTCATCGCACCCTGTATTCATCCCCCGTGCAATCCATCCGCCTATTGTTATTGCTCGTCCTGCTGACGCTCACCGTCGCCGGTTGCTCGACTCCTGCGCGGATCGCCTCCAAACCCCTTTACCGCGACCCCGTCTATGACGGCGCCGCCGACCCCGTCCTTGTCTGGAACCCGCTCGTCAAAAAGTGGTGGATGTTTTACACCGACCGCCGCGCCACCGCGCCGGGTCAGACCGGTGTGACGTGGGTCCACGGCACGCCCATCGGCATCGCGGAATCGGCCGATGCCGGCGCAACCTGGAACTTCGTCCGCATGGCGCAGTTTGACTTGCCTGAAAGTTACGGCGGCACCAACATCACCGAATGGGCGCCCGACATCATCCGCGCGCCGGACGGCACCTGGCAGATGTTCCTCACCGTTGTGCCCGGCATCTTTGAAGACTGGAATCATCCCCGCTTCATCGTGCAACTCACCAGCACGGACCTGGTCCATTGGAAAAATCCCCGCCCGCTCACCCTCGCCTCCGACCGCGTTATCGATCCCAGCATCCTGCAATTGCCTGACGGTTCCTGGCGGCTTTGGTACAACGACGAACGCACCGGCAAATCCATCCACTTCGCCGACAGTTCCGATCTCAAAAATTGGGCCGACAAGGGGCTCGCGTTCAGAAGCCGCGGTGAAGGGCCGAAAGGTTTTCGCTGGCGCGGCATTTACTGGGTCATCATCGATGAATGGAAGGGCCTTGGCGTCTTCCGCTCGCCCGACGCCCTGCACTGGAGCAAGCAGCCCGACAACCTCCTCGCCACCCCCGGCACCGGCCCGGACGATAACGACATCGGCCGCCATTGCGACGTCGTCCTGAGCGGCGACCGCGCGTTCATCTTCTATTTCACGCACCCTGGAATTGCCGGTCATGGCGATGAGCACGACCACCGCCGCAGTTCCATCCAGGTCACCGAACTGCACGAGGAAAACGGCTGGCTCACGTGCGACCGTAACCAGCCCACCCAGATTTCCCTGCTGCCGCCGGAATAAAATAATTTCATCATGGAAAATCAAACCATCCTCGTCACCGGCCTTTCCAACCAGGAATTCATCGAACGCTACGCTGCGCCCGGCCGCATTGGCCTGTGCGGCGGTGTCACGCGGATCGACCTCGCCATCCGCGTCGCCCAACGCCACCTGCACTCCGAGGGCCGGTCGAGCGACTGGTCGCACGCCTTCCTCTTCGAAGGCCGCCGCGTGGACGGCCAGCATTGGGTCTTGGAATCCGACATCCAGATCCTGCACAAGAACATCCAGCTCGGCGCGCAGGAGAACCGGGCGGATAAATATTACGATGAAAAAATGTTTCCCACCCTCGCCGTGCTGGATTTTGGCCTGAACGAAACCCAGGTCGCCACGCTGCTGCGCGAAGGCCTGGAGATGGTCGCCGGCCACGAACGCTACTCGCTGCGCGAACTCATCGGCACGCTGCTCGTGTTGAAGAAACCCGAGCTGCGCGCGCAGGAAAACCGCCTCGCGCGTGACCGCTCCGTTTATTGCTCGGCCTTTGTGCAACGGCTGTATCACGCCGCCGGGTTGGACATCGTGCCCGGCGTGAGCGAGAAGAACACCGCGCCCCACGACGTCGCCAACTCCCCGCTGCCACACGTGAAATATCTCCTCCTCCGCGAAATGCCCGGCTTGAAAGTCGTTGAGCTCGGGAAAAAGCTGAAAACCCGCGTCCAGGCCCGCCTGGACAAGATCAAGCGCAAGTAGTGGCAAGGATCGTCTAAAAAAACTCGCGGACGAGCCGTCCGCGCTCCATTTTCTCCGCGTGCATCTGGCCCATCTGCGACTCCGTGACTTCCGCAACTACGCGCGGTTGGACACCGATTTTTCGCCCGGGTTCCATCTGTTGCTTGGCGACAACGCCCAGGGCAAGACCAATATCCTCGAGGCCGTCTACCTCATGGCCACGCTCCGTTCCTTCCGCGGCGTTGGCGGCGCGCAGATGATCCGCCACGGCGCAAAAGGCTACTTTGTCGGCGGCAACGTGGTGGGGCAGGGCGATCGCGAGATCAAGATCTACTGGTCCGCCCGCGAACGGAAGCTGGCCCTCGACGGCCAGCCCGTCAAGAAACTCGCGGATTATTTTGGCGCCCTGCGCACCGTTGTCTTTTGCACCGAAGATTTGCAGCTCATCAAGGGCACCGCGCGCTCGCGTCGCCGCTTCCTTGACCTGCTGCTCGCCCAGACCCAGCCCGGCTACCTCGCATTGCTCCAGCGTTACATGCACAGTGTCCGCGCCCGCAATGCCCTCCTCAAGGCCCGCGTCACGGATGAGTCCGCGCTCGAAAGTTTCTCCGCCGAGCTTGTCAAGCTTGGCAACGGCATCAGCCGCGCCCGCCGCGAACTCGTGCCGAAATTTTCCCCGCTTGCCCGCCTCGCCTACCGCCGCATCTCCAACGACGCCGAGGAACTGCGCATCGAGTACCAGCCCAGCGTCAAAAATGATTTCGCCGTCGAACTCGCCGCCTCGCGTGCACGGGAAAAATCCTTTCGCGCCACGCTCGTCGGCCCGCATCGCGACGACCTCCAATTGTTGCTGCACGAAAAATCCGCCGCGCAATTCGGCAGCGAGGGCCAGAAACGCACACTCGCCATCGCCCTGAAGATGGCGCAGGCGGAATTCCTCACCGGCATCCACGGCTCGCCCCCCGTGCTGCTCATCGACGACGTCATGGGCGAGCTCGATGTGAAACGTCGCAGCGGTCTGCTGCCGTTGCTTGCCCGCTCCCGCGAAGCCAGCGGCCAGGTCTTCATGACCTGCACCGACGAAAACTGGCCCAGCGAACTCGGCAAAGATCTGCAACGCTGGACGGTGAAGCAGGGGACGATCCAGCGGATGTAAGGTTCCGGGAGGCAGGTTATGGCCCCATATCCGATTTTAATCCAAGCGTAAAAAAACATCCTGCGGCCAGCAATGCCCCGACGGTCAAAAGGACACCGCAAAATATCACGGATGACAGAAGGAGCAGGGAACAAATTCGGGCCATGCCCGTAATCTCCCGATGCCAGCAACTGCGGTTAAGGATCATAAAAGTCACGGCTACCGGGAGGAGCGCATAAAACAACAGTTCAACCCACCAGGAGCTGAACAGCACGTCCGCCGGCCTGGCCGCCCCAAAAACGAGGGCAAAACATACCAGGCACGCAAAAATTGAAATGCCGACCGGCGGTTGCCCATCCGTTTCCCGCTCATCCTGGTTCAAGGCGGGGAAACGGTTGAAAAGCACCGACCATGCATGTGCGATCAAGTTCACGTCACACAATAGACACCGGTCGCCTTCGTTTTTGTATGTCAGCCGGAAAAAGCGTTCACCAATCCGACCTCATGACATTTCCAAGACGTGGTGCAAGTTTCTCCCTCTCATTGGAGGAGAGGGCGGGGGGTGAGGACAGTTGTTCCACCAACTTCTTCGCGTCCCGCCACTTGGAACCGGCTTTCCTGTGGACTTCAAAACCGCCTTTCGCCATCCTCGCCCTAGACGCCATAGTTGGGTGTATTCCATGATCAAGTTGATTTCTGCCTGCAACCGCGAACCCGCTTACCATGAATTGGCGGACGTCAGCCGGTCTTCCATCCAAAAATATTGCGCCCGCCATTCGTTCCCCTTTGCGTTCCACGAGATCACGCAAACCGGCCGCCCCGCGAGCTGGTACAAGCTCAAGATCTTGCGGGAGGAGATGGAAAAAGGGGACGCGGAATATTACCTCTGGGTGGATGTCGATGCCGTGGTCTTCAACCTCGACTACGACCTGCGCGCCCTGACGCGCTCCGGGAAGGAAATATATCTCGCCAAGGACGATACCAACATCAATTGCGGGGTGCTGCTCCTGCGGAAAAGCGCCTTCAATGTGAAACTCCTGGAAACGCTCTGGGGCATGACGCATTGTCTGGATCATCCATGGTGGGAGCAGCAGGCCCTGATCGAGCTGATCGAGGCGGACCATGAGGGCATCCGCCAGCGCATCGAATATGTGCCGCAAAGGATTTTCAACGCCTACATCTACAAGTTTTACGGGAAAAAATATGCGGCGGGAGAATTTAACAGGGACTCGTTTGTCGTCCATTTTCCCGGCCTGCCCCTCGCGACCCGGCTCCGGCGGATGAACCTGGCCTGCCGGTATCTGCAGCCTTGGCGGCGGTTCGGCCTCGTCACGGGCCGGTTTTTTGCCTGGTGCGGCGCCAACGGAAATTATGCAGCGCCGGATTGACTTTTTTCGTTCCAAGTGAAACCTTTTGCGCCAGCGCGCCTTCTGAATTAAATAGTAGGGAGACGCGCAAATTAATCTCGTGGCAGAAAAAGACGACTATTTATTGGACCTTTTGGTCGACCTCGGCTTCACCAGCGCCGATGTGGTGGCAAACGCCCGGATCGAATCCAACTCCGCCGGCGTGGGCGTGGTGGATTATCTGGTGGCCAACAAGGTCATCCGCCCGGGTGACGTCACCCAGGCCAAGGCCGCCCAGTTCGGTGCCGAGGTGGTCCACCTTGCCAACATGAAGATCGAGGACGATGTCATCTCGATCATCGCCCGCGACATCGCCAAAAAATACCGCGTCATCCCGCTTCACAGGAACGAGAACAAGGTCGCCGTCGCCATCGCCGACCCTTCCGACCTCAACACCCTCGACACGCTCCATCACCTCCTGAACGCGGACATCGAGCTCCGCGTCGCCTCCGAGCAGGACATCGAGGCCGCCCTGGCCAAATATTATGGCGGCGATAAAAAGGCGATGGGCGATAACGCCGAATTCAAGGATGTCATCCAGCAGCTTACGATGGATCACGTCGAGGTCGGCCTGGAGGACGGCGTGGAAGTGGAGGCCGACGCCCCGCTCATCCGCCTGGTGAACCAGATCATCGTGGACGCCTTCAAGCTGCGCGCCTCGGATATCCACCTCGAACCGCTCGGGAAACGGTTCCGCCTCCGCTACCGCATTGACGGCATGTTGCAGGAGATGAAGTCGCCACCCAAGCAGTTGCAGGCCTCCATCATCGCGCGTCTGAAGATTTCCGCCGGCATGGTCATCTCGGAACACCGCATCCCGCAGGACGGACGCATCCAGTCCAAGGTCGGCAACAAGCTGATCGATCTCCGCGTGTCGTGCCTTCCGACCAACCACGGCGAAAGCATCGTCATGCGTATTCTCGACAAGGAAGGCCTCCGCCTCGGTCTCGCGGAACTTGGCTTCCTCATCGATGACCAGCAAACGTTCGAGCGCATCATCGCCTTGCCTGACGGGATCCTGCTCGTCACCGGCCCGACGGGTTCCGGCAAGACGACCACGCTCTACTCCTGCCTCAATTTCATCAACCGCCCGGACCGCAAGATCATCACGGTGGAAGACCCCGTGGAATATATCCTGGCCGGCATCAACCAGGTGCAGGTAAATGACATTGTCGGGTTCACGTTCGCGACCGCGCTGCGCGCGATTCTCCGCCAGGCGCCGAACATCGTGATGATCGGGGAAATTCGTGACATCGAGACGGCGTCCATCGCCATCAACGCATCGCTCACCGGTCACCTGGTGTTCTCCACGCTCCACACGAACGACGCGCCCGGCGCCGTGACCCGTCTCGCGGACATCGGCGTGAAGCCGTTCTTGATCGCCTCCTCCACGCGCTGCCTCATGGCGCAGCGCCTCGTCCGCAAGATCTGCAAGAAGTGCATCGCGCCTTACGTGCCGTCCGATGCCGAGCTCCGCGCCCTCGGCATCAAGCAGGAGGAAATGAAGAACGCCAACGTCATGAAGGGCAAGGGTTGCTCCAACTGCAACGGCTCCGGCCATCGCGGCCGGATGGGCATCTTTGAGATTTTCGTGGTCGATGACGAAGGCCGTAAATTGATCTACGACATGGTGCCGACAAACGTCCTCCGCCAGCGCGCCCGCGAGATGGGCATGCGCACCCTGCGCGAGGACGGCATCCGCAAGGTGCTCGCCGGCATGACCACGCCGGAAGAGGTGATCCGTGCTACGGTTGGTGACGAAGCCTGATTTTTTTATATGTCATACTCGATGTCAGATTTGTTGCAGTTGGTGGTGTCCGAGGGCGCATCCGATTTGCACACGCGCGTCGGTTGTTCGCCGACCATCCGTGTTCACGGCACGTTGCACCGCGTCGAAGGCCCGGTGCTCACGCCGGAAACGTCGGAAGAATTGATGCGCAGCATCACCTCCGAGGAGCACATCCAGCAGGTGCGCGAACGCGGCGGCGCGGACTTCGCCTTCGCCTTCGGCGAGGCGGCCCGTTTCCGCGTCAGCGTGTTCAAGGAAAAGGGCAACTTCGGCATGGTGCTCCGCCAGATCCCCAGCAAGATGCTCACGTTTGAGCAGATCGGCCTGCCGGAATCGGTCAAGGAGCTGTTGTTCAAGCCCCGCGGCCTGATCCTGGTCACCGGCCCCACGGGTTCCGGCAAATCCACCACGCTGGCCTCGCTCCTCAACATCGTCAACGAGACCCGCGACGAGGTCCACCTCATCACCGTCGAGGACCCGATCGAATATTATCACAAGCACAAGAAGGCGCTGGTCACCCAGCGCGAGGTCCACGTGGACGTCCCGAACTTCGGCGAGGCGCTCCGCCGCGCGCTGCGGCAGGACCCGGACATGATTCTCGTCGGCGAAATGCGCGACCTTGAAACCATCGAGGCCGCCATCACCGCCGCCGAAACGGGCCACTTGGTCTTCGGCACGCTCCACACCACCGGCGCCGCCAAGACCATCGACCGCCTCGTGAACGCCTTCCCGCAGAACCAGCAGGAAATGATCCGCATCCAGCTGTCCACCGTGTTGCAGGCCGTCATCTCGCAGCTTCTCATCCCGCGCGCCGACAAGCCGGGCCGCGTCGCCGCGTTCGAGATCATGATCAACACGCCGTCCATCGCTGCGCTCATCCGCGATAACAAGACTTTCCGCATCCAGTCCGACATCCAGACCGGCATGAAATACGGCATGGTGACGCTCGACGCCTGGTTGATGGAAAAATACCAGAAGGGCCTCATCGCCCGCGAGGAGGTCATCAACAAGGCGCAGGATGCCACCACCATCATGGCGAAATTGCAGGAACTCGACCTCGCGTCGGCGGTGGACAAGGGCAAAAAGAAGTGATCATCCATGTCTGACGAAATTTCAGATCCATTGTTAAACCTCCTGCACGGGCAGGGGATGTTGGACGACTTGCAGTTCGAGGAAGTCGCCGGCGAACTCAAGCGCAACGCCACGCCCTCCATCCAGATCCTGCAGGACTTTGGCATCATGAAGCTGGACGACATCCTGCATGTCATCGCCAGCACCATCGGCTCCGAGGTGGTCCCGCTGAAGGATCGCGAGATCTCCGCGGAAACCCTCAAGCTCATCCCCGCGAAGGTCGCCCAGATGTACCGCTGCCTTCCCGTCGGCCTGAACGGCGGCGGCATCCTCCAGGTGGCCGTGGTCGATCCCTTCAACCCGCAGATGGCCGACGAGATCCAGTTCGCCGCCAAACGCGAAGTGCAGGTCGTCGTGTCCGACCCCGGCGAAATCCAGCGCGCCATCGAACGTTTTTACGGCCAGGAAGACAGCGAAAGCTTTGCCGAGATCCTCAAGGAACTGGGCGCGGATAAAAAGATCGCCCGGGAGGTCGATGAGGCCGGCGAGGACGCCGCCGCCGCCGCCGCGCTTGCCAACGAGGTGCCCATCGACAAGTTCGTGAACCTCGTCCTGCAGCAGGCCGTCGCGGACCGCGCCTCGGACATCCACTTCGAGCCGTTCGAGACCGAGTTCCGCATCCGCTACCGCGTGGACGGTGCGCTGTATGAGATGGCCCCGCCGCCCAAGCACCTGTCGCTGCCCGTGATCTCCCGTATCAAGGTCATGGCCAACCTCAACATCTCCGAGAAGCGCCTGCCCCAGGACGGCCGTATCAGCCTCACGATTACTGGCAAACAGATCGACCTCCGTGTCAGCACGCTGCCCACGGCCTTCGGCGAATCCGTTGTGTTGCGCGTTCTGGACCGCGGCTCCGTGAACCTTGAGGTCGAGTCCCTCGGCTTTCCCAAATACGTCTACGATTTCGTCACCGAGGTCATCCAGCGGCCCAATGGCATTTTCGTTGTCACCGGTCCGACCGGTTGCGGCAAGACGACCACGCTCTATTCCTGCCTGCGCCGCGTGAACGTCATCGATTCCAAGCTGCTCACCGCCGAGGACCCCGTCGAGTTCGACATCGACGGCATCATGCAGGTCGCCATCAACGAGGCCGCCGGCATGACCTTCGCCAAGGCGTTGAAATCCTTTTTGCGCCAGGATCCGGACATCATCATGGTCGGGGAAATGCGCGACCTTGAGACCGCGCAGATTTCCATCCAGGCCTCGCTCACCGGTCACTTGGTGCTGAGCACCCTGCACACCAACGACTCGCCCGGCGCCGTCACGCGTCTGGTGGACATGGGCGTGGAGCCGTTTCTCATCTCCTCCACCTTGATGGCCGTGCTTGGCCAGCGCCTGGTCCGCACCAATTGCAAGAATTGCCGCACCCCGTTCGAGCCCACCGAACAGCAGCTCGCGCTCCTCAACCTCTCGCCGCACGATTTGGGCGACAAGGTGTTTCATTATGGCCGCGGCTGTTCCACCTGCAATGACACCGGTTACAAGGGCCGCAAGGGCATTTTTGAGCTCCTCGTCGTGTCCGACCCCATCCGCACGCTCATCAATGAACGCGCGCCCACCGTCGTCGTGCGCCAGAAGGCCGTCGAGCTCGGGATGGTGACATTGCGCGAGGACGGCTTGCGCAGCATCTTCGATGGTGATACTAGTATTGAAGAAGTCGTTAAATACACGTAACCATCCGCGCCATGCCCAAGTACAATTATACCGCCCTCGATTCCCGCGGCAACGAGACCAAGGGGAGCATTGAAGTCGCCAGCCAGAACGAGGCCATCGGGCGCGTGAAGGAGATGGGCCTCTTCCCGACCAAGATCGCCGAGGCGGAAAAGGAAAAATCCCCCGACAAGAAGGCCGGCAAGGGCAAGGCCCCCGCGCGGCCGGGTGCCAAGAAAAAGGGGGTCAACATCAACATCAAGATCCCCGGCCTCGGCGGCGGGGTGAAGCCCAAGGTCCTGATGACCTTCACCCGCCAGCTCGCCACGCTGGTGGACGCCGGCCTGCCGCTGCTGCGCGGCCTGCGTGTGCTGGAAAAACAGGAGCGCAGTCCGACCCTCAAGGGCATCATCGGCGAACTCGCCACCTCCATCGAGGGCGGCAGCACCTTCTCCGAGGCGCTCGCCCAGCATCCCAAGGTTTTTAACAAGCTTTTCGTCAACATGGTCAAGGCCGGCGAACTCGGCGGTGTGCTCGAAGTCGTCCTGAAACGTCTCGCCGAATTTTCCGAAAAGGCCCAGAAGATCAAGGGCAAGGTCAAGGCCGCCCTGTTCTATCCCATCGCCGTCATGATCGTCGCCGTCGGCATCATGATTCTCCTCATGTGCTTCGTCGTCCCGAAGTTCAAGGACGTGTTCGCCGGCATGGGTGTCAAGATGCCCGCCTTCACCCTCTTCGTCATGTGGGTCAGCGATACCATCAAGAACAATATCCTCATGACCATGGGGGCCCTGACCATCGTGGTCGTCATGTTCCTCCTGTTCATCAAGACCAAGTTCGGTCGCCGGCTCTGGGACAAGTTCAAGCTCGTCATGCCCGCCATCGGCCCCGTCATCAGCAAGGTGGCCATTTCCCGTTTTGCCCGCACTTTGGGAACCCTGGTCAGCAGCGGTGTGCCCATCTTGCAGGCGCTCATCATTGTCCGCGATACCGCCGGCAACGTCATCATCTCCGGCGCCGTCGTCAAGATCCACGAAAGCGTCAAGGAAGGCGAGACCATCACCGCGCCCCTCGAAGGCTCCGGCGTCTTCCCGCCCATGGTCGTCAGCATGGTGGACGTCGGTGAACAGACCGGCGCCCTTCCCGAAATGCTCCTGCGCATCGCCGACGACTACGACGAACAGGTCGATAACGCCGTCGCCGCCATGACCTCCTTGCTCGAGCCCATCATGATCATTTTTCTGGCCGTCATCGTCGGCAGCATCGTTATCGCGATGTTCCTGCCCCTGATCGCCATGATCACCAACCTGAGCGGTGACGGTGATAGCAACGGCAAAGGCAAGGAATAGCCTCAAATCGGTGAAAACCGTCAAAAACCCCGTTATTTTCGGATACGGCGGGTTTTTTGGCGGTTTTTCATTGTCAATCGCCCATTTTTTGGGTTTTCTACCGGCATTTCAGAAACTCGAACTTGACAGGAACCATGACCGTGTGTAAATACATTGTATTCACATTGCATGGGCGAACTATTTACAACTGAACCGATATGGAGTTCGATTGGAATAATCCGCCCTTTGAGCTTGGTTCTTTGACCCAGCGGGAGATAGAGGAATCGTTCGAGGACGCGTTTGCGGTCCGGCTCATGCCGGATTCGCCCCGCTTCGGCGTGCAGGCCCGGTTTTTTAACCTGGGCATGACCGCGGGCGGAATCGGGATAGTCAGCGTCTATCGCACCAACGGCCGGTTGGTCCGGGTGCTGTCGGCGCGGCCGTTCGATCCGGAAGAACGCTTCTTCTACCAGCGGAAGATGGGTCAGAACCTGGCGCAGTGATGTCTGGAAAATAAAACCATGAGAACGTTTGCCAAATGGGAGGATGTCCCGCTCTTCGACAGCGAAGATGCCGAGGCCGTCTACTGGACGGAGAACCGTCCCGACCTCCGCCTCATGGAATCCGCCATCGCCGGCACTGCCGAGTCGTCCGAATCCGTCACCGTCACCCTGCGGTTCGATCCCCGGATGCTCGCCCGCATCAAGCGGCTCGCCCGCTCCCGTTACCTCAATTACCAGAGCATGGTCAAGCAATGGCTCAGCGAACGGATGGAACAGGAACTGCGCGAACGATGAATTGAAACCCATGAAAACGATTTCCCCAAACATGATCCAAAAAATAAACCTGCCGGCGCGCCGCCGCGCCTTCACGCTCGTCGAGCTGCTCATCGTCATCTCCATCATCGGCCTGCTCGCGGCTTTCATCCTGACGGCCATGGGGCCGATCAAAAGGAACAAGGCCATCAGCGCCGCGCGCAGCGAACTGGAGCAGTATAAAAATGCGCTCGAAGCCTACCATTCCAAATATGGCGTCTACCCGCCCGCCAACCAGAATCCGAACAGCTTATATAATGCGCCTGTGCCCCCGCCTCTGCCCCCGAATGACCGCGCCCAGTTCAGCCAGCTTTACTACGAGCTTTCCGGCACCACGATCAATGGCGGCAATTTTGTCACCTTGGACGGCGCCAACTCGATTCCGACCAGCACGGCCACCACGCCCCCGGGCGGGGTGATGGACGCCTACGGCGTGGGCGGGTTCGTCAACTGCACCAAGGGCGGCGGCGAGGATGTGGCCAAGGCCCAGAATTTCCTGCTCAACCTGAGCACCCGGCAGGTTTTTAGCGGGTATACCAATAATCACACGCTGACCACCATGCTCGTCACCTCCGTTGGCGGACCGGATGATACTTACATGCCTTTGAAAGTGTCCGGCGTGAACCCCATCCGCTATGTCTGCCCCGGCACCAACAATCCCACCAGCTACGATTTGTGGGTGCAGTTGTCGATCGGCGGCAAACTGTACCTCGTCTGCAACTGGAACAAATCCGCGCTGGTCAACACCGCCTATCCCTGATTTCCGATTTATGCGCTTCCCCTCAACCAACCCGCCCGCCGGCCTTGACCGCCGCGTGGCCGTCGAATGGCAAGATTGCCGGTGGTCACCCGCCATCCGCACGCTACCGGTTGCCGTGGCCCCCCGGGAAGCCGCCATAAAACCATTGATTCCGGCGGCATTTTTGCCCCATCCTGCGCGCCGTCAAAGCCTGAATAAACTCATGAAAAAGCATCCATCTGCCGTGCGCCGGTTCCGCACGGGTTTCACCCTCGTCGAACTTCTTGTCGTCATCGCCATCATCGCCATCCTGGCCGCCATGACCCTGTCGGCCATCGCCGGCGCCAAAAGGTCCGCGCAGAAAGTGAAGGCCAAGACGGAGATCGCCGACATCGTCAATGCCGTCAGCGCGTATGATACCGAATACAGCCGGTTCCCGCTCACCTCGGGCGGGTTGTCGGATGAACAGACGGCGGCCAATGGCAATGACTTCACCACGGGGCTTCCAGGTCCAGTTCCCTCCGGTGGTGGATTTGGTCTCGGTGTAGGTCCGGGATCTTTTACTTACGACAACAACAGCAATGTTGTCTCCATCCTGATGGACTTGGAAAAATTCCCGAACGGCACCCCCACCGCCAACGCCCTGCACGTCAAAAACCCCAAGCAGATCAAATTCCTGAACGCCAAGTTTTCCGGTTCGGCGCATGGCGATCCGAACCCATTGCCTGGCGTGGACAATGACGGCATCTATCGTGACCCATGGGGCAATCCGTACATCATCACCATGGACACGAGCTATGATGACCAGTGCAGTGACTTCATGTATTGCCGGCAGGCGGTTTCGCAGGACCCTTCAGCGGCCAACCCGCAGACTGGTTACTACGGCTTGTTAAATCCCAACCCCGGCGCCAACCCCCCGAATAATTATCTTTATCACGGCAAGGTCATGGTCTGGTCCGCCGGTCCGGACAAATCCTATGATTCGACCGTGGGAGCCAAAGTCGGCGCGAACAAGGACAACATCCTGAGCTGGCAGTGATTTTTGTGAACGTAAGTCGTAACAGTTCTGAACGGCGGCCGCAGCCCGCCCCGCGCGGCGATGCTCCCTCGTGTCACGCATCACGCATCACGCATCACGCATCACGTGCTTTCACGCTCATCGAGCTGCTGGTGGTCATCTCCATCCTCGGCCTGCTCGCCGCGCTGACCGTGCCCGCGCTCAAAAACTTGGGCAAGTCCAACATCGCCGTCAGCGCCGCCCGCCAGATGCTGGATGACGTCGGCCGCGCCCGCCAGCTCGCCATCACCCACCGGGCGACCGTCTACATGATTTTTGTGCCCACGAATTTCTGGGGCAACATGGACCTGACCCAGTACTCGCCCGCGCAGCTGACTATCATCACCAATCTGCTCGCCAACCAGCTCACCGCCTACACCTATGTCTCCCAGGGCGAGGTCGGCGACCAGCCGGGCCGGCATCAATGGAATTACCTGGCACCCTGGCAGACGTTGCCGGACAACAGCCTCGTTGCCTCTTGGAAATTTGGCAATCCCGTCCAGCCGGTCAATTTCGCGATCCCCACCGACAACTCGTTTTCCATCTACCGGTTTGATTACACCAACAACATCCCGTTTCCCACCGCCGATACCAACGCCGTCAACCTTGCCGGCACGGTCAAGTCACCCTGGCTCGCCTACATCGCCTTTAACTATCTCGGCCAGCTCGTCTCCAGCCAGTTCGACCAGGATCGCGAAGGCAACGGCGTGGACATCCCGCTGGCCCAAGGGACGGTGGCCTATGGCTACAACGGGAACACCAAGCTGGCGAACTTTACGCCCGTGACCACCATCACGGAAACCCCCGCCAATAACAGCACCAACATCGCCTACAACGTGCTGCACATCGATCCGCTTACCGGCCGGGCGAAGCTGCAATTTTTCAAGCTGAAATGAAATTTTCCGCCGCCATACCGCCAGTTGATACCCGCGCCCAGCGCGGCGGGCGGCGCGCTTTCACGCTGGTTGAATTGTTGCTGGTCATCTCCATATTGGGCGTGCTGGCAGCACTGGTTCTTCCGGCGTTGGGTTCGACGGGCAAGTCCAACGCCGCTGTCAGCGCCTCGCGGCAGTTGCTGGATGATGTCGGTCGCGCCCGGCAACTGGCCATCACCCACCGGACCACCGTTTACATGGTATTCGTTTCGACGAACTACTGGCTGCCGCCGTACGTCACGTCGCCCGCCTTCACCAACACATTCACGGCGGGCCAGATGGATTCCTTGGTCAGCCTGATCGCCCGGCAGTTGACGGGGTATACTTTTATTGCCCAAGGTGCGCTCGGCGACCAGCCGGGCAGCCACTCGTGGCAATACCTTGCTCCGTGGCAGGCTTTGCCGGAAAATAACTATATCGCCGGCTGGAAATTTCAGCCGTCAACCGTTCCTACCCTCGTTGGCACTGGTGCGCAGCAATTCACCGTTCATCCCTTTAATTTTACCAACTCGATCCCGTTTCCGGATGGCACCGTCTCCGCGTCGCGTCCCACCGTGCCTTACATCGCCTTCAATTACCTCGGCCAGTTGACCCGGGACGGCGTGAACCCGGCCCCGGCGGACGAATACATCCCCCTCGCGCAGGGCAGTGTGGGTTACGGCTACGATGGCAGCACAAAGCTGCCCCGGCTGGCCCAAGTCGCTCCCGGCGACGTCACGGAAAACCCGTCCGGCAACAGTGTCGGCTCCATGTTCACCCTTGTTCACATCGACGCGCTCACTGGGCGTGCGCGTTTGGAATTCCAGAATGTGCAATGAAACTTTTAACCGCCATACCGCCAGTTGATACCCGCGCCACACGGGCAGGGGAGTCTCGTTACTCGTCCCGCATCCCGCATCTCGCATCCCGTATCACCCGTCACCGGGAGCAGGGGTTTACGATGATCGAGATCGCCATCTGCCTCGCCATCATCGGCGTGGCCCTGGTCGGCATCATCGGTGTGCTGCCTTACGGCATGAACACCCAGCGCGACAATCGCGAGGAGACCGTCATCGGCCAGGATGCCAGCCTGCTGGTTGAACTCATTCGCAACGGCGCGCGCGGCGCGGATGACCTGACGAATTACGTCATCGCCATCACGAACTATCAGGTTGCCTTCGCCACCAACGCCGTTGCCGGCGCGGCCAACACCCTTGGCTGGGATTCGATCTCGGGCACTGCCAGCAAATTGACGAGCGGCGCCAAGATCATCGGCCTGTTGAGCACGCCGGAATTTGTTGACCTCAATTACCAGCCGACCAACAACCTTTTCAGCGGCGGCTACAGCAATCATATCGTCGCCTACGTCCGCTCGATGAGCGGGCTCGCGGCGGAAAAGCCGCCGCAGGACAACCAGATCATGCGCGACGACACGTTCACCTACCGCCTGTTCATCCTGAACGCGCCGCTGGCCCAGGACACCAACAATAACGCCCAGGCCTACAACCGGCATCTGGATGCGTCGTTCCATGACTTGCGCCTGTCGTATACCTGGCCCGTGCTGCCCACCCGCAACGTTGGGGGTGGGGGACCCCGCAATTTTCGCACCTCCGTGGCCGGTCAGGTGGAGCACCAGTTCATCAACAGCGTGGATTACTATTATTACCACCCGCAAACGTTTTCCACCGCGCCGTGAATCTTAAACCCGCCATTTCCAATTCCGCCGTAGGGCAGGCTTTCTCCCGACAGGTCGGGACCAGTTCACGGAATTTTCCAGTCCCGTGTTTCTCGGTTGGCGGCACCCCCAGACACCAGACCCCAAATCCAAGACCCCATTCTGCCTTTTCCCTCGTCGAGGTGCTCATCGTCATCACCCTGCTGGCGCTCATCGTCCTGGCCCTGATGGATGTCTTCAGCAGCACCCAGCGCGCCTTCCGCGCCAGCGTCACGCAGGTGGACGTCCTTGAGGGCAGCCGCGCCGCCATGGAACTGATCACCGCGGACCTGCGCAAGATGACCGCCGGCGGCGGCAGCACCAATCAGCCTCGGGATGTCAATCTTTCCGTTGTTGCCAACGGTTTCGCCTACGCCGCGCCAACGTATACCACCGCGACTTACACCCCGTTGGTGCAATTTCTCCCCGGATCCACGGGCATCAATGGCAACCGGGTTAACCTGCTGGAATACTTTTTCATCCTCGGCCGCGAGAACAACCGGTGGACCGGCACCGGCTACGCCGTGGACACCACCTCCAGCAGCCCGCTCTATCCGCTCTACCGCTATCACTCGGAGATCAGCGTCACCAATCCGCCGCACATGCTGTTCACCAACTTTCTCGCCGAGGTCCGGGACGGCCAATGGACCAACATGAGCCACCTCGTGGACGGCGTGGTGCATCTGGTGGTCCGGCCTTACGACCTCAACGGCGCCTGGCTGACCAATGGGAATACCGCGCTCATGACGCATCCGCAGGATGTTTTGGTTTACGGGTCCTACCAAGGCGAATGGAATCTTGATTTTGCCGGTGCGGCCCTTCCGGCCTCCGTCGAATTGCAGATGGCGGTGATGGAAGACCGGGTGCTCGCGCGGGCCGAATCCCTGCCCAACAATTTGCCGGCCCTGCCGCCCGGTGACCGGCGCACCATTTATCTTTCAAACCAGTCCGGCACCGTTCACGTCTTCCGTCAGCAAGTGTCCATCCCGAATGTTGACCGCTCGGTATATCCATGAAAATCCCATTTACGATTCACGATTTACGATTGCCGATTTTGAAAAAATCTGCGGGGAAAGCCGTTGCCAGCCGCCGTGCGGGCCCGGCTTTCAATCATCAATCGTCAACCGTCAATCGTCAATCCGAGCGCGGCATGGCCCTGGTCATCACGCTCATCATGCTGTCGGTCACGCTCATCATGGCCATCGCGTTCCTCGCCATCTCCCGGCGCGAGCGCGTTTCCGTGGGCTCCAGCACGGACACCACCGTGGCCCGGTTTGCCACCGACACCGGCCTCGCCGCCGCCCAGTCCCAGATCCTGGCGAACATCCTCACGACGCCCACCGCGCTCTATAATTACAACCTCCTCGTCTCCACCAACTACATTAATGGAAATGGTTTTAATCCCGCACTCTTGCCCGGTCCAAACAATGTCAGTTATTATTACGCCAATGGGAGCCTGTTGGTCGGTGCGGACTTTGCGCAGAATGTGGCCAACCTGCAAATCCTGCCGCGTGCACCGGTAATGGTGAGCGGCACCGAACCGGCCGGCCGGTTTTATCTCGACCTCAACCGCAATGGAGCGTTTGAAGACTCCGGCTGGGTGACCAATGTTGACATTTTTGGCAACGGTATTTTTGATGCGAATGGAAGCTCGATGTTTTATGAGCCGGCGGGCGACCCGCAATGGGTCGGTGTGCTTGAGCGTCCGGGCCTTCCCCACGGGCCGGACAACAAGTTCACTTCCCGATATGCCTTTATCGCCCTGCCGGTCGGCGACTCGCTCGACATCAACGCGGGACATAATCAGGCGGTGCTCAGGACGGTCAACCTGAACAACGGCTTGCTGCCCGTTGGCATCGGTGACAGCTATATGCGTAATCAGGGCGTCGGCTCCTGGGAACTCAATTTCGCGGCTTTTCTGGCGGACTTGAATACGAACCAATGGCTTCCCACCGCCGCGCCGAATAACAACTTTTACGCGTATTACGAGCCCCTGGGTTCCATCAACCGTGGCGCGGCCTTTGACGATGCGCGGGCGCTGCTGAGCTATCGTTACAATTTTAATTATTTGTCCCTCTCCCCCGCCTCCCAGTTATTCGGTGCCTTGAACTTTGGCAGTCTCCGGTTTGACAACATCGACGAGTACAGTGATGGCCCGTTGCAGTTGACCACCACGAACATTGTCGAAATTGGACCCGCGATCATTGACAAGGTGACGCAACCTTGGGCTGGTGCGGATAACCCGAACAAGTTTTACACGCCTTCCGACTTTTTTCAGACCAACCGGACCCTGACCACCACGCTGGCCAACCGCCTGGTCAATGCCGGCACCAACACTTATAATAACGCCAACAACGTGGTGCCCACCTACGACCGCTACACCTTCTACCGCATGCTCGACCAGTTGGGCACCGACTCGTTGCCGGACTATGCCGGCAAGTTGAACCTGAATTATTCCAATGCCGTCGTGAGTTATGACAACTTTGGCGCATACGTGAGCACGGCCATCATCCCCGGCGCGGAAACGAACCTGGTGGCCTGGAGCGCGCGCGACTTTTTCTGCGCCGCTGCCGACCGCCTGCTGCGGTTGTATACGACCAACTGGTTTCAGGCCGATCCTACCAACTATCTGACGACTTACTACGGCTTGCAGAATGTCCAATACACCTACACCAATTCCAATAACAACATCATCACCAACGATCCCAGCGGGTTGGGGTTGGTCAGTTACCTGGGTGTGCCCAATGTCTTGGGCATGACCAGCGACGGCGTGCCCGCGTTTGGCCTGACCAACATTCCGGTGATGGTGAATGGCAATTTTGTCTATTCACCCGCCGTGAACCGCGTGTTGCAGCTTGCGCTCAACATTTATGATGCCTCGACGAACCGGGCTGCTGCCTTGGGCAAAGATTATCCCTCCGTCTTCCGTCCGATTTTTTACCGCAACGCCGTCAACGGAAACATTTTCATCACCGGCTTTGAACAGATCTTCTCGTCGGCGCAATCTGACAACCCGCTGACGCAGTCACCGATTTACGCGCCCTATTTGCCGAACGGTGAAAGCATCAACAATGTGTATGGCGTGCCATGGTTCATCGGGGCGAAAAAAGGCTTTCCAAGTTTCAACCAGTTCGTGATGCGCAATGATTTTCAACTCACGCGCAAGTTGGAGGTCACCCGCACCAAGCTAGAGGCGTATTCCTCCGTCACGTCCCATGATTTTCATACCAATCAGATGTTTTTGATGAGCATCACCAACCACATCGGGTTCTCGTTTTGGAATTCTTATCAGGGAAATTACGCCGCGCTCAATGCTTTGACCGTCGTGGTGCGTGACTCGGCGAACATGGTCTTGAGCAACGGTTTCAATAACGGGATGAGTGTCAGTGCCGGCTGGCCAAACCCGACCCAGGTGATCTTTCCCTCGACCTTTACTTTCAACGCCAATACCTGGCCGGGATCGGCTTGGAACGTGACCCAGGATCCGGGGACCCGTTCGGCTGCCATGAATTCGTTTGCGTTTGGCACGTTTCATTATGCTTTCCTGCCACAGTCGGTTTACGTGGCGGGGAATTCCACGTTTATTCCAGCTTCCCTAAATCCGCCCTATGAGGTCAGCACCGCCGTCAACCCGTTCCCGCAATTTGTGCTGATGTCCACAAATGGCTTTCAGGCCTACATCTTGGACGGCACCCAGATTATCGACTATGTGCAATTATCTGGCCCGACCAGCGTACGTAATCTGAATGCTGAAATACAGGATGTGTATAGCGGGCTTAACAACGCACCTTACCACATGTGGTACACCAATAATAATTTGGGATATCTGAACCAGATCACCGTTTCGCAAAAAGGTCCGGGTGTGGCTCCGGCGAACAGTTGGGTGGCTCCATCTGGCCTGCCTCCGGCAGCAGCAAGCCCGCCAGGGGAAGCGGCCTTTTTCGCAGGCTTTTTTGCTCCAAGCTGGAATTATGGCGGTAAGTCTTATGTCAATACCAACCTGACCATCCAAGCACCCTATACGCCGGCACGCAACGCCTATTCCTACACCGTCTGGCAGGCGAATGATCCCTTGGTGCATTACCTTTCCAGTGATTTGAATGACGTCAATGACACCACCGGCTTGCATATCAGCGACGATCCTGCCATTCAGCCGCCGCCTTCTATTACCTTAACT
>DATHQS010000240.1:0-12038 GCA_035482455.1 Candidatus Acidiferrales bacterium | reverse complement strand
AGACACTATGGCTTCAAAATGTTCCTCCGGATTCATATTCCATCCACGTTGACGCGGCGGCAAAAAATCAAGGGTGCCATTCTTGTCACAGGGCACGCGGAGCGACAATGGGACTAAAGAGCCGCCGCCAAATCAGAAAATCAAACGGGCGCAGGGAACTTGCGTGACAGGTTCTGCTCTCAATAACAACTCGAATGAAATTGCTTGCTGGCTTCGGTGAGTACCGGCCGCAAAAAAATCCGGGGCGGACAACCCGCCGACGGACGCGTACGGCCTCGCACCACGGGCGTCATTTGAGAGCTGAACGATCAACCAAACAGAATGAAAAACAAAATGATGCAAACCAACCAAGCCAGGAAGTCCGCCGCGCGCGGGCTGAACCTGGCACTGACCGCTTCCATCGCAACGCTGGCGTGCCTGTCCGCCGTGGCGAAGGACAATGACCGTGGTCATGACGATGAGGACAGCCAATACCGCCAGATCAACCTGGTTTCGGATGTGCCCGCATTCGCGCAGATCCAAGACACCAACCTGGTGAATGCCTGGGGCCTTTCCTTCGGCGCCGGCGGTCCGTTCTGGAGCAGCGACAACGGCACGCACAAGGCAACCTTGTACGCGGTGACGAACGACGCCGCGGGCGCGCCGCATGTGGCCCGCAACGCGCGCGTGGTCACCATTCCGGGCGACGGCAGCGTGAGTGGCAACGTCAACAACACCTCTCCCGCGTTCAACGCCGACGCCTTCATCTTCGCCAGTGAAGACGGCACGATTTCCGGCTGGCGACCCGCGTTAGGCAATGCAGCCGAAGTCCTGACGGCCCGGCCGACGGCGGTCTACAAAGGCCTGACCATAGCGACCAACAGCACGGGCACCGTGCTGCTGGCGGCGAATTTCGCCGAAGGCACGATTGATGAGTATAATTCAACGATGCAGCTGATCGGCCAGTTCTCCGACCAGTATGCGCCGGCCGGATACGCGCCCTTCAACGTGATGAACATCGCAGGCACCGTGTTCGTGACCTATGCGAAACAGGACGCGGCGAAACATGATGACGTCCCGGGCCGCGGCCACGGATTGATCAACGTGTTCAATCCGCTCAGCAGCACGTTCCAACGTTTCGCCACCGGCACTGATGCCGGCGGAAACATCCGTGAGTTCAACTCGCCGTGGGGCATGGCGCTGGCGCCGAGCACTTTTGGCACGCATGCGGACCAGTTGCTGGTCGCCAATCTCCGGAGTGGCACGATCATGTCGTTTGAAGCGGACGGCGGCTTCCGCGGCCTGCTCAAGAGCACGGAAGAATGCCCGGTGATCATCGACGGCCTGTGGGGTCTGTCCTTCGGCGCGTCAGGTTCGGACGGGGTCCCGACCGACCTGTACTTCACGGCGGGTCCCAACAGCGAAGCGCACGGCCTGTTCGGTGTCATCCAACTCCAGAATGATTCCGACGACGATAAGGGCGACAAGGGCAACAAGGATCACAAGGACTAAGCTTGGCCGCGGGCACCGCGGCAACTGGCTCCGCCCTGGGGGTCAGCGCGGTGCAAACCGGCAAGGTCAGTGCCCCGTTGGAGGAATCCAACGGGGCACTTTCCTTTAAAAAATATGAGCCGGCAGATTTTTCACAGCAACGTCACCCGGGCAAGGTTGCGCGATAGAAGACGCGAAGGAAGCGAAGCCAAAGTTCCAAACACCCAAGAAATTCCAAGCTCTAAAACTTACGAAAAAATCATGGAACGGTGTGGCGGGATCGAATGCATTTGTTGCAGACCACGTTCCTGCGGCTCACAAAGCCGCGCTCCGGCCGACGATTTCGCGGATGACGGCGGCGGGGTCGGGGTAATCTTTCAGGGCCTCGCGGCGGACGATGAGGCGGTGGGCGAGGACGGGCACGGCGAAGGTGTTGATGTGTTCGATGGTGACGGCGGGTTCTCCGCGCATGGCGGCGAGGGCCTGGGCGGCGTGGTACAGGCCGAGCGAGCCGCGCGGGCTGGCGCCGAGCCGGAGGGCGGGATGGGTGCGCGTGGCGCGGGTGAGCGCGATGAGGTGGTTGCAGACTTCGGCGCTGACGGCGATCTCGCGGACGCCGCGCTGGCATTTGATGATGACATCGCCGGTGGTGACGGGCTGGAGATCGTCGATGGGATGCTGTTGCCGGATGCGGGTGCACATCTCGCGTTCCTGCGCCTCGTCGGGGTAACCCAGGCTCAAGCGGATGAGGAAGCGGTCCATCTGGGCCTCGGGCAGGCGGAAGGTGCCTTCCTGGTCGATGGGGTTTTGCGTGGCCATGACCATGAACGGTTTTTCGAGCCGGTAGGTGACGCGGTCCATGGTGACGGAGCCTTCGCCCATGGCCTCGAGCAACGCCGATTGCGTGCGCGGGCTGGCGCGGTTGATCTCATCGACAAGGACCATCTGGGAGAAGATGGGGCCGAAGCGGAAATCTTTTTTGCCGGTGGCGAGGTCGGTGGTGAAATCGCCGATGACGTGCGCGGGGTCGAGGTCGGGCGTGCATTGGATGCGCTTGAAGGTGCAGCCGACGCTCTGGGCGATGGCGCGGGACAACATGGTCTTGGCGACACCGGGGACGTCCTCGAGCAACAGATGACCCTCGGCAAACAGTGTGGCGACGGCGAGCGTGACCTGCTCGGGCTTGCCGACGATGACGCGCTGGACGTTGTCGATGATGGCCTGCGCGATGCTGGCGAGCTTGGCGGCGGGATAGATGTCCAGGGGCGGCGCGGTGACGGTGAGCTTGATCTTTTCGACGGCGGCGCGGGGCGAGCGGGGTTGCAGGAGGCTCTTGCCACAACTGGGGCAGGAGACATTTTCGCCGATCATGGCATCCGGTATGGCGAACGGATGGCCGCAGTGTTGGCAGACGCGCTTGGGCATAATGTTGTGGTGCAAAGCAGAACGCCGCGGCGCGGGTGAAGCAAGCAGAAAGTTAAAGACAGCGAGGATGGTGGATGGGAAAGCCGGGCTAAATGCTGAATGGGGAACATTCAACATTTGACGCCCAACGTTCAACTTCCAAGGGGGGTTCGGGTTAGATGCGAAGGCGCAAGGGACGCAAAGGGGGCAAATGATTCAGCCGGAGAGGCACAGTGGTGAACCGGAATGCGTTGCCGCTGTTTTTTATTTTTTCAAAAAAAACAACTGATGCCCACGGTTCCGCCCACATTGTTCAGCCCCAGGTTCGGCGAGTTTAACCCGGCGCAAGACATGTGGAGGTACCGGGCCTCAACATTTATGGCGAGGTTGTCTTTGATGAACCAGCGGACGCCAGCGGCGGCTTGCAGATTGAACTCGAAGCCGTGCGACAGGTCCGGCGGTCCGATGCCCGTGGCCGATACGCCTGCGCCCGCATCCAAATAAGGAATCCAACGGGTGCCGGTCATGAAGTCATACCGCAAGTGAGGCGCAAGCCCCACCAGCCAATCATCCGTTGGAGAGAATTGCGCGCCGCCGAACAATTCCGCACGCAACTCCCAATTGCCCCGGTACCAGTGGCCTTCCCCTTCGACTGAACCAAGCATGTAGCCATAAGAAATGCCGGTCCAGGCCAGATCGTGGCTTTGTGTGCTGCCAAGGATCTTCAGCCCATAGCCGGCACCGAGGGCCAGGCTGACGGATTGGGCTCCAGATTTAATTCCTTGGCCGACACCATTTGGCCACAGGTCCGCATTTGAAGGCCGCAAGACGAAAGCATCAGCGGAAGCTGAACCAATAGACAGTGTCTGCGACTGCGCTTGAACGGACGGCGAAAAAAACAGGGTGGCAGCCCCAAGACCGGCGAGAACCGTTTTGAGTCCAAGCCGGCCATGGCCGGCAACCGGCTCCAGTTTTTTATTTTTGCCACAGACAATATGACCGCCCAATTGAAAAATCGGGGGAGTGATCACCCAGGCCGCCATCCATGCCACCATCATGGTAAAAAAACTAGCATGAGAATGGCAGCCTGCAAACCGAATCAGATGCTCCCAAAACAGGGTGTTCACCCCCCCATTGGGCCGGAGACCGGCTGAAGTTCGGGGTGACGGCGTCATGGTCACGCTGCCGCCGACCATTCAATTTTCGGCCACCAGCCCGGTGATCACGTTGAACTGGCCGGGAAGTTATCTTGGCTGGTTGTTACAGAGCAATGCGGCGGGTTTGAGCACGACCAACTGGTCGATGGTGCCGAACTCGGGCAACGTGACGAATTTTTTGATCACGATTGATCCGACGATGGGTAATGTTTTTTACCGGCTGGTCTCGCCGTGAAGCCGGGGATTAACAACAAAGGAACCAAGCAACCAAGCCGGGTTCAGGCGGGGGACAGGAACGCGAAGGCGGGGAGGTTGCGCAGGATGGTGAAGGCCAGGGCGATGAACAGCAGCGCCCAGAAATATTTGCCCGGCAGGAAATTGGCGACGGGCCGGCCGCGGGATTTTTGTACAGCGAGCCAGAGGGCGCGCGCGAGCACGGCGGGGATGGCAAGGACGAGGAGGGCGTTGTCGCGGAAGGCGGCGGGGAGGTCGCCGTGCAGCAGGGCGTAGAGTGCGCGGGTCATGCCGCAGCCAGGGCAGTTCAGGCCGGTGAGGCGGTGGAACTGGCACACAGGGTAAAAGCCGTGCGTGGCGGGGTTGAAGAAAAAAACGAGCGCGGCGAGGCCGGCCGCGATGATGGCGAGGATGATGGCCGCGAGCCGAAAACTGGAACTGCCGGAACTTGCGGAGTTCGCGGGCGAAATTTTTGGCGGCGCGGGGGTCATTCAGCCTCCGCCGCTCACGACGTTTCCAAGGTTCCACTGCACCGGCAAGGAGTTGCCGAGCATGCCCATGAAAGTCAGGCCGAGGTTGGAGGCGGACAGCACGATGCCGGCGATGGCGAAGCCACGGCCGGTGAGCGGTTCGGTGCGGGCATTGATCTGCACGAGGGCGATGATGGAGAAGGTGAGGCCAAGGAGGTCAAAAGGGACACAACAGCCGCAACAGGTCCAGCCGAGCAGACCACAGACGAAGCCCCAGATGGCAAGCTGGCTGGCGGGGGCGGCCGGAACGTGAGGCGGACCGGGTTTGGGCGGCGTGATGGCCGGCGCGTTTTCCGGGAACCCGGCGGCAAATTCCGGCAGCAGGCCGAGAAAGGTCCAGTCAGCCGAGCCCTGGATAAAGACAGGCGTCCGGCTCTCGACGCGGGATTGCTTGATCCACTGGCGGAGCTGTTCGGCACCAACGGGTCCGTAGCGTTTGCCGTCATTGCCGATGATGGTAAAATTCATTCATTCCTCCTCGGGCAGGCCGTTTTTGCCGGGATCGGAGCAGACGCCGCGTTTGGCGGCGGCAATGAAATCAAGGAAGACCTTGACGGCGGGGCCGGTGAACTTGCCCTTGGCCTCGGCGAGGGCGGGGCGGAGGTTCTTGCCGCTGCGGAACACGAACTTGTAGAGCTTCCGGAGTTCGAGCCGTTCTTCCGAGGAAAAATTGGCGCGGCGGAGGCCGACGGTGTTCAGGCCGCAGAGAATGTTCATGCCGTTCTTGGCCATGGTGAAGGGCGGGACATCCTGGCTGGCCGCCGCGCCGCCCTGCATCATGGCGAGCGTGCCGATGCGGCAGAACTGGTGGATGACGCAGTTGCCGGAGAGGAAGGCGCGGTCCTGCACCTCGACGTGCCCGGCAAGCAGCGTGCCGTTGGCGATGATGACGTGGTTGCCGACGCGGCAGTTGTGCGCGATGTGCGCATTGCCCATGATGAAGTTGTTGGAGCCGATGACGGTCTCCTCATCGGGCTTGTTGGAGCGATGGACGGTGGTGTGTTCTCGGAAAACGTTGTTATCGCCGATGCGCAGGCCGGTGGGGCCGTCCTTGTATTTGAGGTCTTGCGGGGCGTCGCCGATGACGGCGGCGGCGTGGAATTTGTTACCGGAGCCGATCTTGGTGACGCCGGTGAGGTAGACGTAGGGGCCGAGGACGCAGCCGGCGCCGATTTCCACATCGGCGTCGATGACGGAATAGGGACCGACCTGGATGCCGGAACCCAGGCGGGCTTTGGGGTGAATGATGGCCGTTGGATGGATCATCGCGACGGCACAGATTCACATAGTCAAACGGGAATTAAAACTGAATTTTTGAGGGGGCGGGCCAAACAAAAAGAGACAATTTGCAGGCGGCCGGCCGGTAATCTGACCGAGCGCTCCCCGGAGCGCGGCTGTGTCCCGCGCAGTGGATCAGTCGCAGCAACGTGGAAAACCAAAACCGCATGTGAATTCGATGGCCGCGCCGTATCGACACCCTGCTGCGGCTGGTCTGCGACACAGCCGCGCTCCGGGGGCAGAGGCAAGCTGCGCCCGCCGCCCGTTTTGGTTGAATTTGCAAATTGACCCGTTCCCTGCGGATTGCTAGGCTTTTCATCCGTTTCCAAACGGTTTTTATGCGACATACCATCTCAGTTTTGGTCGAGAACAAGTTCGGCGTGCTCACGCGCGTGGCCGGCCTCTTCAGCGGCCGCGGCTATAACATCGACACGCTCAATGTCGGGCCGACGCAAGATCCAAAATTGTCGCGCATGACCATCGTCACGCACGGCGACGAGTCGACTGTGGAACAGATCACCAAGCAGCTCAACAAGCTGCCGAACGTCATCAAGGTGCAGGAATTTCGCGGCGGCGAAGCCGTGGACCGCGAACTCGTCCTCGTGAAGGTGGCGGTGGATTCCAAGACGCGCGCCGAGGTGATGCAGATCACGGACATTTTCCGCGCGAAGATCGTGGACGTGCAGCCGAAGACGTTGACGGTGGAGATCACCGGCAGCGAGAGCAAGGTGGAGAAGTTCCTCGACCTGATGAATTCCTTCGGCGTGCAGGAGATCACGCGCACGGGCCAGGTGGCCCTGCCGCGCAAGTAAGCATTTTCTTTCAACCAAAACCACAAACCAATTTATGTCCAAAGTCTACACTGACAAAGACGCCGACCTCGGCGTGTTCAAAAACAAAACGCTGGCGATCCTCGGCTTCGGCTCGCAGGGCCACGCGCACGCGCTAAACCTCAAAGACAGCGGCCTCAAGGTCATCATCGGCCTGTATGAAGGCAGCAAGTCCATCCCCGTTGCGAAGGAAAAAGGTTTCAAGGTCGTCACCACGGCGGAAGCCGTGAAGCTGGCGGACGTCATCATGGTCGCGCTGCCGGACACCAAGCAGGCCGCGGCGTACAAGAAGGACATCGAGCCGAACCTGACCAAGGGCAAGACGCTGGTGTTCAGCCACGGTTTCTCGATCCATTTCAAGACGATCGTTCCGCCGAAGAACGTGAACATCATCATGGTCGCGCCGAAGGGCCCCGGCCACACCGTCCGCCGCCAGTACACGGAAGGCAAGGGCGTTCCGTCGCTCATCGCCGTCTACCAGAACCCGGGCAAGGACGCGAAGAAGATCGCGCTGGCCTGGGCGAAGGGCATCGGCGGCACCCGCGCGGGCGTCCTCGAAACCGATTTCAAGGAAGAGACCGAAACCGATCTGTTTGGCGAACAGACCGTCCTTTGCGGCGGCGCGAGCGCGCTGGTGCAGGCGGGTTTTGAAGTGCTCGTCGAAGCCGGTTACTCGCCGGAGATGGCGTACTTTGAATGCTTGCATGAATTGAAGCTGATCGCGGATCTGATGAACGAATCCGGCATCAGCGGCATGCGCTTCTCGATCTCCGAGACCGCCAAGTGGGGCGACGTGAGCGTTGGCCCGAAGATCATCGATGGCAGCGTGAAGAAGCGCATGAAGGCCGCGCTGAAGGACATCCAGTCCGGCAAGTTCGCGAAGAACTGGGTCGCGGAATACAAGGGCGGCTACAAGCGCTACAACGCGCTGCTCAAGAAGGGCGAGAAGCATCCGATCGAGAAGACCGGCGCCAAGCTCCGCGCGATGATGCCGTGGATGAAGAAGCACTCCATCAAGGGCGCGCAGGCCGCATACTAAGACAAAATCTCAAACACGAAGGCCGCCGGGCAATCCGGCGGTCTTTTTTTATGTGCTTTAAGCGCCTTGCTCCAACAAACTGCGCGTTCGTTGCAGAACGGCGGTCAAGGTGGGAGCATCTAATTTGCCGATGAACGCCGCGTGACGTGCGCGCCAGTCCTGACTCTTAACGTGATCGGCCAATGCGACGCCGCTGACCGGCAAACCGGCGGAAATTTTGACTTCAAACGGGTAACCCTTCTCGCGACTGGTAACCGGACAAACCAACGCCAGCCCGATGATCTGATTGTAAGCCTTGGGCGAAAGCACAATGGCCGGCCGCCGCCCGCCCTGTTCGTGGCCGGCTTGTGGATCAAAATCAAGCCAGACGAGGTCGCCCTGCGCGGGGACGTAACCGGATTTTTTCACCAGATTTCCTTGCCCACCGGTTTGCCCCAGCCGGTTTCCGGGTGGATGTTCTCTGGCGTCACGCCGGCGAGCAGCGATTTCAAGGTGATTTTTGTTTTCTCAACCGGCTCGACCACCAGCCGGTTTTTCTCGACGGTGAACCGTACGCGGCTGCCCTTTTTAACTTTGGCCTGCTGCGCGAACGCCTTGGGAATCCGCAGCGCCAGGCTGTTTCCCCATTGTTGAATCATCGTTTGCATAATGTATCTACAAAGAGACTACTTAATTTGTTTTCCCCGTCAAGTGTCATCCCGCCAGCGTCCGGAAATCAGCGCCAGTGGAGGCAGGCCCAGATTTCGGCGGCGAAGGGAATGAGGGCGAGGGCGTACTTGAGCTTGAAGGTCCACTTGGCAGTTTTGTGGCGGAAGAGGTTCATGCCCAGCAGGCCACCCGGCCAGCCGCCGATGGCGCCGAGGAGGCAGAGAAATGATTCCGGCACACGGTTGCCGGATCGGGAGGCGCGCCATTTATCGTAGCCGAAGGCCAGGAAGGTGATTGCGCTCCAGGCGGTGAACCAGGTGAGGGCGAGGGAATCAGAGATTTTCAAAGCGGGGTTTTAGGGGCAGACTGGTTGCGCTCGTTTCTCAATAGCGGCGCAAGCCTCTCGTCTGCCGTATCACCTGCTGCGAGCTTCGGCGACTGAGCCGGCTGTGGCTCTGCGTCTGACCTCAACGCCTTCGGTGCTGGCCTCAGCGCCCGGGCGAAGCACCAGAAAGCTCCAAACGCTGCAACAAGTAAAGGCACAGCGAAAAACGCTATGCCGCCTCCGGCGCTGCTGCTTGGCGACGCAGCCGTGCTGGCATAGACCATGAAGGCCATGACACCGCAGCAAAAGCCGACGAAGCCGAGTGCTATGCCTATACCAAAATATACAGTCCTACTCATGGTGCGAAGTCGCCTAACAGTGATTGTCCAACGGTGGTTCTGATATCAGATGACAAGTAAGGCGGACGGAACGGGTTGTCTAGCGCAAAAGCTAACGCATCGGTAGGTGTTCACGCTCGCGGCAGGAGGGGTGGAACTGGGAAATATCATGGTTGGAAGATTTTTTAGGTTGGACAGTCTTTGTCCAACCCCCTGTGAGAGAGTGGGGGCATGGCTACTGGAAAAATCAGCCGGCTGCCGCGGGAAATCCGCGAGCAGGTGAACGAAAGACTGGCCGCGGGCGAGCCGGGCAAGCGGCTCGTGGCGTGGCTTAACGAACTGCCGGCGGTGCGGGCGATGCTGGCGGCGGAGTTTGACGGCGCGGCCATCAATGAGCAGAACCTGACCAACTGGAAACAGGGCGGGTTTCGGGACTGGCGGATGGATCAGGAAGTGGCGGCCTTTAACCAGGCCGCGGTTGGGGCGAAGGTGCCAGTGGTGACGACGGAGCAGTTATCGACGGTGTTGGCGATCCGTTATTTGACGGTGGTTCGTGAGTGGCAGCAGTCGCCGATGCCGTCGGAGCGGCGGTGGCGCAAGCTGCGGGTGATCTTGCGGGATGTGTTAAAGTTGCAGCAGGGGGAACATTGTGAGCAACGGCTGGAGCTCGGCGGGAAGCGGTTGGAATTTGACCGGGAACGGTTGGAACTGCAACGGGAGCAGTTGGCGGAGCGGAAAGAGACGGCTGACCGGCGGGCATTGCTGGGGGTGTTGGTGGCGTCGAGGAAGTGGCCGGAGGTGACAGAAGCGTTTGCGTGGGCGTTCCGGTTGTATAAGGAACGGAAGGAGGCGAGAACGGAGGAGAAAAAGAGTGAATTAGGCCCAATCAAGGTTAATCAAGGTGGGAAAATTTTCCACGAGGAAGAGCAGACCAAGTTGGCGAGTTGTCCGTCCGCATCCCGCCGAGGTCCGAGCCGGACTGGCAGGTGCCCGGCGTCTGAACTCGCCGGCCAGAGGCCAGCGCTCCCGGTGATGGTGGCGCGGATGGATGAGAATTTGGCCCAATTAAAGCCAATCAAGGTTGATCAAGGTGACATTTTTTCCGGAGCGCGGGTCTGTGACCCGCAGGAACCACCAAATGAGCAAGGCGCGGCCATCCAATCCAAAAGCCGCCCACCATGCGAAAGATCCTGCGGGTCACAGACCCGCGCTCCGGGGGCAGGTTTTCTCGGAACCACAGGTCATTTTTCGAGGACGAGGACGATCCGCCCATATAAAGCTTCCGCCTTTGTTGCACGGGCAAGGGCACCATGTTTGGTCGCGCGGCAACCGGAACAGGTGGTTGTAAAAGGTTATGATTGTAAATTTTTTTGAAACGGGATGCCGTGGAGCGTGGGTTTAGTTACACTCCGGGCCCTGATATGAAGGACGCGCGCGTTGACACGATCCGCCAGCTCCTGCCGCAAGCGATGTTGCCCGACTGGGTGCATCTCGGCGGCCGGATGGTGCGGCTTTTACGCGATCAACATCATCCGCAGACGCATGATGCCATCCTCGACCGGCTGCTGGCGCAGGCCCGCGCTTCCGTGGCGCTCCGGGAAAGGCGCAAGCTCGAAGCTCCTAAAATATCTTATCCCCCGGACCTGCCCATCACGGCGCGGAAGGATGACATCGTCAATGCCATCCGCGCGAACCAAGTGGTGGTCATCGCGGGCGAAACCGGGTCCGGCAAGACGACGCAAATTCCCAAGATGTGCCTGGAGGCCGGCTTGGGCATCGAGGCGAAGATCGGTTGCACGCAGCCACGGCGGGTGGCGGCGCTCTCGATCTCGCGGCGCATCGCGGAGGAACTGAACGTCACCTGGGGGCGCGAGGTCGGTTGCACCATCCGCTTTGATGACCGCAGCAGTGCGCAGACCTATATCAAGCTGATGACGGATGGCATCTTGTTGGCGGAGACGCAGGGCGACCCGCTGTTGTCGGAATACAACTGCATCATCATCGACGAGGCGCATGAACGCAGCCTGAACATTGATTTTCTGCTCGGTTACCTGAAGGGATTGCTCGCCAAGCGCAACGACCTGAAGCTCATCATCACCTCGGCGACGATCGATACGCAGACTTTTTCCAAGGCGTTTAATGATGCGCCGATCATCGAGGTTTCCGGGCGGCTGTATCCGGTCGAGGTGATCTACGCGCCCTTCGACGCGGACTCTGAAGAGCGCGGCGACATCACGTATGTGGATGCGGCGGTCCGCGCGGCGGAGACGGCGTTGTGCGAGCCGGGCAATGGCGACATCCTCATCTTCATGCCGGGTGAACGCGACATCCGCGAGACATGTGACTTGCTCGAGGGCCGGTTTGGGCGCGAGGCGGAAATCATCCCGTTGTTCGGCCTGCTGAGCGCGGCGGACCAGCAACGCGTGTTCGCACCGTGCGCACATCGGAAGATTGTCGTGGCGACGAACATCGCGGAGACGTCGCTGACCATTCCGGGCATCCGTTACGTCATCGATTCCGGTCTGGCGCGCATCAGCCGCTACAATCCGCGCACGCGGACGAAGCGGCTGCCCGTCGAGCCGGTTTCGCAAAGCAGCGCGAACCAGCGCAAGGGCCGGAGCGGACGCGTGCAGGATGGCGTGTGCATCCGGCTCTATTCCGAGGAAGATTTTGCGGAGCGTCCGCAATATACCCAGCCGGAGATTCAACGCGCCAACCTCGCCGAAGTCATCCTACGCATGAAGGCGTACCGGCTGGGCGACATCGAGACGTTTCCGTTCGTGAA
>DATHQS010000239.1:0-4462 GCA_035482455.1 Candidatus Acidiferrales bacterium | reverse complement strand
GACAGACGGTAACGAATTGAGGGGCGGGGGCGTCTGGTTCATGGCAGCACATGCGCTGGAACAATCGTGCTGCCAAGCGAGCAAGTCGGTTTCTCGCCAACTTTACTGATGTGATAAATACCACCATTTGGACATGGTGGAATCTTTCCAGCACTGTTGAGTTTGATATAGGGGGTTAGGTCGTTGGGATAATGAATTGCTTCGCCGGTGGTCTTGCTCTTTTCCAAAGCAAATTGATTGGCCGCGGCATCAATCTGACGGAGGGTGTTGATGCAGGGGTTGGCGCAACAGGTGGCGCGGGATCTGATAAAATTGGGGAGCGCGATTGCTGCGAGAACCACGAGGACGAGACCGATTATAATCCACTCAATTCCCCCATCATCAGATGCTTTGTCAGTCGGATTATTCATTGCGATTCACGGCAAGACATGGGGCGGGCTTACCGTGTTGCTGAGCGAGCACGTCGGGGCTTCGCCAAATTTGCTGATATGATAGATGCCGCCGGAAGGGCAGGGAGGGATTTTATCTTCGCTTGTGAGTTTGATGTACGGCGTCAGGTCATCCGGGAATTTGATGGCTTCACCATTGGTTTTATTGTGTTCCAATGCGAACTGATTCGCGGCAGCATCAATTTGACGGAGGTTGTTGATACAATTGTTGGCCGGACTGGTATGACTTCCGCCGATTGTCCTGGGAATCTTCCCTGCGATCGCAACCAATATTCCGATAATAATGATTGATACCACCCAAAAAGGAACGTCCAGTTTGTAAGGAGGTTTTTTTCCCTGTTCACTCATCCTAGAGTAAACACCGCCCCTTAAATTTTGTTGTCAAAGATCAACGCCGCCGGCCACCGGGCGCGAAATGATACCCGCCGTGGACACGTCCGCCGCGCACCTTGCCGGGGAAGCCGCCGGCCGCCGCGCCGGGCTTGCTTTCTTCAAACAGCGCCGTATAGCGGTACTCGAAATTTTCCAGCTTCACGCGCGGAATCTTCTGGCTGATGAAGCGTTCGATGGCAAAAACGTGCGGCGCATCCTCGGCGATCATGATGGTGAACGCGTCGCCCGTGGCCGCCGCGCGGCCCGTGCGCCCGATGCGGTGGATGTAATCTTCCGGATGCTGCGGCACATCATAGTTCACGACGTGGCTCACGTCCGCGATGTCCAATCCGCGCGCCGCGATGTCCGTGGCGACGAGCACTTCAAATTTGCCATCGCGAAAACCTTGCAACGCCTGTTCACGTTCGCGCTGGGTGCGATTGGAATGCAGCACCGCCACGGCGTGGTTCGCGCGCTTGAGCGTGGTGGCCACGCGGTCCGCCCCGTGCTTGGTGCGGCAGAAAACGATCACGGAATCGTAGTTCACGCGGTTCAGCAATTCGAGCAGCAGGTCGGTCTTCTGCGCGTCAGAAACCGGATAGATGACGTGCTTCACCGATTCCGCCGGCGTACGGCGTGCGCCGATCTCGATGGTTTCGGGATTGTTCATCGCCCATTGGATGAGCGTCTCGATCTGCGGCGGAATCGTGGCGGAAAACAGCGAGCTCTGGCGCTTGCGCGGGCATTTTTCCACCAGTCGGCGCACGTCGGGAAGAAAACCCATGTCCAGCATGCGGTCGGCCTCGTCGAGCACCAGAAATTCCACCTTGTCGAGCTTCAGCGTGCCTTGTTCGAGGTGATCCAGCAGGCGCCCCGGCGTGGCGACCACGATGTCCGCGCCGGCCTTCAATTCATCATTCTGCTTGCCGTAACCGACACCACCAAAGATCACACAAACTTTCAGGTCGGTGAACCGCGCGTAATCGCGGATGGCCGTCTCCACCTGCGCGGCGAGTTCGCGCGTGGGCTCGAGGATGAGCACGCGCGGGCCGACGGGATTATGCCCGCCGAGTTTCGAGAGGATGGGCAACCCGAACGCGGCGGTCTTGCCCGTGCCCGTCTGCGCGCTGCCGATGACATCGCGACCGGACAACACGAGCGGAATCGAGCGGAGTTGGATCGGCGTCGGGTCGCTGTAACCCATCGCCTTGACGCCTTCCATGACTTTGTCCGAAAGGCCGAGTACTGAGAAACTCATAATCTATTTCTTTCAGGCAACCGGCGGTTCGGAAGCGACCGCTGTCGGGGCTTCTGTTGGGGCTTCCGTCGTGGGCGCGGCTTCCAATACCGGAGCCGGTTCAGGCGCCACAGTTTCCGTGGCCACAACGGTTTCTGCCGCTGTTTCGACCGGAGCCGCTACGTTTGCTTCGCCCGCAGTGGCCGAAGCTGCCGGAGCCTTCGCTTCGGGCGCTTTCTTTTCCTGCTTCACCGGCTTCGGTGCCGGCTTCTTTGCAGTTTCCATGCGGCCATCCGCAAATTCCAGCACGGCACCCTGATGGATGAGCCAGTGCAGATCCACCATGACTGCCGTCTGTTCGGCCGTCGGTTCCGGCGCCGTCGGTTTTGCCGGGGCTGCAGCCGGGGCAGGGGCGGCTTCGCCTTCCACCACCACCGGTGCAGCCGGGGTCGGAATTACGGGAATGATCGTCTGTTTCGGCGTCGGGGCCAAAACCTCGATCAATTTCTTCCGGGTGCACTTGGCGTTCGCATTGATGTATTCCACGATGCGCTTGATGCCATCGGACACCGGGTTGCTCTCGATATCGAGGAACTGCGGACGCGCCACGCTGACGTGCGTGACCGTCTTGTTGACCTTGAAAAATTGCAGGCCGTGCTGCGTGAACTGCTGGCTCAGCTTCGTGGCCACCGGCAACGGGAAACGCTTCTGATGCTCCCATTCCTGGCGGATGAGGCGCTGCAATCCGCTGCTGCGGAGGCTGCGGCTCGGCAGGCCGGCGACGGTGTAAGTCTCCACCGGCTTGATGATGCTGTCCTTGTGCGTGGCGCGGAAATGCGCTTCCACTTCCTCCATTGTGGCCAGCCGGAGCGGCTCCGCCACGTTGAGGCAGACATATTCTGTCTTAAAGCTCTGTTCCTCGATCCATTTCTTCACCACGGCCTCGTCCTTGACGATCTTGACGCGGGCTTTGAACATGTCGAACGGCATCCGCGCAAACTTCTCCGTATGCAGCTTGCGCAGCTGGTTCTGGTAATCGTGATTGTTCGGCGGACCCAGGATGACCCCGCTCATGCCGCATTGCGCCACGAACGTATAAACGCCCTTCGGCGGCTCGGTCGCGGTGCGTTCGGCCTGGTAGAACGTGGCAAAATGCTGCTTCAGCACATGGGCCACGGCCTCGTCTTCGCTCGTCCACGGCGTGTCATCCAGCGCGCAGGAAAAAAGCTTCTCCGTCGTGCCATCGGCCTTTTTCTTCGCCGCCAGTTGCACGGAATAACGTTCCGCCTTGTCCAAAATCAACAGGGCGATCTGGAACAGGGGATACGCGCGACCCGTCATCTTGATCTGCCGCGAAAGCTGTTCCACGCCCTTTTCCTCGGGAATGAACGCCACCGTAAATTCCGGCAACGGCGCCGGCGGTGCCGGGCGTTCGGAACGTTCGTCCCGGCGGTCATCGCGCCGGCCAAAGCCGCCCGCGCCGCCAAAGCCGCCAGCCTTGCGATCGCCAAATTTTGAACCTCCGCGCGGCGGACCGCCGCGACCGCCACCACCTCCGCCGCCGCCAAAGCCGCCGCCGCCGCCCGGGCCATCCCGGCGCGGGGCACGGCGTTCGCCGGGTTTGTCGCTGAAACGGCGCTCGGGCTTGACGCCTTCGTTGCCGGTAAATTTTGCGAATTTGTTAGACTCGGTCTTTCCCTGCGCCCAGGCGGGCTGAAAGAGATTTTCCAAGTCGAGATCGAGATCGGACGCGTTGCTCATGATAAAAAATGCCCCGACACGCGGGGTTGAACCGGCATCTTAACATGAATTGACGAACCGAGTAAAGCACTCGTAATGGCGGGCAAAAACCCGCCCGCCACCGCCCGGACCGCCGGGCAAAGCCGGAAAACAACGGGCGGCGGCTGTGTCGGGAGCAAGGGACCAGCCGCAGCCGCCACGCTTGCAACCGGCACATTCGATCTCACCGCAACATTCGTCATTCGTGCTTCGTCATTTGGTGGCCGTACGCCAGCACCCCGGCGAAACCAGCACCCGCGCACCCCGGATCCGAGGTATTGATGTTTGGAATTTCTCTGGAGCTTGGATGTTGGACGCTTGGTGCTTTTCATAAAAGTTGCCCTCACGGCATGAGTGTTGGTCCTTGGACGTTGAGCGTTAAATGTTGAATGTTTCCGTGCCCATTCGTCATTCGTGATTCTTTAGTCATTAGGATTTAGGTTTTGGTCATTCCACGCCTGCGGCGCTTTAATCCGGTTTAATTTTAATGCCTTTCGGGATTTCATGGTCAGAGGATTTTAAAATGGATGGGGCCTTCCCAAGATTGATTTCGCTGGAGCCGGGGCCAGCCGCTGATGGGCCGGCGCACGGCGCGGGGACAACTGCGTGGCCGCTGGCGGCGTGG
>DATHQS010000238.1:0-2288 GCA_035482455.1 Candidatus Acidiferrales bacterium | reverse complement strand
CCGCCTGGCCAAGGCCGGAGGTCAGGCGCGTGTTGTAGATGCGCGGCCGGCCGTTTTTGATGACGGCGGGAGTCGGGTCGAACAAGGAAAGCGTGTTGGTAACGGTCTGGCTGGCCGTATCCACCGTGGAGATGCTGCCGTCGAAGCGGTTGTAGATGTACAGGCGGTTGCGGACTTCATCCAGTACCAGTCCTGTGGGGCCTTGGCCGACATTGATCGTGGGTGTGAGACCGGCGCGGTTGCCGTTGGCATCAATGATCGTGAGATTGTCCGAGCCCATGCCGGTGACGTAGCCGCGCGAGCCGTCCGCGCTCCAGACGATGCCGCGCGGGTCGCCGAGCGATTTATCGCGCTCGGTCTGGCTGGTTGTCGGCGTGGCGTAGGTCAGGTGGGAATTTAAATCTTTAACCGCGTTCGTGAGCGTGGCGGGATCCACCTGGGCGATATTGACGCGGATGAAAATCCCGTCCAGCACGCCTTGGAAGCGGGTGTTATTGATGGCATCGGTGCCGATGACGGAAATTTTTCCGGTGGCCGGGTTCACGGCGACGCCCATGCAGATGTTCATCAGGCCGCAGGCGTAGTTGAGGGAGAAGGTCGAGGTGTCGATCACGGCAAGGTCGTGATCGGGCATGTCCCAGCCCGGCACACGGCCGGTGAAGGCGGCATTGGTGCCGCTGATGAATTCTGTCCAGTCGCCATTGTTGTCATCCATCCAGCGGCCGGCACGGTTTTTTTTGACGATGAGGCTGACCTTGGGCGGCGTGTTAGTGTTGAGCGGGTTGATGGCGGGGACAAAATTGGCGCCGCTGTTCGGCTCGGGGTTCAATCCGCCGGAGGGCGCGAAGGGGAAATTTACCGGGTTTGCACGGGTCACACCCTGCGAGACGCCCGTGCCGATGATGGTGCTGGCGTTGCCGGATTCAAAGATGGCGACGTAGACCTTGGAGCCATCCGGGCTGACGTCCATGGCGCGGGGACGGTTGCCGTCGATGGTGAGGTTGGTCACAATCAGAAAGGACGCGGGATCAAAGACCTGGACGAGATTCGGCTGGCCGCAGGAAACGAAGGCACGGGAAGGGGTGCCGCCGAACGCAATATCCGACGGCTGGTTGGAGGTCGTAAAGGTGCTGACGACGCGCATGGTCGGCAGGTCCACGACGCTGATGGAGCCGGAGATATAATTGGCGATCCAGAACTCCGAGGCGGTCCGAAACCGCACCGTGACCGGATCCAGGCCGACCGGCACGCTGCCAACGGGAACGGGTTGGCCGGAGGTGACATCAAAAATCTCCGCGCGGGCATCAGGCAGGTTGCAGACGACGAGGCGGGTGCCGTCCGGGCTCAGGGCAACGGGATGGACCGGAGCGGTCTCCCAATTAAAAAAATTGGTGGTGGTAACCTGCGCGCGCGAGCTGACTATCGTCAGCGAGAAGAGCGTGAAACCCAAGGCCAAGTTTTTCAGGTTACGTTTCACCAGATTGCAAGGGTCAGACGGTGATAGCCTTATCTGTGCCAACTGTAAATGTGCGTTTGGACGCACAGGGGGTCCGTTGAGGCTGGTGGCAAATGACAGATTTGCTGGGGATTGCAGAGGTCGAATCCAAATCAGTTCACAAGCGTTCGGGCCGGGGTGCGTCAAATTCACGCATGGGCGTGAAATTTTCACGCATTGGGCCAAGGATTTGAATTGTTTCAGTCGGCAGTTTTTCACAATCTAGGCGAACCATGAGCACGCGCCTTGACGTTAAGAAAACCTACAAGCTCTACATCGGCGGGAAGTTCCCGCGCAGCGAAAGCGGACGTTACCTGCCGGCGAAGTCCGCGAAGGGGGAACACCTCGATAATTTTGCCCATGCGTCCCGCAAGGATTTCCGCGAGGCGGTGGTCGCCGCGCGCGCGGCGTTCGGCGGCTGGAGCAAGGCCACGGCGTACAATCGCGGGCAGATCCTGTATCGCGCCGCGGAGATGTTGCAAAACCGTGCGACGGAGTTGGTAACGGAGATTGCGCGGTCCACGGATGTCAGCCCGGCAAAGGCGAAGCGGGAAGTGACGCTGGCGATCGACCGGCTGGTGCATTTCGCGGGCTGGACGGACAAGTACCAGCAGGTATTCGGCAGCGTAAACCCGGTGGCGTCATCGCACTTCAATTTTACCACGCCGGAACCGCAGGGCGTGGTCGTGGTGCTGACGCCGGATGAACCGTCCTTGCTCGCGCTGGTGTCGCTGGTGGCCCCGGTCATCCTGAGCGGCAACACGGCAATCGTGATCCCGTCCGAAAAATATCC
>DATHQS010000237.1:0-29893 GCA_035482455.1 Candidatus Acidiferrales bacterium | reverse complement strand
CCAGCAATCTCATCGCGTGTTCCTTCGTCATTGTCATAGGAGGCCAGGATCCGTTCACGCAGATCCAGAGAGGTTGTTCGCATGGGACCAGCCTACCACACCCTTAAAAAACGGCTACAGTTTTTATTGAAATGCTCTAGTCTTTTTCAGCCCATTCCGTACTGCTGTTAACGACAAGCAGCGGTTTGCCGTTGGTATGGGAATCTTTGACCGCAATTTGTTTCAAGATTGAAACTATTCGATGCCCGGCATGAGCCGGCGGATCAGCGGTGAAAGCAGGAGCAACAACAACCCCGCGCCACCGGCGAAGAGGGCGACATGCAGGAATTGCGCGGGCATCCCGGCGGCGTTCGCAGTGCTCATGCCCCCGGCGAACATGCCGGCGATCAGATTGCCGAGTGATACGGACAGAAACCACACGCCCATCGTCTGGCTGGCGAGCCGCGCCGGCGCCAGTTTGGTCACTGCGCTCAAACCCACCGGGCTGAGGAACAGTTCGCCGATCGTCTGCAACAGATAGGTGGTGCAAAGCCAGAGGCCCGTGACTTTGCCGATGGAGAGCGCGTGCCGGGCGGCGAAATACATGACCAAAAATCCCGCCGCGAGCATCAGCAGCCCGGCGGAAAACTTGATGGCGAGCGAGGGCAGGATGCTGCGTTTGGCCAGGCCGAGCCACAGCGTCGAGACCGGCACCGCCAGCACCAGGATGAGCAGGGGGTTGATGCTCTGGTACCAGCTGGCGGGCATCTCCCGGCCGAACAGCACCCGGTCCGTGTGGCGTTCGGCAAACAGGTTCATCACCGAGCCGGCCTGTTCAAAACCCGACCAGAACAGCGCCGAGGCGAAAAACAGGATCACCACGACCAGCAGCCGCTTCTTTTCCACCCGGTCCAGCCGCCCGAACAGGAACGCCCAGAGAAACCACAGTCCCGCCGCGGTGACGATCACGATTTCGGCGCGTTTGGCCAGCAGGACTGGATTGATCACCAGGCAACCGGTCAAGGCCAGCACTGCAACTACAAGAATGACGCCGAGGCCCACGGCCACGATGGCCCACTCGCGGCGCGGCGTTTTGGTCGGCGCGGAGGGTTCGAGGCCGGCGGTGCCCAGATGATGGCGGGTGAGCACATATTGGATGACCCCCAGCACCATGCCCACGCCGGCGGCGGCGAAGCCGTAATGCCAGTTCACATGTTCGCCAAAATAGCCGCAGACCAGCGGCCCGATCAGGCCGCCGAGGTTTACGCCCATGTAGAACAGGGTGAAGCCCGCGTCCCGCCGCGCACCGCCCTCCGGATACAACTTGCCGACCAGCGCACTGGCGTTCGGCTTGAGCAACGACGTTCCGAGCACCACGATGAGCAGCCCGACAAAAAACGTATGCTGGTTAGGGATCGCCAGCGTGAAATGGCCGAGCGCGATGATGATCCCGCCGATGAGCACGGCGCGTTGCGGCCCGATCAGACGGTCGGCGATCCACCCGCCGGGCAACGCCACCAGATAGACGGCGCAGGTGTACAGCCCGTAAATCGCCCCGGCCGTTGCCTCATCCAGCCCCAACCCTCCGTTAGCCGCCCCTGCCACCATGTAAAGGATGAGGATGGCGCGCATCCCGTAATAGCTCATGCGCTCCCACATCTCGGTGAAGTAGAGCGTATAGATGCCGCGCGGGTGGTTTGCCATGCGGATCGTGGATTACTTTTTACGATGCATCAGGTCTTCAATCTCATCGGCCTCGATCGGGATGTTGGCCATGAGGTCCAATTGGCCGTTTTCTGTGACCAAAACCGTGTTTTCGAGCCGTACACCGAAACCTTCCTTGGCGATGTAAATCCCCGGCTCCACCGTCAGCACCCAGCCCGGCTCGATCTTGAAATGGCTGTAGGTCACGTCATGCACATCCAGTCCGATAGGATGCGAGACGCCGTGCATGAAATATTTTTTCACCGCCGGCTCGCCGCCCTTCGGGGTTTTCAGGTCGGCCATCTTCAGCAGGCCCAGGTCAACGCATTCCTTGGCGATGTGTTCCTCGCATTCCATGCGCAAATCTTTCGTGGTCTTGCCCGGCACGAGCACGGCCACCTGGGCGCGGAAAACGCGCAGCACGGCATTGTAGACCTGCTTCTGCCGGCGCGTGAATTTGCCGCTCACGGGAATCGTACGCGTCAGGTCGCTCATGTAATTGCCCAGGCCCGCCGCGACATCCAGCAGCAGCAATTCACCGGCCTTGCACGGCTGGTCGTTCTGGTTGTAGTGCAGGATATTGTTGTTCGCACCGCCGGCGATGATGGGCGGATAGGCGAACTGGCCCTTGTGCCGGATGAATTCATGCGCAAATTCGGCCTCGACCTCGGTTTCATTCACGCCGGGCTTCAGGAATTTGCAGACACGCTTGAAGCCCAGCCCGGTCAGGTCGCACGCGGCCGAGATGGCATCCACCTCGTATTGCGATTTGACGGAGCGCAGCTCGTGCATGAGCGGCGCGAGGCGCTGATAATGGTGCAGGGGAAAGTTCCGCCGGCATTGGCGGATGAAGCGCGAGTCGCGCGTCTCGACCGTGTCGTCGGCGCGCTGATGTTCGTTGGTGTTGAGATAGATGTTCTCCATCTCGCAGGCGATCTGGCGGAAGGTGCCGGGAAAGTCCGTCAGCCACCGCACATTTTTGATGCCAGAAAGCTCCGTGGCCAGCTCCTTGGTCAGCTTGTGGCCTTCCCAGATCGTCATGTGGTCGTTGGGCTGGCGGATGAACAGGATTTCCCGGTGATTCGGGTCGAACGCGCCGGGCGCAAGCAGCAGGACGGTTTCTTCCTGGTGGACGCCGGTGAGATAGAACAGGTCGGCGTTTTGCAGATGGCCCATCGCGCCGTCGGCATTGGTGGGCATGATGTCGTTGGCGTTCAGCACGGCGACCGAACGCGGGAGCATTTTACTGACGAGACGTTCGCGGTTCAGCGTGAACAACGCGGATGGCAGCGGGACAGCTTTCATGCTCGCGCAGTCTAACGCCGTCGCCCCGAAAAATTAAGCGAATTCAGTTCACTTGTTGACGGGCTGCCGCCGCAGCCAGAGCAGGGCACCGAGGCCAAGCGCCAGCAGGGCGGTGACAGACCAGGCGCCGGCGGTGGCGCTTTGCGGGGCGAGCCACAAAGCCGCCGCACCCGTTGCCGGGCCGACGAAATTTCCGATGCCGATGGCGGCCTCGTGAATGCCACCGTGTTCACTGCTGGAATCATGGGCATCCATGGCGTAGAACAGGGACGAGTAGTACATCAGGCCGATGGTGGCGCCGAAGACGAGTTGAGCGAGCAACATGACCGCGAGGCTGGGTGCCACGAGGATCACGATAAAAGAGGCCACCATAAGGAGGTAGGCCGTGATGAGCCAGCGGAACCGGTAATGCCAGCCGGTCCATCGCCACAGGACGATGAACGCCGCCCCGCGGACGAAGCACCAAAGCGAGCAGGCAAACCCCGCGAACATCGGTGAAAGCTCAAATTTATGCGCGATGCCCGGCAGAACCGCGATCAGAGTGGTGACGGCGACATAGGCCAGCGGATTCGCGAGCCAGGCCATGCGCTGAAAGGTTTTAGCCTGGGCCGGAGTGCGACGATGGCTTTCTGGCGGAGTAAAATCCTGCGCGGCGGCGGCTGCCACCGGTTTAGGCTGTATCTTTTCGAGCCAAAAGATGGAAGCAAACTGGAGCACCATGAGGCCGAGCGGCAGATAAAAAAAGCTTCCGTAACCAAATTTTTCGATCAACGTGCCGCCGATGAAAAAGGCGATGGCATTGGTGCCGGCCCAGACGAGGTTATAGATGCCGATGGAACGGGCCGGATTCGCCCCGCGGCTCACGAAAGTTTCCAGCACCGGCCAGATGCAGGAGGTGCCAGCCATGACCGTACAGGCGGCGACGGCCGACATCGTGATGGATCCAAATTGGGAGCCGATGGCCAAACCCGCCGCCATGACGATGAAGCCGATCTTCAGCGTGAGGAAATAGCCAAAGCGGTTGGCAAATTTTCCCGCAGCGAGGGGGGCAAAAATACAGACCACGCCGATCAACGCCGCCAGTTCCAGGTTTTGCCGGTCGTTGAAGCCGAACCGGTCGTGGAAGTAAAAATAGACGTAGTTGAGATAAAACGTGACCGCGAAGGAGTTGGTGCCTTCGATGGTGTAGCAGGCGGCGCGGAATTTGCCGGCGGGACTCACGCGCGCGAGATCTCCCCGATGGCCTGGTGGCAGTACCACTTCACCGCGTCGGTCATCGGCGGCGTGAGTTGGTCGAGGTCGGCGAGGCTGCACCAGCGGATGTCATGGTGTTCCTCGGTCGCGAGCGTCATCTTCCCGTCCTTGGGCCGCGCCCAGTAGATCATGCCGATGTGTTCGTGCGTATCGTTGATGCGATGGATGTCCAGGAAGCGCGGCGCAATGAGCGCGCGGGTGCCGGGCGAGGTCGTGGGCGGCCGTTCGCCGAGCAGTTCCACGTCGAAGCCGCTCTCCTCCTTGGCCTCGCGCAACGCCGCCTGCTCCGGGTCCTCGTCCAACTCAATATGCCCGCCCAGCGGCAGCCATTTGTCGAGCTTGCGGTGGTGGATGAGCAGGATCTTGCCGTCATGAACGACAAAGATCGCGACGGTAAAATCAATTTTTTCGTGGATGTGGGCCATGTTTTTAGGTTTTTTTAGCGGAACAAATCGCTGTGCGTGCCGGTGCGTTCAAAGCGGACATGCGTATCTTTTTCGGTGAGTGTGTAAATCAGCACCCAGTCCGGCTCGATGTGGCAGTCGCGGCTGCCGGCAAAATTCCCGCGCAACGGATGATCCCCCAGTTCTGGCGGTAACGGTCCGCCGTCAATCAGCAATTCCATGACTTTCCGGAGTTTCGACAGATCTTCGCCGCGTTTGCCGGCGCGCTTGACATCTTTCTTGAACTGGCTGGTGCGGCTGAAAGTTCTCACAGGCCCAGGTCGGCAAAGAGCGCTTTTTTGCTGCCGAACCGTTTCGTGTTCCGGCCGGTCTTGCTGGCGTTGAGGGTGCGCGTGGTGAGCGGGTTGGGAATCCGCACGTCAAAGGGCAGGCCGCGTTGCAGCTTGATCTGCCGGTAAAGCAAATGCACCGTCTCGGAAGCCGTCAACCCCAGCTCGGCGAGGATGCCTTCGACTTCATGCTTGAGGCGGGGTTCGATGCGGGTGCGGATGGTCGCCGTTTTGCTCATGTTGCGAATGTAGCCCCATTGTGGCTACATGGCAAGCGGCAGATGCGGATTTCAGCCTGAAAATAATTTTTAGGTTGGACCGTAAATGTCCAACCTTGCCTGCCAGGATTGAGGCGAAAATAATAATGAATATTGAAAATAGCCCTCGACCACTGAAACCAATCTCATTTAACATCTGAAACAGTTCCCTCCAAAACCACCGCTATGAAAACAAACTTGGGCAAATCGTTGCTGGTTTTGGTCTTACTATTTCTTGCTGCTCTTGCATCCGCTATTTGGTTGGAGACCCATCCGAAGCCGAATGAAGCTTATATTCGCCTAAACCACTTGCCTGGGGTTTCTCAAGAGGTTCTGGTTGCGCGGGACAAGCTTTTCCATGTGGAAGAACCTGTGCTTTACAATCAGAAAACAGGCATGGCGGTTTTTGTGGTTGAAATTCTTTCTCGCAGAAATTTTGGTAGCGAACGGTTCCTAACATTCGGCGGTGATGCAAAAAGCATTCTAAACTTTGTTCGTGAAATAAAGCTGGTCAACAATGGGCCGAGCCGAGTTGGTTCAGCCGGCAGCGGAATGATGCAGGGCGTGGAGGGTTTGATTACAGGAGTTTGGGAACTCTTGAGACATCCAATTAATACTGCCCAAGGTCTTGGAAGTGCGGCAGTCGGATTGGCGTATTATGTCAAAGACACTCCGACCTCAAAAATCCAGACGGATGTGGTTAATTTGGCCAATGCTTATTACATAAATCGTGCCTGTCAGATTGCCGATCAACATGGGCTTGAATATTTTGAATTAAAAACTGAAAGTGGACGGGCTGCAATTTACGGTGAAACAAATTGGAAACTCGGTGGACAATCTGTGATTGAGATGGCAACGCTTTTAGTCCCGTTTTCAAAAATTAAATATGCCTCTGATGTGGCAGAGGTTGGGATCGCAGCAGAAATAGCAACAGAAACAGCTGAGGCTGCCAACACTGCCAAGCGAATGGAGCAAGCTGGCATGCTTAGCAAGGAGGAGGCAGGTTTTTCAAAAGCTGGTTCATTTTTCCCGCAAATGGTCGGGAAGATGAATGCTACGTTGGCTCGATTAAAAGATGCTGTGGTTCCGCGGCATTTTAGGCCACCTGTTGCAACACTCGGTAAAGCTGCCACCTTCGACTATAAGTTAACTTTTTTCAAAGCGCACCCGGACCTTGAGGGAAAAGTTGTGGTCCATCACGCAGTTGAGCAACAAGCTGTAAACAAGCTCTGTAAACAAGCTGTATCCTGGTTTGGTAACACAGGAAGAGCTTCATTCTCTGGAAAATCTTCGAGGAATTCCAAAAGATCAAAATGCCGAGCTGCATTTGAGTCAAATCAGAACAGAATGGAACAATTTTTACAGAAATAATCCCGCTTCTGCCATGACTAAGCAAAAGCTTCTGGACGAGGCTTCAATAATTGATCGTCGCTACGGAGAATCATTTATACCGCCAAAAATATGAAATATTTCGTGCTGGATCCTGAGGTTGCGGGTGAATTAGGAATCAATACAGTTATTGATGTTTCCGTTCACCCGCCCGTGGTTAGCACGCTGCACTACGAATTGGATGCTTGGCTTGGCGATGATCTTATCCAAAGTTTTCCATGCTACGCAGCAACCGAGCATATGAAAAAGTGCATTGAAAATGCTTCGTTAGGCGGTGCTGCATTTGCTCCTATGGAAATTACTCTTTCCGACAATTTCAAAGAACTACATTCTTCTAAGGCTGTTCCCGCTTTCGTATGGCTTAAAATATTTGGCAGAGCCGGAAAAGATGATTTCGGAGTTGAGTCAGACGGTCGTCTTGCTGTTTCAGAGAAGGCGTTAAATTTGATTAAAAATTTGAAGTTAAAACATTGCAAAATTTCAGTGCGGTGAATTTTGGTGTGCTTGCTTTTCGCTTAAATAAAAAACGGCCTTCGTTGCCGGAGGCCGCTTTGCTGTTGTACAAATTACTTCATCCGGTCAAAGTTCTTCTGGAGGATCTGCCAGTCTTTCAGGCCGGTGACCTTGCTCGAGAGGCTCTTGTTGATCTCGGCTTCCTTGGCGTTCTTGGTCGGCTTGCTGACCTTGTAGAAAATGCCGAAGTTGCCGGGGAACGGTTCGCCCGCGAGCTTGTAGGCCGCAAGTTCATCCGTCACGTCGTGCGTCTTGGGCACTTCGTTGAACACGCCGCCCTTGCGCGGGTTGCTGGCGTCAAACGCGCCTTCGTAGAATTCCACGCATTCGCTGAGGCATTCGATGAAGCTGAAACCGTCGTGGTCCATCGCCGCTTCCATCATCTGCAACACGTGGTTCGGGTTCGTGTGCGTGGTGCGCGCGACGAACGTGGCACCGGCGGAGATCGCCTGCTTCATCGGGTTGATCGGATAATCCACCGCACCCCATTGGTCCGTCTTGCTCTTGAAACCGAGCGGTGACGTGGGCGAGGTCTGTTTCTTGGTCAGACCGTACACCCAGTTGTCCATGACGCAGTAGGTCATCTTGACGTTCTTACGGGCGGTGTGGTTGAAATGGTTGCCGCCGATGGAGAAGGCGTCGCCGTCGCCGCCGAACACGAAGACGTGCAGGTCGGGGCGGGACAGGGAAATGCCGGAGGCGAAGGGCAGGGCGCGACCGTGGATGAAGTGCGCGCCGTGGGCCTGTACGAAATAGGGGAAACGGCTGGAGCAGCCGATGCCCGCGACGGTGGTGATCTTCTCGTGCCACATCTTGCGCTTTTCAATCAGCTTGAAATACAGCGCGAGCACGGAGAAGTCGCCGCAGCCGGGGCACCACGTCGGGTGGTCGGCGGCGATCTCTTTTTTGGTCAGCCCCTTGCGTTCGCCTTCGGGCGGCGTGGTGGTGCTGACGGCGGGGACGGGTTTGGCAATCAAAGTTTCGCTCATAATAATTTCGCGGTTAAAAGTGGATCAAATTTTGCGGAGGCCGGCGGCCACGTTGGTCTTGGCGCGTTCGAGGATTTCTTTCACCTTCCAGGTGAGGCCGTCGGTCTTGTTGATGCCCTGGATCTTCGGGTCGCAATAGCGGGCGCGGAGCACCTGCCCGAGCTGGCCGAAGCCGTAGAGGCCTTCGTCGTTCATCTCGACCACGAGCACGTGGTTGAAGCCGGCAAAAATGTTTTCGAGGCCGTTGGGCAACGGGTTGATATGGCGCAGGTGGATCGAGGAAACGCTGTCGCCGGCGGCGCGCGCGCGGTCCACGGCCTCCTTGATGGGACCCTCGGTGGAACCCCAGCCGACGAGCAGGACATTGCCTTCCGGCGGACCGTACACTTTCGGCACGGGCAGGCTGGCACCGAGCGCCTGCAATTTCTTGCGGCGTTTGGCGGTCATCTGCATGTGCAACTTCGGCGAGCCGGTCGGATGGCCGAGTTCATCATGTTCCAAGCCGGTGGCGATGGGATATTTGCCGCTCAGAATCTTGGTGCCGGGCGCGACGTGCGTGGTGATGCCGTCCTTCGCGGACAGATCGTAAGGCTTGTGGTCGGCGACGGGTGTGAAGTCCGGCGAGATGTCCTGGCAAACTTTTTCGAGGTTCGGTTCCACAAACGCCTCGATGCGGGTGGCGATGCCCTGGTCGCTCAGCAGGATCACCGGCACGCTGTATTTGCGGGCGATGTTCACGGCCTCGATGGACATGTAGAAACAATCTTCCACGTTCGCCGGGGCGATGACCACGCGCGGAGAATCGCCGTGACCGCCGTTGATGGCAATGTTCAGGTCGGACTGCTCGATGTTCGTCGGCATGCCCGTGGAGGGGCCGCCGCGTTGGACGTCGATGATCACGAGCGGCATTTCCGCCATGACGGCCCAGCCGAGCGCCTCGGTCTTGAGCGAAATTCCGGGGCCGCTGGAACCGGTCACCGCCACGCGACCGGCGTAGCTGGCGCCGATCGCCATGGAGATCGCGGCGATTTCGTCCTCGGTCTGGATGAATGTGCCGCCGTACTTCGGCAACTCGCGGCGGAGCAGTTCCATGATGTCGGACCACGGCGTGATGGGATAACCCGCGCCGAAACGCACGCCGGCGGCGATGAGGCCGTAGCCGATGGCTTCGTTGCCGTTCATCACCACCTGGTTGCCGTCCTTCTTTTGGGCGTCAACGAACTTGAAAGTCTCGAGGATGTTGCCGAGCGAATGGGAGTAGCCCGCATGAAACGCCGCCAGCGCGTTGTTCAAGATGCTCGGGTCCTTGCCGGTGAAACGTTCGCCGAGGAGCTTTTCCAATTTGGGGATGTTCAGGTCGAACATCTTGGCGATCAGGCCGAGCGCGTAGATATTCTTGCCCTTGTCCTTGGCCGTGCCGCCGATGGCTTCGACCGTCAGGCCGGAGATCGGGACGCCGACATGGTGATAATCACCCTGCAGTTCGGGCTTGGGCTGGACGTGGTCGGAATCGTACAGGACGATGCCGCCTTTTTTGAGGGAGTTAAGATGGTCTTCGTAGCTGTGCTGGTAGAAGGCGAGCAGGATATCGGCCTCGTCGCCGGAGCTCAAAACCTCGCCGCTGCCCATGCGAACCTGAAAGATGGAGGCGCCACCGGAGATCGTGGCGGGAATGGTCATGAACGTCATGACTTCCTGCTCGCTGCGGCCGGCCAGACGTGCGAGGAAACCGCCGATGGCTTGGATGCCGTCCTGCGAGTTGCCCGCGATGCGGATGACCGCTTCGTTGATCGATGAAACTTTCGACGCTCCGCCCGACGACGGGGCGCCCGTTGTTGCATTACTCATAAGAAACCTTGGAACTAAAGAATTACTGCGGCAAAGTGGATTTGACGACTGAAGACATTTCAGTGCGACACCATTGCCATATCACAGTAGGGCATGCATAGGGAATGTGTCAATTTCTAATGCAAGTTATATCTAATTGAACATAAGCTTTTTATAAAAGTATTAAAAAGCATAATCTTGGAGTGTGAGATTATCATTAGTGTATATTATTATAAATGGGGGCAGTATCAGGCGGTTATGTGGCCTGTCTTGATAGTGTGGTGTTTACGTCGGTTAAATTTTTATTGGAATTTGTGCATCGCGGTCGATGTTCTGACCTGTGGCTTGCGGTGGGTCGCTTTGGCGGTTAGCGTTCCTTGGTCACCATGACGTTACAGGAACAATACGACGACGCGATGTTCGATTACAGCCGGGGCGAATATGATTCCGCCGCCGGCAAGCTGAAAGCCGTGCTCGCGTCGGACCCGGGGCATTTTGACGCGCAACTGGCTTTGGGCATGACGTATTACCGTCTGGGTGATTACCCGGCGGCCATCGCCGAGGGGCTCAAGGCGGAAAAATTGCGCCCGCGCGAACAGCTCGTCCACACCAACCTTTCCCTGTTCTACATGAAGTCAGGCGACAAGGTCACCGCCGAGAAACACGGCCTGCAGGCCAAGATCGAGTCCTGGCGCGAGGAGGCCAAGACCGCCGGTGATAAAAAGGCGGAGGCCGAAGCCCCGTCCGAATTGCAGATGTCCAAGCCCGCGCCCGCGCCCATGAAATTTCCCAGCCAGCCATGGAAAAAGAAGGCCGTTGCCGGCCCCGCCACGACCGCTGCTCCCGCCCCAGAACCTGGAGCCCGGACCCCAGACCCTAAAACGACATGAAATCCGCCTACGAACTCGCCATGGAGCGTCTGAACAAGACCGCGCCCACCGTGAAACTGTCCGCCGCCCAAAAAAAAGCGTTGGCGGAGCTGGACTCCAAGTACGCCGCGCAGATCGCCGCGCGCGCGATCGCATTGAACAGCGAGATCGCCAAGGCCGCCGATGACGTGGAGAAGGAAGAATCCCTGCGCGACCAGTTGATGAACGACCGCAAAAAACTTCAGGCTGAGCTGGAGGACAAGAAGGAGCGGATACGGCAGGGGAAAAGCTGAACGACGCTAATTGTCTTTGCGCGTCTTGCGTTTGATGAACAGCCCGGCCAGGGCGTGCACCGGCCAGAATACCAGCAGCGGCCACAGGAAAATCACCGGCCAAGGCCAGCTTCGCTCATTCAAGGCGGGCGTCCGCCCGATGAGGAAATACACCATCATGAAAAAGCAGCCGAAGCTGTAAATTCCAAGATAAATCCAATATGAGTTCATGTGTCTTCTATTTCTGTTCCGGGTGGGGATTTTGCAGCTGAAGCGACATATCCAGACAACCGTAAGCGACCGGTGCCGAAGGTACGACATCGACCACCATGCTGGCTTTCCAAGTGTGTTTCAGGCTCTGCCGGCCACTAAACACTATGTTGCCCCATAAACAATAAGGCATTTCTGGTTTTCCAAGGTTGCGGGCTGAGTGCGTCAAAAATGCCTGCGGCTGGCTCAAATTGCCAGCTTAATCGTATCTTAATCTTTCTTTTCTTGATCGGAATGATGAAAAAACCGATGGGGCAGGGGCATGCCGTCCGCCAAAGCTCATTTTTCCAGCAACGCCCACGCGCACCACAACACCGGCGCCTGCCCGTGCAGATCGCCCGTCGCGCGCGGCCGGTCCAGATAATATTGCGTGTCATCTTTCTGGTTCGTGCCCACGCAAACGTCATGCAGTGCGCCGGTTTCATCCAGTTTGCCGCACAACCCGATCCAGCCGCGCCGCGCCACGTCGTTGTAGCTTGCATCCAGCCAGCCGTGCTTTACTCCCACGATTAGCGCGTAGGTGAACATTCCCGTGCAGCTCGTCTCGTCCCATGCCTGGTCGTTGTCCACCAGCTGGCGCCACAGTCCGGAGGGGGCCTGGTATTTTTTCAGCGCGGCCATCATGGTTTTGTATCCTGCCATCAACCGTGCGTATTTCGGATGGTCAGGCGGCAGTGAACGCAGCACCTCCGCCAGGGCCGCGGCGAACCAGCCGTTGCCGCGTCCCCAAAAATGCGGGCTCACATCCGCGTGGTAAAACAGCCCGTTCGGCTGCTGCAACTTGTCCAGATACGCCGCGAGTTCCGTCGCCACATGGTCGGCATACTTCGCATCGTGCATCGCGCGATACGCCTGGATCTGCAGGCTGCCGATCATGAAACAATCATCCACCCACCAGCGCGTCTCCTCGCACAGACCGTCCGGCCGCGGATTCAGCCACTGGTCATCTGCCATGCGCAGGCCGAAATCGCGATACCGCTCGTCCCCGCTCACCAGGTAGATCTCCAGCGGCAACACCCCGAACACATGAAAGTCCACGTGCCGGTTGGTGGAGACGCTCTTGCTGCCCTCTGGCGTGAGGATGAAGGCGTAGCGCTCGATCAGCTTCTGCTGCAATGCACCGTCACCTGCGGCATCCGCGAACCGCAAGGCCCCGAACGCCGCGCAGACCTCGGGATAAACGATGTAGCCGTCCGTATTATAATAGATTTTGCGGGGCAGAAAGTTGGCGGCGACCTTTTCGCCGATCATTTTCGGGTCGCAGTCCGCAGGCAGGTTTGCCAGCGTATTTTTGGCCGGGGCCAGGGCGGTGACCGCGGCGGCGGTTGTCTGTGCGCTGCAGCAACCGCAGTTTTGGCAGCCGTGGTTGGCCGCGCAGCCGGAAAAAAACATCGCGCCGGCGATGAGGGCGGCGGCGGACAGAAGGGCTTTATGCATCCGGGAATTAAACTGTTTTCCCCGCGCCCGCGCCATCGCCAATTCGGTTGAGACGGTTCAGGGTTTGCGCCGGCGCACGCCAAAGTTCTTCTGCATATGCCGCAGGATTTTTCCCACCGCCTCGTCCGCGGACAGCTTGTCCGTGCGGACTTCGATCTCCGGGTTCAACGGCGGCTCGTATGGCGCGGAAACGCCCGTGAAGTTCTTGATCTGCAACGCGCGCGCCTTGGCATAATGGCCCTTTGGGTCCCGCGCCTCGCACACCTTCAACGGCGCGTTCACAAAGACCTCCACGAACCGGTCGCCCGCCATCGCCCGCACCAGCTGGCGGTCCGCGCGATAGGGCGAAATGAACGCCGCGATGCAGATGAAGCCCGCCTCCGCAAAGAGTCTGGCGACCTCGCCGACCCGCCGGATGTTCTCATGCCGGCCTTTCTCGGAAAAATCCAGGTCGCTGCACAGCCCGTTCCGCACCCGGTCCCCGTCCAGCACGAACGTCTGGCAGCCGTGCGCGAACAGCGCCGCCTCCAGCCCGTTGGCGATGGTGGATTTGCCCGCCGCCGACAGGCCGGTGAACCACAGCACACAGCCCCGGTGCCGGTTGCGCTTTTCCCGCGCGGCCAGCGAAACTTGGCTGACGCTGGCGACGAGATTTTTAGAGGCGGGTGAGTTCATTTGACGTGCGGATCGGTTTTGTGGAACTCCAGCCGGATGCGCCCGAGTGTCAGCATGAGGATCTCCAGCAGGATGAACCGGCTGATGCAGTTCCAGGTGAAAACCAGCGGGCTGTGATAATCCGAATCGCTGTCATATTGTACCCACGGGGCGGCGAACGAGGCGATGACCACGAACAGCGTGGCCCAGCGCGTGTTCACGACCAGCGAGAGCAGGGCGCATGGCGCGGCATAAAACAGCAGGAACATCAGGTGCGGGTTGCTGTGCTTATGGATGAAAATGACCCCGGCCATCATGAGCGTGGCCGTCAGGATGGTCAGCCAGTGTTGTTTCAGGTCCTTGACCATGGAGGTTTTCTCATCCACGGCGCCCGAAGGCGGATTGATCAGCCAATTTTTAAGCAGGCGATACACCCGCAGCCAGGTGAGCGGCAAAAATTCAAACCCCGCGCGCACCAGCGAGTCGTATAACGTCAGCGACTTGCCCATCACATGGTGATAATAAAACTCCACCAGCCCCGGCTCCAGATGCCCGTTTTGGGTCGCGGGCTTGAGCCAGTCGCTTTGCATGTGCTCCCACCGTCCGCGGTAACGCTCCAGCTTTTTGAAAGTGGCCGGCGAGACCAGCTCCTTGTCATATTTCTGGCGCTCGATGATGCCGCGCCGGAGATACGCATGGTGCGGCGCGCTGTAGATGGCGGAGAGGTCCGCCGTGTTCAGGTGCAGCATCCGCCCGTCATACGGTACGCCCAGGAAGGCGCTGGCGTCGCGGCAAACCTTCTCCGTCTGGTCCACCAGGTCGGCGTAATTTACCCGGAAGACCCGCGCGCCGTTTTTTTCGATCTGCCAGGTCTGCAGGATGACCTGCTCCTGATGATAGATCATCCGGCTCAACATCCCCGGCTTGCCGAAGAATCGCGAGGTCCTCCCCGCCTTCAGTACGCTGCGATAGACCTCCGCCGGGTTGCGCCAGACGATGATGAACGAGGCTTTTGGATATTGCTTGTGCAACTGCACCAGCCGGTCGCAGTAGAATGGCGATTTCTCGCCGCTGGCCGCCGCGCCCTTGGCGTCGCCGAACGTGTGATACAGGTCCGCCGGCGCGCGTATCTTGTCAAGGGTGGAATAATCGTTGCCCGTGACCATTCCGTGCCGGGACAGCGCCTGGTTGTAAAATTCAATGCGTTCCGCCCAGTTGTGTTTGAACCGGAGGTTGAGCAGCGGGCGTGGAAAATTCCAGACATCGCATTCGAACATCAGGGCGATCTTGGGATTTTGATTGAGGATGGAACACAGCAGCGACGTGCCGGACCGGAAGACTCCGACGACAAAAACCGGGTCGTTGCTCAACATAAAAACGTAATGATTGATAAAACCCGCAATTAAATCCAGTCAAACGGCAACGTGCCCCCCTAAATATCTGAGGAACAAGATGCGGGAATGTACCGGATGGTTACAAGTCTAAATCCCGGCAGGCCAATGGAATTCAGTGTTCGCGGAGTCATATGTCACCTTTAAGTAACATTTTTTGCCGCCAGACTGGCCGAACCCGCCGCCGGGTGCTAGACATCCGACTCAGGAAATCGCTCGCGGATCTGGCGGCGCAGCAGGACTTCGTCATCCGGCTGGTAGCGCCGGCGCGTGATGAGCCGTTGTAGCGACTCCAACAGCTCCAGCCAGTCCTCCAGCGGCGGTTCCTTTACGGGTTGCCAGTTGTCAAACCGCTTGGCGCGGTGGAAAAATTTCCAGTCACGGCCCACGTGTTGCACGTAGACCTGCAATTTTTCGCCGTCCTCGGTGACGCGCTTCCAGGCTATTTCGGCTTTGGGCATGAGATTAAGGTTGTTCCGGCAGGTCGATGCTCGCCACGGCCATCGCGGCGATGCCTTCTTCGCGGCCGATGAAGCCCATGTGCTCGTTCGTCGTGGCCTTGATGCCCACGCGCTGGATGTTCAGCGACAACGCTTCTCCGATCCGCACCTTCATCTCCTTGATGTAGGGATAGATCTTCGGCGCCTGCGCGATGACCGTCGCATCGATGTTGATGATCCGCCCCTGGCGCAGCGCGACGATGCGCGCCGCCTCCTCCAGGAAAATTTTGCTCGGCACGCCCTTCCAGCGCGGGTCGGTGTTCGGGAAAAAGTGGCCGATGTCCTCCTCGCCCAGCGCGCCGAGGACCGCGTCGCAGATGGCATGCATCAGCGCATCCGCGTCCGAATGCCCGTCGAGGCCCTTCGTGTGCGGGATCTCCACGCCGCCGAGGAAGAGCTTCCGCCCCGCGACCAATTGATGAACGTCATAGCCGGTGCCAACATGAACCATGCGCAGATGCTAGAACGCCCGTTGCCCGCGACCAAGATTTTTCACGCAAACATTTTTAAAAAAGCTCCAAATTCCAAGCTCCAACATCCAGAGAATCACCAAGCTTCAAACACCAAATACGCATTCGGCGTGTGATTGGTGCTTGGTGTTTGAAAATTCTCTGGAGCTTGGATGTTAGTGCTTGGAGCTTTTGCCCGGTGTTTTTACGCCGCCGGCACCGTGAAATAAAACGTCGCGCCCTTGCCCAGTTCGCTCTCCGCCCAGACCTCGCCGCCGTGCGCCTGCACGATGTGTTTCACGATGGACAGCCCCAGTCCTGTGCCGCCCTGATCCCGTGAACGCGCCTTGTCCACGCGATAAAACCGCTCGAACACCCGGTCGATCGCCTCCGGTGGAATGCCCGGTCCGTCGTCCTGCACGAACATCTCCAGCCGGCCGTCCTCAAGCTTTCTCCCGCCGACCGTCACGCTGCCATCCGCGCGACCATACTTGATGGCGTTGTCCACCAGGTTGGCGATCACCTGGTCCAGCCGGTTCACGTCGCCATTGGCGGTGAGTTCCGGCACCTCGTTCGCCAGCACCACGTTTTTGTTTTCCGCCTTGGTGTTCAGGTCGCCTAGAATCTTTTCGGTGAGCGTGTGCAGGTTCACCGGTTGCAGTTCCAGCTTCATGCGCCCGGATTCCAGCGCGGAGATCGTCAGGAGGTCCTGAATGAGCAGATCCAGCCGTTGCGTGTTGCGCTCGATGATCTTCAGGAACCGCTCCGCCACGGCCGGGTCGTTGCGCGCGCCATCCAGCAGCGTCTCGGTGTAGCCCTTGATGAGCGAAAGCGGCGTGCGCAGTTCATGGCTCACGTTGGCGACAAATTCCTCCCGCTGCCGTTCCAGCTGTTTCAGGCGCGTGAGGTCGTGAAAGACCAAAATCGTCCCCTCGCGTTCCCCGGCGGAATTGTTGATGACCGCGGCGTTCACTTGCAGCCAGCGTTCGCTCAAATCCGGCAGCTTGATCTCGTAATCAAAGACCTGGCCTTCCACCTGCACGCGCTTGACGAGGTCATCCAGTTCATGCAGCCGCAACGCCTCCAGGACGGTCTTGCCCCGCAGCTCCATCTTCAGACCAAACAGGTTTTTGAACGAGCGGTTGGCGAGGTAGATTTTTTGGGTGCGGTCGAGGAGCAGCAACCCCTCCAGCATGGAATTGAACAGCACCTGTTGCTGCGCCTTGGCGTCAACGGCGGTCTGTTGCTGGCGGCGCTGGGAAGTCTCGATCTCCGCCACCCGCTGCCCCTGCAGCATGCCAAACCGCGCCCGCCACCAGAAGTGCAAGGCCGCGAGCGCCGTCAGCGCGAGGATGAAAAGGAAAAACCACACGGGAATTATTTAACCACGGATGGACACGGAAGGCACGGATTTCTGGATGGTTGGATATTTGGATTGCCGGGCTGGCACCTGCATTTGCTCCATCAAATTATCCATGAATCCATTCATCCACCAATCCGTTTGGGCTATTCCACAAACCGGTAGCCCACGCCGCGGACCGTGTCCAGGTGCTTCGCCGCCGCGCCGATCTTCTCCCGCAACCGCCGCATGTGCGTGTCCACCGTGCGCGTGTCGATCAGGCTGTCGTATTCCCATACGTCGCGGAGCAACTGGTCGCGCGACTGCACCCGGCCGCTGCGTTGGGCCAGGATGGTCAGCAGCTTGAACTCCGTGGCCGTCAGCTCGATCGGCTTGCCCTTCCATGTGGAGATGTGACGCGGCACGTCGATGTGCAGGTCGCCGAAGCGGAGCTGATCCTTCGGCTTGTCTTCGTTCTGGCCGCGGGCGAGGATTTTTTTGATGCGCAGCATCAGTTCGCGCGGGCTGAAGGGTTTCGTCAGGTAATCATCCGCGCCGAGTTCCAGCCCCAGCACGCGGTCGATCTCAGCCGCCTTGGCCGTGAGCATCAGGATGGGTGTCCGTGCCGTGGCGGCCTCCAGCCGCAGCGTCTTGCAGATCTCAAAGCCGTCCATCTCCGGCAGCATCACGTCGAGCACGACGAGGTCCGGCGTCTGCGCCCGGGCCTTCTTCAGGGCCTCCGCGCCATCTGCCGCCGTGGTGACGGCATAGCCGGCCTGCTTGAGGTTGAACTCCACGAGTTCGACCGCCTCCGGCTCGTCGTCCACCACTAGAATTCTTTGCTTCACGCTGCGCAGGATGTCATGCACCAATTCGTCACACAATTTCAATCGCGTGACAACCATGTTACAATCCGGTGACGGGAAAAGCATCTGTTAAAAAGAGGGGTGCGTGCGGTTTATCGATCTGTCGTAATACTAAGCGAGTAATTTATGAGCAGTTCAACGTTTCGATCACCGGCCTGGCGAACGATTACGGAACTCTCCAGTCCGTCCAGCTTGACAATCGACTTCGGAGCGACCGCCGCCTGCGTGGCTTTGACCTGTTCCGCAATGGCACCCAAAAGTTTGGTCCGATACTGCTCGGGATTTTCCACGGCCAGTTGCAGGCTTCCCAGTTCGCAACGCACTTTTCCAGGCAGATGCAGCGCTTCAACGAAGCGTGCGGCGGCGGCACCAGCATCAAAAATGTTGTCTTGTTTCTTTGTCAGCGGCACGAGCAGATATATATCCGCTGAAGCGGCCGGCTGGTTCCACGGGCCTGAACTGATGCCAAAGCTGGATTTGTATTGAGTTAGTGAAACCACCCTTGTGGAAGTACGGAACTGGCCGGTCTCCCTGGCTTTCTGAACGACCAACTCAATTGCCTGGTGTGATTCTTCATAGGCCAAAGCAGTGTTTTTTTGGTCGCTTGTGATCCGGATCGGAACGGAAACAAAATCGGCGGGCATGGCCAGGGAAACGGCGACGTTTTTAGTTTCAAACACGGCCAATACATACAATGAGTCATCGCTTGGGCCCGAACTGATGCCGGCGGTTGCTTGAAATGTTGCGGTCATGAGCGACAGGGCGATCATCAGTGCTTTCATAGGAGACATGTTTCAATTGTTTGGGTGGAATATTTGCAACTGGCTTTTGAAGTGTGCGGTTTGTTTCATGCTTCCGACTCTATTTCGCCCTCCCATCTTTGTCCAGTGTTCAAAGCGGTGCTAAAGCAACCGCACTCCAGACGCTTCGCGCGGTTTGAAAGCCTCCAAGTTTCGCGAAGCGTCTGGAGTGCGGCTGGTTCACCGCCGCTTTTCGTGACCGGCAATTTGTGTATAAGAGCAGAAGCAAGCGGAGTAAGCGGAAATCAGGGGCCGGTTTGAAGCTTGGGATTTCTCTGGATGTTGGAGCTTGGTCCTTGGTGCTTTTGCACAGGCTTTTCTTTCTCCTTTTGTCCCATAACCTTTTTTACCACACTGCCCGCGATGCCAGTTCCAGTCATCAGCGTCGCGCAGATGCGTGAATGGGAAGCCGCCACCTGGGCCACCGGCCAGACCGAGGCGGAGGTCATCCGCCGCGTCGGCAACGGCCTCGCCCGGCGCGCCCGCGAACTGACGCACGCTAAAGACTCCATCCTCATCCTCGCTGGCAAAGGCCATAACGGCGACGACGTCCGCGCCGCCCGCGAATTTATCAACGACCGCCAAGTTACCGTCCTTGACCTCGTGGCGCCGGAAACGGAATTGTCCAACGTCGAAAAAGCACTGCTGGAAAAACCGGCGCTCATCATCGACGGGCTATTTGGCATCGGCCTAAACCGCCCGCTCGACGAGGCGTGGCAGAAAATCATTGCCGCTATCAATGCCGCCAAGATTCCAGTGCTGGCCGTGGATGTTCCCTCCGGACTCAATGCGGACACGGGCGAAACCTTTGGCGCCTGCATCCAGGCCGCCGTCACCCTCACCGTGGGCGCGCCAAAAACCGGAATGCTCGCGGAAGCGGCGTGGCCGTTCGTCGGCCGGCTCGAAGTGGCGGATGACGTGGGTCTGATTCCCTGTCCATTGGCGTCGGAGTTGAACTGGACGTTGCCGCGGGATTTTTCAAATTTTCCGCCGCCGCGCGAGGTCGCCGGACATAAGGGCTCGTTTGGCCATGTCTCCATCGCCGCGGGCAGCCTGGGTTTTCACGGCGCGGCGGTGCTCGCCGCGCGCGGGGCGCAACGCGCGCAGCCGGGGCTCGTCACCGTGTTCACGCAGGAGGATGTCTTTTATCCCGTCGCCGGCCAGCTCCAATCCGCCATGGTCAGCCTCTGGCAGGCGGATGCCAAAAAGATGTCCGCCGGGTTTGATTCGTTCTTGGTCGGGCCGGGGCTGGCCGGGCCCGGCGTGCCGGCGGACTTGCGTCACATCCTTCGCCATTGGTGGCGTGATGTCGCGCACCCGTTGATCGTGGATGCGAGTGCGCTGGACCAGTTGACCCCTGAGCCGTTCCTGAAAAAATACATCCGCGTCCTGACGCCGCACCCCGGCGAGGCCGCGCGCCTGCTGAACTGGCCGGTGCCCAAAGTTCAGGGCGACCGTGTGAAAGCCCTGCGCGAAATCTCCAAAAAATTTGGCGGCGCGTGGGTCATCTTGAAAGGCCATCAAACGTTGATCGGGCGCGTTGAGGGCGAAATCTTTGTGAACCCGTCCGGCAACCCGCATCTCGCCCAGGGCGGCAGCGGCGATCTGCTGGCCGGTTTTCTCGCCGGCCTCCTCGCGCAACCCGCCTTGCAGTCGGATGTGGTCAAGACCCTGCGTTACGCCGTGTGGCAGCACGGCGCGGCGGCGGATAAATTGCAGGCCGCCCGCGCCAACTGGACGGTGGAAGACCTCGCGACGGAAATCGGCAACGTGCGGTGAACTGCCTTGTGGTGGCAGACGGATACCTGACGCTACAACTAGAGCGGTTCAATTAAAAGCTGCGATCTAATTTCAAAAAACATTCAACACTCACCATTCAACACCCAACATCGAAGAAAGGCATGAACTGAGCACCCTTGGGAATTGGGCGTTGATTGTTGGGCGTTGAATGTTTTCGCTTTTTTGCGGCTATCGTTTTTTGGAAATGCGCTAAAACCGCAGGTGCTTCACCGTCAATCCGCCGTTGATGAGCTGTTTCAGCGAATCGATCCCGATGCGCAGGTGCTTGTCCAAAAACACCTGCGTCACCTTCGCATCGCTCGCCGCCGTTTTCACGCCCTCCGGCGTCATTGGCTGGTCGGATACCAGCAGCAGCGCACCCGTGGTGATCTCGTTATGGAAACCGGTGATGAAAATGGTCGCCGTCTCCATGTCGATGCCGATGCACCGGATCTTCTTCAGATATTTTTTGAAAGCGTCATCATGTTCCCACACGCGGCGGTTCGTGGTGTACACCGTGCCCGTCCAGTAATCGCGCTTGTGATCGCGGATGGTCGTGGAGATGGCCTTTTGCAAACTGAACGCGGGCAGGGCGGGCACCTCCGGCGGATAATAATCGTTCGACGCGCCTTCGCCGCGGATGGCCGCGATGGGCAGCACCAGCGAACCGAGCTTGGCCACGTGCTTCAGCCCGCCGCACTTGCCGAGGAACAGCACCGCCTCCGGATGGATGGCCGCGAGCAGGTCCATGATGGTCGCCGCGCTCGCGCTGCCCATGCCGAAGTTGATGATGGTGATGCCGTCGGCGGTGGCGTTGGGCATGGGCTTGTCCGCGCCGCGGATGGGCACCTTGTGCCACTTGGCGAACATCTCCACGTAGTTGTTGAAATTGACGAGCAGGATGTGTTTCCCGAAGTCCCTGAGCGGCGTGCCCGTGTAACGCGGCAGCCAGTTTGCGACGATGTCAGCCTTGGTCTTCATACGTTGCCAAAGTGTTTTTGCACAGAACCCTCACGACGGCAAGCGGAAATCGGCATGGAGCGCGGGCGGCCCGCCTGCGAGTTCCTCGGATAAATAACTAAGACATCTATGAACTTGCGGGCGAGCCGCCCGCGCTCCTTTGGCTTGCGGCCCGGTTTACGGTTGCGTCGGCTTGGCACTGACCGGGGGTGAGAATTTCCATTGGCCGTCGATTTTTTTAAAAGTCAGTTTTTCCGGGCCGTCACCTCCATCGGGCTGGATCTCCAGTTCGACTTCGGAATCCGAAATCTGGTTCTTGGAAAGGATGCTGACCGATTCGTGTTTGTTGAGGTTGTTTTTCAACTCGTCGATGGCCTCGGAGGCGGGCTTGTCGCCCATCTGCCTGGCCAAATCTTGCTGCGCGTCCGGGCTCAGGCCGGACAGGAATGAATCGAGGTTGCCGTTCAAAGCCGCCCAGTTCATCGACTGAAAGGTCGCCTCGGGCGTGGCGTATCCGGCGAAGGCCCAGGTTGATTTGGGATAGACCGCCAGGGGCGTCCGGGCCGGTGCTGCTGATGAAGTGCCGGCGGAAGACGACTGGTTGGTTCCGGCCTGCGCAGCGGCCGATTGCAACCGCTCGTTTTGCGCCTGCAACCGTTGCAGTTCGTTTGTCTGCTGGCGCAGCCGGGTCACTTCCCCGCGCAGCCTGAGGAGTTCCGGCAATGACTGGTTCGCCGCCGGGCTGTCCGCCTGCGCGACGAGGTTGGAAAGCCGGTCATGCTCCGCCTTGAGCTGGGCCGCCCGGTCAACCTGCTGTTGCAGGGCCGCCTGCAACCCGGCCTCGGACTGGTGTCCGGCCACCCAAAAAATCGCGACCCCGGCCAGCAACAGGACAGCAACGATGAGCTTGAGCTTGGCCATGACGGAACCTTAAGAAGGCCGGGCGGAAAACTCAAGATGCCATTTGGTCGCAGCTTCCCTGCAAAAGAAAACTGGCGCGGGATGCCGCGCCAGTTTTCGCAAGAGTCGATCGGGCCGGTCCGCCGTTGGTCAGCTTACTTGATGGCCAGCGCCGTGTTGATCTGGCTGACGGCTTCTTCGAGGTGTTTGGTGATGCGCTTCTGATCCTTGACTGCGGCGGAAGCCAGCACCTTGGAGATCAGGCCTTGGGCTTCCCGCATTTTATCGTCGGACAAGGCCTGCACCTCATGGTCCTTGGCGTCGCCCTTGAGATCCAGCCCGAGCAGTTTGGCGGCGGCCTCGACCGCGTGCATCGCCTTGGCGCGATGGCCTTTGTAATCATGATCGCCCGTGGCCAGGATGTGGTAGGCCCGGTGCAGCATCCCGGCTTCCGCCGAATCGCTGAAGGCCATGGGCGTGAATTCATTGGGGCCGGCGACGGGAGCCGTCAACGCCGACGCCATGGGGATGGTGGCTGCCTGGAGGTTGGCGCCGTAAGACAGAACCGCCGTCAACGCCACAAGTTTTGTGCATTTTGAGAGATGGTTTGTGTTCATACAATGGATAAGACGCTGGTTTGGTGGTTAAGTTACATGCCGGAAATCATTTTTCAGACTGGTCGGCCGGATGCCCCGGCGGGACATCTGACAATATTGGCGTGGAAACAAATTGATATAAAGACTGCACTGGCTTGCGTAACTATCGAAACAATTGGCGCAGCATAGTGAATTCTTTTTTGCTGATCCGTTTTGGGGAACGAGTATTGGGAAATGGCCGCTCAAAAATATTTTCTGGGACAAATGGCGGATTGCGAAGGGCTGGTCCACAGACAGCGCGGCAAACTAAAAATGTCGGATAGTGCCTCGCCCTCCAAATGTAACCCAGACACCACTTTTTATAAGTTGTGAAATTTGAAGGCGGGACTGCAAGTGAGAGCGGAAGCGCATCATTATCAAGCACGACACAATTTCTCGGAAGAGGCAACCGGTTGCGGTGATACCAGTCCGCTCCCTCAGAATGGTTTTTCAATTTATGCAATACTTGAAGAATGGCAACTAGTCGCCTTGGTCCAGCGCTTTTGACGGTCACGTAAGCAATAAAATCATTTTCTTCGGCTTGGCCGATTAACTTATCGCAACGGCACAAACCTGTAACAGAAGGAAAATTATGCTCGAAATCAGGTTCGCGCCGAATTGAATAATCAACGAATGGGGCAATATTGTTGTTTTTGCAAATATTCCGGCCGACTTCATTTTTACAAAGCGGATGAAATGAATTCAGAAAGAATTGAGTTTCATATGGCATGTCTTTTCCAATCGTTTACCCATTGTTAATAATATCACCAGGCCCGAAACCTTTAGGTGATGCAAATGTAAAATCTTGCCGAATTTAAGGGCCTACATTTTCGGGAAATCGGGTGAGTTCCGCTCCGATTAAGCTTTCCAATGCCCCATTCACTGTCTTTTTATAATCTGTGATATCACCTTTGGCACCAATCGGATCTTGGCCAGCGAGATGGAGTCCGGTGTCAACACTGTCTCCACCGATGTATGCAACGTCTAAAAAGTCTTCTTTGCATCTAATTCTCAATCCCTTATGAAGGCCAAAGTCTGGCGCGGTTATTGAAATATGAAATGTCCAGTTGGAGTTTATTACCAATTTCACCTCTGAAAAGTTTGTTTCCCCCATGCTGAAATCAATCTTTCTGGGCACCGCTTGGTAATCGGAAATTGCTTTGTCGTGTTTAACGGAAGCAATTTTTCCGATCATTTCAACGAACTTTTGGACAGTGTAATCGTAAACGGGAACTGCCTGTTCGAATTCTAACTGAGCTGCTTCCATTTTTTTTGCGTGCTGAACGTTTTGAAGATCTAGTTGGTTTTCCAGTTTCACCTTCATTCGGTTTTGCCACGCGTTTAGATCTTCAACTTGAGCACCAACTTCTTCAAATTTGCGATTTGACCCGATGATTCGCTCACGCAAATCCAGATTGATTGATGCATTGGTTGCCAATTCCCGCTGGTTTTCTTGATATTGTTGTAAGAGGGCTGATTGGTTGGAATTTACGGTGCTAATTTGGGCGGACTGTAATTTCAACTGCGAGTTCAGGTTGGTGATTTGTGTGTATAATCCTTCTCTTTCAGTTTGAGCAGCTTTTGCTTTTTGTGATTTGTCCCAATCGTCAAAACAAAGCGCAAGCAAACCTAAAATCCCTGCGATAAACAAAATCAAAAACTTGGACTTGCTTGTTTTTTTATGTTCGGTGGTGCGGCCGTCAGGTATTACATGTTTTAATTTATATTCATAAAAAACGACTATCAACAGAAGCACCGGCCCCAAGTATTTTAATATCGCGGAAAGTATGTTCATAAAATTTATGTGCCGCACATCTTCAAAAACTCCGCCTCGTCCAAAATCTTCACGCCCAGTTCCTGCGCCTTGGTGAGCTTGGAGCCGGCATCGGCGCCGGCGAGGACGTAATCCGTCTTTTTGCTCACGCTGCCGCTGGTCTTGCCGCCGGCGGCTTCGATTTTGGCGGTGGCTTCCTCACGCGACATGGTCGGCAATGTGCCGGTCAGCACAACGGTCTTGCCCGCGAACGCACCGGTCGGCGCGGCGATGCTGACCTTTTCGCTTTGCGGCTTGATGTGCAGTTCGCGGATGCGGGCGAGAATCTTCTTCCCGGCGGCTGACGCAAAAAAATTCAGCACACTGGCTGCCGCCACCGGGCCGACTTCCACCAGCTTGGATTTCAACCCGCCCGCGTCCAGCCGCGCCTCGATGTCGGCGATCTCCGCCTTCAGTTCGGCATCCCGTTGCTCGCGTTTCGCTTTTTCGGTTTCGTCCTTGGGTGGTTTTTTGCGGGAGCGCGGGCTGATTTCAGCGCGTTCGCTTTCCTTGGCGCCGAGGTCGCGGATGTCGCGCAGGACTTCGGAGCCAGCCAGCGCATCAAGCGATTCGTGCGTGGCGGCGAGTTGCTTGGCAGTGGCTTCACCGACATCGGAAATAGCCAGCGCGTGAATCCAACGGTTCAGCGGTGCGGTCTTGGCGCGTTGGAGGGCTTCGAGAATCTTGGTGGCATTCTTCTCGCCGAATGTGCGGGGTTCGTCAGTCGTGCCGAGGTTCAATTTGCCGAGCACTTCCAGTTTCAGGTCGAACAGATCGAGCGGTTCCTTGACCAGGCCGCGTTCGACGAGCTTTTCCGCCACGATATCGCCCAGCGATTCCAGGTCCAGCGCCTTGCGCTGCGCGAAGTATTCCACGCGCCGCGTGAACTGCGCCGGGCAGCCGGCGATGTTCTGGCAGCGCCAGGCCACGGCGTCGCTGTCGCCATCGGACATTTTCTCCTTGGCGATCGGCCCGCCACAGGCGGGACACTTGCCTTTGACGAAATCAAACAAATCAAATTCCTTCGCGCCGGGCGGACGCTTGGTTTTGGTGACCTCAAAAATTTCCGGGATGACCATGCCGGCCTTGCGGATGACCACGGTGTCACCGATGCGGATGTCCTTGCGGCGGATCTCGTCCTCGTTGTGCAGCGTGGCACGCGCAATCGTGGAGCCCTGCACGAAGACCGGTTCGAGTTCCGCCACGGGCGTGAGCACGCCGGTGCGCCCGACCTGCACGGTGATGGCCTTGAGCACCGTCTCGGCGGGCGTGATCCACGGCACGGGTTTGTGGACGATGGCGTAGCCCGGCGCGCGGCTGCGGCCCGGAATCTTCAGCCAATCCGCGAGCGTATTGACCTTCAGCACGATGCCGTCGATCTCGTAGGGCAATTGCCGGCGCAAATCTTTGTCCTCGTTATAATGCGCGACAACTTTGTCGTTATAAACTTTCAGCACCTCGTCGATACCATCGCAAACCCACCACAGTTTTTGCGTGGGCAGGCCGAGCTTGGCCAACGTCTCAAGCATTTCCGAATGCGTCTTGAATTCGATGCCGTCCACGGCGCCGACGGCGTAAAACACCGCGCGGATGGGGCGTTGCGCGACGAGCTTGGGATCGAGCTGCTTGAGCGTGCCGGCGGTGGCGTTGCGGGCGTTGGGAAAAGGCTTTTCGCCCTCGGCGGCGAACTTGGCGTTGATGGCATCGAAATCTTTGATGGCCATGTACGCCTCGCCGCGCACTTCAAGCAGGGTGGGGGGATTCTTAAGATTCAGTTCCAGCGGAATGCCGCGGACGGTCTTGAGGTTGGTGGTGATGTCATCGCCCTCCGTGCCGTCGCCACGCGTGACGCCCAGCGCCAGCTTGCCGTGGCGATAGTGGACGCTGATGGACACGCCATCCGCCTTCGGCTCCATGATGTACTGGACCTGGTCGCGGCCGAGATGCTTTTTGATGGTCGCATCAAAGGCGCGGAGTTCGGCCAGGGTGGTTTCATCCTGAGCGCGGTTGCGCTGGTCGCGGTCGGGTTCCTCGTCCTTGGTGGGATGATCGCTGGCCTCGACCTTGTCGAGCGAAAGCATCGGTACGAGGTGTTTGACGCGGGAAAATTTTTCGCTTGGCGCGCCACCGACGCGTTGCGTGGGCGACTCCGGTGTGGCGAGGTCGGGGAAATTTTTCTCCAGTTCCTGCAGCTCCTTGAACAGCGCGTCGTATTCGCGGTCGGTGATGATCTGCCGTCCCTCGACGTAATAGGCGTGGTCATGCCGGCGGATCTCACCGGCGAGCTGCGCATGGCGTTTTTTGGCTTCAGCGGGCGTCACGGGGAAAATGATGGGCACAGCCGCGCCGAAAGAAAATCCTTTTTGGGAGTTTAACTTCCAGACTTCAAAGCCGCGCGAGTCCTTTGCGGGTTTTGGCGGCAATCCAGCACGCGATATACAACGACTACGGAACCGGTCTCAACCTGATAATACACCGCGTAAGGAAACCGTTTGGAGAGCAGCCGGTGAAAGCCAAAAACTTTGCGGTGAATCCCGGCGTACAGCACCAATGAATCTATATCAGAGAAAAGCGAGTTCAGAAAATATCCGCCCAGACCTTCGCCCTGCCGCTCGTAGAAATCCCGTCCGTCAGCCAAGTCATTGAAGGCAGACGTGAGCAGCCGCAGTTTCATGCCGGAGGCTGCCGCAATTTTGCCTTGGCCTGTTCCCAATCGAGGGTTTCTTCCTGGCCGCGCGCGCGGCGCTCCGAAGTTTCGCGCAAGGCGTCAGCGTGCCATGCGGGCGACTCAAGTTCCGCCTCATCCCGGCTCAAATCCGCCCATAGGGTCTCCATGAGCTTCAGCTTTTCCAGCCGGGGCATCTGTTGGATTTCAAGCGCACTCATGGCTTAAAGATGAAACCGCCGTGACGAAAATGCAAATATCTTTCTCAGCCAGCCGAACTTTTTCTTTACCAATTGTTCTTCCGGCGAAGCCTTGAGGGCTTGAAAACCGGGGCACACGAATTTTCGGGAGTATGTATTTAACGCAAATTGACCTGGAAACTGAAAACCACGGAGAAATGCGTGGCCATACTTATCCAGTTAAGTTCAGCAAAATCCGAATTTACGTTAACCATGCTCTCTCGAACGAAGGGCCGAATTTGCGTTATCTACATACTCCCGCGAATTTTTTAGGTTAGACAGCCTTTGTCCAACCGGGCTGGGTAGAGTTTGGCTGACATTATGAATAAGGAAGCTAAAAAGGGTGTCTGGTGTGCAAGGTCACGGGCAGGCAGGGAGTTTTCGAATGACGAATGGGCGGAGCGGTCGTCGTCGAGACGGTTCAAAGCATGGGTGCAGACCCTGTGCTGCGGCTGGTCCCTTGCTCCCGACACGGGTGCGAGCCGCACTGGCAGCCGCCCGTGTGCCGGGAATTTTGATTTTATCCGACTGAATCCGACTGAATCCGAGTGTTCAATTTTTTCAAAGCCACCGCAGGCGGAAAAGCAGGCACGGGAATTAACAGAAAACTCTTTTGACCGCGTGCCCATACGAAACTAACCTGCTCCCATGCGCGGAAATCTGGCAAAGGCATTTGAGCTGACCAACACGGCAGTGTTGCGTCGCGCCGCCATGCCGAAATCCTACACGGATATGCTCGGGCGGAAGCTGTTCCTGGCGCTGCTCACGGTGCAGGGGCTCGGCGCGTTCGCGCTCATCACGCTGGGGGTGCTGCTGAAAAAATTCAACGTGGCGCACAGCGTCATCCGGCCGCGGGTGCGGCGGGAGATCGCCCGCTCGGGCGTCTCGCTGTCGTTGATGTTCGTTTTCATCTCGCTGGCGCTGGGGTTTGTGGTCGTGGGCCAGACGGTTTCCGCACTGGCGCGCGTCGGGCAGACGGCTTATCTCGGCTCGACGATGGTGATCGTCATCGTGCGCGAACTGGGCCCGCTGTTGACGGCGATGCTGGTGCTGGCGCGCGTGGGCACGGCGAATGTCATCGAATTGGGCACGGCGCGGGCGCTGGGCGAGGTGGAGGCGCTGGAGGCGCTGGGCATCGACCCGGTGCATTACCTGATCGTGCCGCGGGTGATCGGCATGGCGCTGGGGATTTTTTCGCTGACGATTTATCTGATCATCGGCGCGCTGGCGAGCGGCTACCTGTTCGCGTTTTTGCAGGATGTGCCGCTGACGCCGGGCGATTATTACAAGCAGATCGCCGAGGCGCTGACGTGGATGGATTTTGCGCTGCTGGCGCTGAAGACGCTGACGTTCGGGTTTTTCATCGCCATTGTGACATGTTATCATGGGCTGGCGCAGCCGTTGCGGCTGGAGGATGTGTCCCGCGTGGCGGTGCGCGCGGTGACGCAGGGCGTGGTGGTGTGCGTGCTGATCGACGCGGTGTTCATCGTGCTTTATCTCGTGACATGAGCGAAACAACTTTCAATCCGGCGGTGATCGAGATGCAGGGTGCGACCATCACCGCGCTGCATGACGGCGCGCCGGTGCTGGCTGGCGTGAACTGGACGGTGCAGCCGGGTGAATTCTGGGTGGTCGCCGGCCAGCAGCATTCCGGCAAGACGGACCTGCTCATGCATGCGGCGGGCCTGATGATGCCGGCGCAGGGGAACTGCCGCGTGTTCGGGTGCGAGACGGCGAATTTCGGCGAGGCGCAGATCGCGGAACGGCTGCGCGTGGGTTTTGTGTTCGCGGACGGCAAGCTGTTCAACCAGCTCAACGTGGCGGAGAACGTGGCGCTGCCGTTGCGCTACCAGAAGAACCTCGCCGCCGGCGAATCGGCGCGGGCGGTGGAACTCATCCTGGAATTGTTTGAGCTGGCGCCGTATGCGAGCATCACGCCGGCGAACCTCGCCGCGAACTGGCGGCAACGCGCGGCGCTGGCGCGGGCGCTGGTGCTCAAGCCGGAACTGCTGCTGCTGGATAATCCGCTCGGCGGGCTCGGCGCCCGGCACCGGCTGTGGCTGCTGAAATTTTTGGAGCAGCTTGCGGCCGGCCATGAATTTTTC
>DATHQS010000236.1:0-9198 GCA_035482455.1 Candidatus Acidiferrales bacterium | reverse complement strand
CATCGCCGCCGCCAACCAGTTCATCATGGAAAAGAACCGCGCGGCCATCGCGGAACTGCTACCCGCCGCCGCGGTCTCCGTGCGCGGGCATACGGACCTTTGCATGGGCGACTTGAAATTCGCCGGGAACTCGCAGCGTCGCCGGAAACACTTTCTGCTTTTCCACGGCACCCTGCTGCTGGATTGCGATTTGAGCCTCATCAGCGAACTGTTGCTCATGCCTTCATTGCAGCCGGATTACCGGGCCAGCCGGCCGCATGAAAGTTTTGTCACGAATCTGAAATTGCCGGCGCAAAAAGTTAAAGCCGCAATGGTCGAGGCTTGGGAGGCGCAGGAGCCGGCCCCGGCCCTGCCCGCGGCGGACATCGGGCGGCTGGTGGCGGAAAAATATTCGAGCAAAAGCTGGAATTTGAAGTTTTAAAAAGTCCCGACGACGGAGTGCGGCCGTCCCCGGCCGCAGCAATGTCCAACGGGCAGAAGGCTCTCGTGAATTCACTGCGCCTCGTCCGGCGTAAGTTGCTGCGCCCAGGGACGGGCGCACTCCGTAGCGTTATTGCAAGATTTCTAAACGGTAAAACCGCAACTGATAGATGGAGTCGTAGCAGAGGCTTGCGCCCGAGGCCGTGACCGGTGCGACCACCAGCGATTGCACCTCCCGATGAGCCAGTTCGGCCGGCCAGTCGGATTTGAACAACGCCGCGAATGATTTGTTGTCAGCCACCACGGGCGACAACAAAAAGCCGGCCTGCGTCATGCCCGGAATGATCCGATACGTTGCCGGCGGACGGTCGCGAAACTTGACCGTCATGGTCAACACCTCGGGCTTGTAGGCCGCGGCAATGATTTTCCCGGCGGGCGTTTTTTTGAATTCCAGTTCAGCCCACAGCAGGCCGTTGGTCACCACCGGAACTGTCACGCTTTCCCCCAAACTGGCTGACATGTCGGGAAGTTCAACCAGCCGGTAGCTGCGCGGGGTCGCGGTGCGTTGCAAGAGCAGATAATCGTAGCCCCGTTCCGTCTCCGCGTTCACGGCGTAGCGGGTCAAAAGCTCGGGCCACGACAGGCCGTCGTCCAGACTTGGAAAACGATGGTCCAGCGGTTGCAGGGCGAACAGGAGATTGGTGGCGGCGCGGTCCGAGCGCAGCCAGGCGGCGTTCATCTGCGCGAGCGACGGCGTGTAAGCGGAGTAACTTTGGATGACCGGGCGCGGTTGATACTGGAGCCCGTTGGCGAAGATCGCCACCTGATCGTACGAGTACAGGTCGGCGCCGCCATTGACCGGCGGCAGCGGAATTCTCACCCGGATCAGGGACATCTCCCTTTGATATTCCGTCCGGGTATAACCGGTGGAAGCATCCGCCACAGGCGCCAGCACATTGGAGAGGCGGAAGGTCCCGGCCAGTTGCACGGGCAACCCTTTGGTCACCGGCCAATCATGGTAGATTCCCGAGGCAAACAATCCGGCCGCCACCAGCGTGAGCACGACGGACACCTTCAAAATTTTGGATTCCTGCCAGGCCAGCGGCAGCAGCAGCGCGGCCATGACGACCAAGGACATGGATGCATTGAGCTCATGAAAGTCGCCCCGGACAAAGCCGAGCTTGAAGGTGACGAAGAGGATCATCCCGACCCCGGCGAGCGGATAGAACGCCCACCGCCGGCATTGCAACCACATGAGGCGCGACGCCAGCAGCCAGAGCACGGCGGCGAGCGCCAAAAATGCCGGCAGGCTCCACGGGGGGGAATAACCGGGCAGCATCATCGCCTCGGTGTAGCCGCAGGTGATCTGCCAGGAATTCACCAGATACGACCCAAACCCATCCAGCCGTTGCCAGGCGAGAATCCAGAAGCACAACACACTGATCGCCCACAGCGGCACCGCCCAGGGAAAACGGTGCCGGCGGAAAATGTCATCCGCCGAGATCAGCGCCACCACGAAGGCCGCTTCAATCAAGCCGGTAAATTTCACCAGGCTCAAGCAACCGAGGGCCACCAACAAAGCCGCCTTGATGGGCGCGGTCCGTTCCGTATAAAAATGCAGCAGCAACGGCAGCGCCAGGAACAGGACCAGCCGGTTGTCGAAATCGTTCCCCAGCGGGGTCGTGGCCAGCGCGGCCAGCAAGACGACCCAGAGCCACGCGAGCAACCGGCTGGCGCGGACCCCGCGCGCAAGCTGCCAGGCCCCGGACATGAACACGAGCGCCAGCAGCGACCAGACGATCATGGAAAGCAGATGCGTCTGGGGATGATAACCGCGGGCGAGAAAACCCCACGGCCCGTAGGTGAAAACGATATCCGTCCCAAATTGCAACCGGTTCACGAATGCGTCATGCAACGCCATGGACCAGGAATTGTCGACCTGGTCAAAGACCACGTAGTCGCTCATGGCCGCCGCCGGAACGAAACGGGAAAAGACATAGAGGACGGCGAGAGTGACGCCGGCCAGCCGGAAGAGATTGCGCAGACTAAACCATAATGGCGATGAACCCTTCATTCGTCCTGCGCGTGAGGGTATAACGGCCTACAACCGTTCCGCAAGCGCCGCGCGGCTCTTCGCAAAAATTTCCTCGTGCAGGGAATTGCCGTGGGCATCAATGGTGACCACCGCCGGAAAATCTTCCACCGCCAGTTCCCAGATGGCCTCCGGCGAACCGAATTTTTCGAGAAAATAGACGTTGCGGACCTGCTTGATGCACTCGGCGAGGACCTGCGCCGCGCCCCCGATGGCGTGCAAATAGACGCAGCCGTATTCCTTGCAGGCGGCCTGCGTCTTGGCGCCCATGCCGCCCTTGCCGATGACGCCGCGCAACCCGAAATCGCGGATGACCTGCCACTGGTACGGCTCCTCGCGGATGGAGGTCGTGGGACCGGCGGCGGTGCATTTGTAGCTGCCGTCCTCCTGCTTCATCATCACGGGGCCGCAGTGATACATGATGCCGTCCTTGAGGCTCACGCCCTCCGGCAACGTGCCGCCCTCGTGCAGATATTTGTGGACCGCATCGCGGCCGGTGAACACCGTGCCGGAAATCAGGACCTCGTCGCCGACTTTCAGGGCGCGGACTTTTTCGGCGGTGAAAGGGAAGGATAGTTTGATCATGGTAAAAAATGTCGTGCGCTGGTTCAGCGCTTCTTGCGCGGCGGTTCGTCCTTCAAAACCAAACCCTCGGCGGGCTGCTCCTGATACAGCGCCTCACGATTTCGGCGCACCTCGGCAATGATCGGGTCGTGAACCTTATACGGTTTGCGGGCAGGCGGGGGCGGTTCAGCGGCCTCGCGCGCGCGCAATCGTGCCCGCAATTCCTCCGGCGAATTGACCACCGGTCCGGCATGCGGGTGCGCCACCAGCCATGCGTCCATTTGATCGAGGAAACGCCGCGTATCACCATGCGCCTCCGCCGCCAGCCGTTCTTTTATGGCTTCGAGTTCAAGCAGAATCGGTTCAGCCTTCATATTCTATATCTCCCATCAATTGCAACGGTGTGCAAACCACGGGCAACCGATGGCCGCGCTGCTCGGCCACCGGACGCAGCCGCGCCAAAATTTCGGCATTGGCCAGGTGCTTCATATTCCACGTCAGAAGATAATCCACCCGGTGACTGGTGGCGACGGCCAAATGCACCGCATCCGCCTTGGCTTTTTCCGGCAGCGCACCTCCTGACAGAAAGGCTTCGGCCAGTTCATCCACTGACTGCGTACGCTGCAGCACCGTCAATGCACCCAAAATATCCAGCCTTTGACGGCTTGCTTTCGGATCGCCCGCCGCCGCCTCACGCAACACTTCCACTGAAATCACGCATTCAAATAATGGACGGCGCAAACGCCACCAATCTTTCGTCCAAACGTGCCACTGATGCGCCAGCGTGCGCGCTGGCGGCCGCGCCACCAGATAACTCACCACGCTCGTCTCAATGTAAACTGATTCCATTTGAATAAATTAGTAGAGCCACTTCCCAATCTTCCCTTCCTCATCCAGCGTCACGCCCTGACGGCGATAGGCCCAGCACATGTAGCTGATGCTCACAAAATAGGAGGCCGGCACGCGGTTGGCGGTGCAGATCTTTACGCCGAGCAAGGTGGTTTTGCCGCCGAAACCCATCGGGCCGATACCGAGTTCGTTTGACGTCTTTAAGATGTCTTGTTCGAGCGCGTCGAGTTTGGGTTCAGGATTGCGGTCGTCGAGGAGGCGCAGGAGCTGGAGCTTGGAATGTTCGTAGCCGGTGGCGCGGTCGCCGCCGATGCAGACGCCGAGGACGCCGGGGCCGCAGCCTTTGCCCTGGGCCTGGAGCACGGCATCGAGGATGGCCTTGCGGCAGCCGTCGAGGTCGCGGTTCGCCTCGATGGCGTCATCCGGCAGCGAGTATTGCGCGCCGACGTTTTCGCAGCCGCCGCCCTTGAGGACGAGTTTCACGGAGACTTCCGGGGAGCGGTGCTGGTGAAAATGAAAGGCCGGCGCGCCGGGACCGCAGTTGGTGCCGTCATTTTTGCCGGTGAGCGAATCCACGGAGTTTTGGCGGAGATACCCCTTCTTGGTGGCAAGTTTCACGGCCTCGCGCGCGGTCTCGGCAAAGGTGATCTGGTCGTAGCCGACGGGCACATCGACGTAAAACAGGATGCTGCCGGTGTCCTGGCAGATGGGCTGGGACTTGTTTTTGGCGAGGGCGATGTTCTGGTCGATGATCTTGAAAGCGTTAGCCGCGAGGGAATTCTTCTTTTCGTTCTCGAGCGAGGTGAGAATGGCGCGATGGACGTCGTCGGGAATCTCGGCGGAGGTGCGGCGGATGAGTTCGACGAGGGAATCTTGCAATTGGCTCATAAATAAATCTGAGGACAGCGTAAGACTTGCGGGGGGAAGCGTCAATTGCGGGGAGGTGGACGGGAAAGCTCCAAACGCGAAGAAAGCTCCAAATTCCAACATCCAAGCACCAGAGAAATTCCAATATCCAAAACTTCAAAGTGTGGAGCGCGGTTATTCCGCGGACCGGACGTAGCAATGTGAACGTGCTGCGGCTGATCCCGCAAGGCGGGACAAAGCCGCGCTCCGTTAACGATGTGAAGGCAAGACAACGCGCGTGTAAATCTGAATAATTCTGTTGGCAAGCCCGGCGCGCGCGGAGCGACGCGCCCTACCAGCGTGAGCATGTCCGCGAATCGTCGGCTGTTTCTATTTTGCCGGCTTGGTCATGCCCTTCGAGGTGTCGGTGGTGGAATATTTCTTGGGGGTCCAGGCGACGGGGTCGCCGAGGTTGCCGGTGCGGTCGACGGTGCGGAGGACGACGGCATCGGGGGTGGCGTTGTCGAGGTAGGTGTCCAAGCAGTTTCCGGGCAGGATTTGGGTGGTCCAGTTGCCGGCAATGAGGCTTTGCAAGACCCATAGGTGGACGGTGTTGGTGCCGGAATTTTTCCATTCGACGTGCGCGGACTTGCCCCAGGTGTTGACGGACAGTTTCGGCGGTAGCAACGGAGTGGCAGCCAGCCACGGGCTGGCAGGGATGAGCGCGGGGGTGCGGTAGAGGTCGCGCGCGAGGGCATTGTCGAGCGCGGTGTTGCGCATCAGGGCGGACACGCTCCAGTGGATGTGGCCGGGGCTGGGATAGCGGCGGGTGACATTGATCTGGTTGACGATTTCGGACGGTTGCCATTTATCGGCGGCCTTGAGGGAATCCAGGCCGGGCCAGACGTGACGATGGCGCGGGTTCTGGCCGTTCCACCAATCGAGCAGCGTGGAAAAGCTCGTCGCCGGTGGCGAGATGCCCCAATAGAGCTGCGGGGCCAGATAATCGCACCAGCCTTCCTGGAGCCATTTGCGGGAATCGCAGTAGATCTCCTGGTAGGAATCAAAACCGGCGATGCTGGGCGGATTTTTGGGCCGCCAGATGCCGAAGGGGCTGACGCCGACGGAGACCCACGGTTTCGCGGCTTTGACCGAATGATAGAGCTGCTCGATGAAGACATCCACGTTGTGCCGGCGCCAGTCATCGTGCGAGAGGCCGCTGGACTGGCCGAATTTTTTCCACGTGGCGGCGTCGGGGAAGTCGATGTCGTTGCCGGCGGAATTTTTTTCGTGGTAGGGATAGAAGTAATCGTCCATGTGGATGCCATCGACATCATAGCGGTTCAAGACATCGAGGATGACGCGAAGGGAATACTCGCGCACGGCGGGGTCGCCGGGGTCGAGCCACAGATATTTGGCGTAGTTGCGGACGAGTTCCGGATGGGTCTTGCTGATATGGTTGGCGGCAGGGGGCGAGACACTTTGGAAATGGCGGGCGCGAAAAGGATTGAACCAGGCGTGAAGTTCCAGCCCGCGCTTGTGCGCCTCGGTGATGGCGAAGGCGAGCGGGTCGTAAAACGGCGCGGGTGCCCTGCCCTGCACGCCGGTAAGATATTCGGACCACGGCTCGATGCCCGACTGATAGAGCGCATCGCAGGCGGGGCGGACCTGGAAGATGACGGCGTTCAGCTTCAGGGCGGCGGCGCGGTCGAGGATGGCGAGGAGTTCGGCTTTTTGCTGGGCAGTGGAGAGGCCGGGCTTGGAGGGCCAGCAGGAATTGCCGACGGTGGCGATCCACGCGGCGCGGAATTCGCGCACGGGGGCCGGAGGTGAAGGGATGGTGACGGTCGCAGGCGTGGAGGCATCTGCCGCCCGACCCAATACGGGCATGAGCAGTGCAAGCAGCAACAGTTTGACTTTCATTCCTTGGCGACATGAGACGCGGGATTGATGTATTTGGCAACGAAATGTTTGTGCGAGGCGGAGACAGTTTAAGAAATTAAAGAGTTACCGAGTTAAAGAGTTGAAGAGTTTGGGATCGACGGGTGGGACTTGCGGGTGGCGATTTGGCGCGGCAAGGAGGAAAGGAAGGTGAAGATTTTTTATTTCGAAAAACCTTAAATTTCCAAGCAAATCTGCATATTTCGGGCTATCAGCCATTTTAAGAACACCAATTGTCATCAATTTTTTCAAGGCAATAATGATTTTTAGGGAATTTTCAGGGTTGGACCCCCTTCCCACCCGGGTTTTTTGAAAATAAATGGCATAAATCTGCATTCTACATTCCCGGGAGAAATTCAACTATTGACTACCTATGATACGGTCGGGGGGATGAACGTCAAAAATGACGAATGGCGAATGACGAATGGAACTGGCGGACGGTGCCCGGACACAAACGAGATCCGGTTGCATCCGAAAGCGCCAGAGGACTGGCGCACTCCACGACGCTATCGCGTTCACCACGCGCAAAAGGCGAGCCCAGCAATTCTGGCGTTCACCCGTATTCACCGAAATTCACTGGTGTTCACCGATATTCACCCGATTCGGAGAAAAAATTATTTACCACGGATGGACACAGATAAACACGGATGGGTGGGCACCCAACGCCGAGCAATGCCCGGCGTTTCCGAAGACGGGATCATGCCGAGCCGGAGGTTCGAGCCGCACGGGCAGGCGCTCCGCGAATCAACACGCAGGCGAGCCGCCTGCGCTCCGATTGCGCCCAGTCGTGTCTAATCGTGCTTAATCGTGCCTATGGACATCCAAAATCTTAAAAACTGAAATTTTAAAAAAGGCCAATGAAAATGAAAAAATTAAGGTGAATTAAACCAGATTAAACCCTCATGAATTTACGGTACTGGATTTGCGATTTACGAACCGCATGCGCGAACGGCAACCGTCAGGAGTCCGGATGGCATGGTGCTGGCGATCCCGCAGTGGCGGGACGGGTCGCAGACCCGCGCTCCGGAATCAGGCTCATAAGCCATTTAACAATAAGACCATCCAAGTAAATCCAAGCTAATCCGACCAAAAAATATTTGGATGCAGCATGAACGATGGCTTGGAAAATATAACGTATTTAAAATGAGAGCATTACAATGCATTTTGGGTGACCGGTTTGACTTTGGGTGGCGGTTATGTTGTAGTTTATGCAGTTGCAGCCGAAGTCAGGCTTCCTTCCTGAAGCGTGACGCGGGAGACCCAAACTCCTCGGAGTCGAGGACGGGGCGAACGAGACCGGGCAACCGGTTTCAAGGCCACTTTCAAGGCCGAGCCCGACAGCTAATCTCGCAGGCATTTGGAAGGGCGATCTTCTGTCCCGCAATGGCGGGATTCATGGTCACCCCGATGAAACAATGCGCGTGCGCCGACGGCCATAGTCCGTGCGTTTACGTGCGCAAATCAGATTGAGCCATGAAAACTTATGAGCATACCCAAAGCGGGAAGCTAATCGTCATGCTGCTGTTGGCGATGGCGGCAGTGATGGCGGTGCTGGGCCTGTGTCTGGCATGGCCGTTGTTGATCTGCGTACCGATCGTGCTGGTGACGGCGTGGCTGTTTCACTCATTGACGATTGAGCTGACGACCGAGGACCTGCGCTGGCATTTTGGTCCCGGTCTGGTTTCGAAGCGGGTGAGGCTCGCAGAAATCGCATCCGCCAAGGCAGTTCAGACGACGTTCCTTGAAGGTTGGGGCATCCATCTGAGCCGGTTCGGCTGGCTGTACAACGTCGCCGGACGTGACGCCGTGGCCATTGGGATGCGGAACGGCAAGAAATTCGCTCTGGGCACGGATGAGCCGGAGGCTTTGTGCGCAATAATCCAGCAAAATCTTCGCTAAACGAACTTTTTAAGGCGTGAAATCAATTAGAAAAAGCGGTTTAATCCACCGTTCAACTCTATGAACGTATTTGGTCTTTTGAAAGATGCGGTGATCGGCCGGGCGAGAAATCTCTCGGACAAGCATATCTTTCATCATATGTCGCTGGTGGCGCTGCTGGCCTGGGTGGGGCTGGGCGCAGACGGGCTTTCATCCTCCTGTTACGGCCCGGAGGAGGCCTTCAAGGCGCTGGCCGGGCATACCAACCTGAGCCTATTCGTGGCGGCGGCCTCGGTGCTGACCATCGTGGTGATCTGCATGAGCTATTCGCAGATCATCGAACTGTTCCCATCCGGCGGCGGCGGTTACCTGGTCGCGAGCAAGCTGCTGTCGCCGACCATGGGGGTCATCTCGGGCTGCGCGCTGATCGGGGATTATGTGCTGACCATTGCGATCAGCGTGGCGAGCGGCGCGGATGCGCTGTTCAGCATCCTGCCGCAGACAGACGAGTGGCAGGCGTGGAAATTCAAATTCGCCATCGGCATCATCATTTTTCTGACGCTGCTGAACCTGCGCGGGGTGAAGGAATCCGTGGTGTTATGGGTGCC
>DATHQS010000235.1:0-21046 GCA_035482455.1 Candidatus Acidiferrales bacterium | reverse complement strand
GCATGGATGCCGCTGATCAGGTTGGTGCCATGGCCGAGCCAGACATCGAGTTCGACCGGCTGCAGGCCATAGGTGGTGAGGTCGGCCTTCGGGTCATCGGTGACGAAACGGGTGGCCCTGGCCGAGCGCAATTGCTGCAGGGCGGTGGTGATGTAGACGCTGTCCGCCCGGGCCTGCAAGGGCCGGATCATGCGCCAGAGACGGTTGGTGGGGTCGCGCCGGAGTTCGATGGCCTTGGCGCCGTTGGTGATGACGAGCCAGTCAACGGTGCTGACATCCGCGACCAGGGAGGTGTCGCGCCAGGCATTCACATCGCGTGGCAGCAACTGCAGCCAGTTCACCTCGGTCACATACAGGCCGGCCCCGCCGATGAGGCGGACATACACGCCGTCGCCGGGCGCAGTTTTGTTACCGATCTTCAGATGCCAGACCTGTTCGCCGACGGTGACGTCGAGGGTGAATTGCGGGTTTTCAAAACCATATTCAGCATCGGCATTTTTATGCAGGGCCGTTTCGGCGGCGGTGAGACGGAGGGTGGGCGCAAGCTTTTCCAGCGCAGACAAGAGGGATTCAATGGCCGTGGCCTGGGCCGGATAGGCGAGCGGCTTTTCCAGATACCAGTGGTTGTTCGTGCGGGTGACACTGATTTCGCGTCCGCCGGGAGGGGTGACTTGAATCGAGGTGACGTCCGACGCGCGCAGGCCGGCGAGCAGGGCGTTGTCCGGTGGCGCGACCGGTTGCAGGCGTGTTTCCACAAACCAGACCGCGGCGGCGAGGATCGCCGCCAGCACAAGCCAGATGGTGGTGGTGTTGGATTTCATTTGCGGCGTACAAGCCAGACGAGCCAGCCAAGGAGCAGCGCGCCGCCGGGCAGCGCACCAAGCAGCAGCCAGCGGAGTTGTTTCATCTGGTGCCGGGTAAGGGTCAGGCGAAATTCAGTGACAGGACGTGGACCGATGCCGTTGAGCAACTGTTCGCGGTCGCACAGCCAGTTGGCGGCGTAGTTGAGAAAATCGCGGTTGGCTCCGGCCTCGATCAATTCATTGTCCAGGAAAAATGAGTCGCCCGCCACGACGATGCGCGTGTTGCCGCGCGGGGCGGTCACGCCAGCCACGGGCTTCTGTTCGATGGCCGTAATCAACGGATAGCTGCGGGGCGAGATGGAGTGATCGTCGGCCAGCGTCGAAGTGTCGCTTGAACTGACCAGCGCATCCGTTTGCGGGGCGCCAGACGGCGCCGTAGATGGTCCACTTTTCACCATGGGCCGGGGCAGCGCCATTTCCAGCCACAGTTCGGTGAGCGGATTGACGAACGTCTTCTCATTGAAATTACGCACGATGACGACCTGGTCGCTGCCCGAGCTTGCCGCCGGATCATTCACGTAGTCTGGCAGGATATTGACACCCCAGCGTTGCAAAATGGATTCCAGGCCGGTCGGCTGCCGCCGCGAGAAGTAATTAAACATCACCATCAACTTGCCGCCTGCGGTAAGATAGCGGTCAATCTTTTGGAGATCGGGCTCGTACAACATTCCAACCGGGCCGCTAATGACCAGCAAGCTGCAATCCGCAGGGACATCGGCCAGGCCTGACAATTCAAGGTTTTGCAGCAGGATATCGTTTTGCGCGAGCTGCAGGGCAAATTTTTGATAGCCGCTGTTATCGGTGTTTTCGAGTGATGGTTCGCCATGTCCCTTTAAAAAATAGGCCCTGATCGGCTGCGCATGGGACAAGGCCAGCAACTTGGAGGTGAACATAACCTCGCCATTGAAGGACACAGGCCGCTTCATGAACTGCATCCGTTTTTCTTTCGGATCAAAGTTCGGGTCATCCGTGGCAAGGGGCGCGGTCTTGAACTGGACGATAGCCTCGCCAGGGACGACATCATGCCGGTCGCCGCAGGCAAAGATAATCAAGTCCTTGGCCGGCGGGGCATTCGGGGTGGCAATGGATCCGGGGAGCATGTATTGTTCCTTCACCTTCATGGCAGTGCTGGGATCGCGGACGTAATCCACCGTGCGCAAGGAAATATTTTTGTTCGCGTCACGGTAGGCATTGATCAGATCCACGATATCCGGATAGAAGTTGTCCGGGTCGTGGGTGTCATAATACAGCGTAACCTCGATTTGGTTGGTGATCGAATGCAGCACCGTGAGCGTGCGCGAAGACAGCTCCACGCGCATCTGCTGATTGAGGTAGAACCGGTGGTAAAACTTCGCACCGAGGAAATTTAGCATGACCATCACGGCGAGGACCACGGCGGTGCGCAACACCACGTCCAAGCCGATCTTCCAGCGGCTGGCCGGCGAGAAACTGGTCCGGGGATTGGAGGCGGTGCTCATTTATTTCCAGCGGCGGCTTTCCACCACCCGCAAGGTCAGGAACAAAAACACGAATGTGGCGGTGACGTAGAAAATGACCGCCCTGGTGTCCACCACGCCGCGCGCGAAATCATGCATCTGGCTGAACAGGTTGAAATAGGCGAGCACCTGTGTCTGCATCTCGGAACTGGCCGGCAGGGCGAGCGCGAGGAAGCCCAACGAGAAAAGGCCGACGCCGAGGACAAAACTGATCATGGCCGCCGCCATCTGGCTGCGGGTGAGGGAGGAGGCAAAGCAACCCAGCGAGAGAAACAAGCTGCCAATCAGAAAAATCCCAAGGTACATTCCGCCCACGGTATGACCGTCCAGCGCGGCCACCTGTTGGGTGAAATGGCGCACAATGAACAGGCAGCCCAACAGTGGCAGCCAGGCGATCATGTAAAAGAACAGCGCGGCCATGAACTTGGCCAGCACCACCTGCGCATCGCCCACGGACGTAGTCATGAGCGTCTCAAACGTGCCCGTGGCCTTTTCCAATGCGAACAGACGCATGGTGATGAGCGGCGTTGATAGCAGGATGATCAGCCAGAAATAATAGGTGCCGTAAAACATCTCTGTCACCGGCACCGTCGTGGGGTCATTGCCGAGGTTTTGCAGGAGCACCACAAAGCTCATGCCGGTGAGCATGGTGACGGCCGCAATGATGACGTAGCCCGTGAGGGAAAAGAAAAAGGTGCCGAGCTCGCGCCGGAACAGCGTCAGGAAGATGCTCATTCAACCTCCTCCGCGGCGGGTTTGGTGATCTGGACGTAGATGTCCTCGAGGGAATGGCGGCTGCGGGTCAGTTCGCGCAAGGCCCAGCCGTTCTGCCGCGCAAGGGAGTAGACGAGCGGCCGCAGATCCTTGCCATCCTGCGGTGTGAGGGCGCAGCGGAAAAAGGCGCCTTCGCCCGGCGTCAGGTCAAACTGCACCACATCGGAGAGATTTTCCCAGACAGCGCGCAACTCCGCCTCCGGGGCGGCGATCTCGGCGATGATCTGGCTGCCGCCGGCCATGCGGCGTTGCAAATTCTCCGGGGTGTCCGAGGCGAGCACACGTCCGCCGAGCATGATGAGAACGCGGCCGCACATCATCTCGACCTCCGGCAGGATATGGGTGGAGATCAAAATGGTGTGCTTGCCGGCAAGGCTTTTGATGAGGGCGCGGACGGTCCGGATCTGGTGCGGATCAAGGCCGATGGTGGGCTCATCAAGGATGATGAGCTCCGGTTCATGGACGAGCGCGTCCGCCAGGCCGACGCGTTGTTTGTAGCCCTTGGACAGCTGGCCGATGACCCGGCGATCCACATCCGTGAGGCTGCATTGCTCCATGACGGTCTGGACGCGCTCGCGGGATCTTTTCCAGCCAAGCCCCTTGAGGCGTGCGCGGTACTTCAGGTATTCACGGACGCGCATGTCGGGATAGAGCGGATTGTTTTCCGGCATGTAGCCGATGCGCCGCCGGACCTCGTCGGAATCATGGAAGACATCCAGGCCGGAGACGCGCACGGTGCCGCTGGTGGCGGGCATGAAACCGGACAGTACGCGCATGGTCGTGCTTTTGCCGGCGCCGTTGGGGCCGAGCAAGCCAACGATTTCGCCGCGCGCGACCGTGAACGAAATGTCGTCCACCGCGGTGCGTCCGGCGTAGCGCTTGGTCAAATTGGAGACTTCAATCATCAAACTGGGCTGCCCGTAAAAATCTTCGGCATTGTAGCCGTAAAAAACCCGCTGCGGCGAACAAAAAGTTTGACGGACTTGTTCATTTAACAGGCAAAAATCCAATCAGTTGCGTTCAAAAATACTTTTTCCACCGGCACCGCCGGCTGGCGGCACGGTTGCGTTCCGCAATTCGGGGAGCCGGTGCCAGTCATCCAAGCTTGACTTTGGAGTGTCCCAAGAATAAATCCGCGCATGGATTTCCGCACCGATAACTTCTACGCCACCTGGCGGGGACGCAGCCGGGGGATGGGCGCGTTGCATGATGCTGGCCCGGTGCCGCCGGAGAAACTGCTGCAAGCCATCTGGCAACATCAACGCATCCACCGGGGCGGGCTCAAGACCACGGACGGAAAACCGGTGCGGGTGTTGCATCCGGGTTTTAACAGCGTCGAGGGTGGACCGGATTTTCGCGGGGCGGTTTTGCAGTTTGGCGATGCGAGGCCGGTGGCCGGCGACGTGGAGATCGATCTGCAGCCGGGTGGTTGGCGGGCGCATGGCCACGACCGGAATCCTGCTTTTAAAAACGTGATCCTGCACGTCATCTGGAACGGAGACCCGTCTGTCAGACCCAAAACCCAAGGCCCGGAAACGGTCCTGGCGCTGGAAAATTATCTGGACGCTTCCATCGGGGAACTGGCGCGCGCATTGGAGAATGAATCAGGGCTGCCGGAGGCCTTGCGGGGCAAATGTTGCGCGCCGTTGCGGGAACTTTTACCGGAACAACTGGCCGGTCTTTTGCAGTCGGCGGCGAAGGTCCGTTTTCAGAACAAGGCGGCGGCGATCCTGGCCCGCGCTAAAAATTGCGGCTGGGAACAGGCCTTGTGGGAAAATCTGTTCCGGGCGCTGGGTTACAAGCACAACGTCTGGCCGATGCTGAGCGTGGCGGAGACAAGATCGCGTTGGTCACAGGGCGCAGATTCCGCGTTCGAACTGCAGGCGCGCCTGCTGGGGATCAGCGGTCTGTTGCCGGATGAATTGACGCGTACACAGAAGAACGCCGACACATTTCTACGGCGCGCATGGGATTGCTGGTGGCGCGACCGGGATGCCCTGGCCGGCTGCACTTTGCCGCGGGCGGTGTGGAAATTTCACGGCCTGCGCCCGGCGAACCATCCGCAGCGGCGGCTGGCGCTGGCGGCACATTGGCTGGCCTCGGAGAATCTGGCGGGAAAAATTGAAGATTGGATTTTGGCCGAAGTTCCGGACAAGGGGCTGCTTGATTCATTGCATCAGATTTTCCAGGTGAAGCGGGATGAATTTTGGTCGTGGCACTGGACGTTCAGATCGGAGCCGATGACGAAACCGCAGCCGTTGCTGGGTGAAGCGCGGATCACGGATCTGGCGGTGAACGTCGTCCTGCCGTGGCTGTGGACGCGCGCAAACGAGGGCGGCAGTGAAAAGATCCGGCAGGAAGTGGAGCGGCGGTTTTTGGCGTGGCCGTCGGCGGAAGACAATTCCGTGTTAAAACTGGCACGGCAACGCCTCTTGGGGACGGCCAATGCCCGCAGTTTGAAAGGCGCGGCGCAGCAGCAGGGCTTGATGCAGATCGTCCGCGATTTTTGCGAACACTCGAATGCGGTCTGTGCCGACTGCCAGTTTCCTGAAATGGTCCGTGGTTGGAGCCAGCGACCCTGATTGAAATCAAGCCGGCGGCTTGATGTCGAGATTGGCAAACGGGGTGGCCAGACCGCCGGCTTTCGGTTCCTCGGCGACGGGAACTTTCGCTTTATTTGGCGACGACGTCTGCGGCGGCTTCGGGGCGTTCGGTTTGGCCTCCGAGGCTGAAGCGCCGCCTTCGTCTTCGGTTGACCGCGTCGTCTTGTGCGCCCTAGCTTTTGCTTCCGCCGCCGCTCCACTGGCCTTGTGCTCTTCATCCGTCAAACGCGGATTTTTGGCGCGCTTGTTGCGGGGCAGCGGGCTGATCATCAGGTTGATGGCCTTGCCGATGAGCTTGGGCTGGAAATCGGGGTGGCCGTACGGCTCGATATCGGCGATGAATTTTTTGATGACTTCAAAGCCGACCTCGGTGTGCGCCATCTCACGGCCGCGGAATTTGAGCGCAACCTTCACCTTCATGTCTTCGCACAGAAAATCAATGGAGTGCTGGAGCTTGATGCCAAGGTCATGCGGGTCGATGCGCGGGCTGAGCTGCACTTCCTTGACGGTGGAGGCGTGCTGGTGCTTTTTGGATTCTTTTTCGCGCTTGGCGAGCTCATAGCGGAACTTGCCGAAGTCCACGAGCCGGCAGACGGGCGGGACGGCATTGGGCGAAATTTCGACCAGGTCCACCCCGTGGACGCGGGCGAGGTTCAGGGCCTCGGTAAGCTGGATGACGCCAAGCTGCTTGCCGTCAGGGCCGATGACACGGACTTCACGGGCGCGAATCTTGCCGTTGACCCGGATGAACGACGCGGCGGAGTTATTACCACGAGGAGTGAAAGGGCGACTCAAGCGACCCTCTCTGGTTGGAGCTTCACGATGATATATTGCATCAAAATACTAGTGCTTACGATGTACTTTATTAAGTCATGCCCGTGACCGCCGCAAGCAAATAATGGCGACAAATTTATGACAAATGGCGGAAAGCCTGCACGCTGGTGACAAGGTCATCCGGCACCCCGAAGTCAAAGCGCTGCGCGCCGGTCATCTCCAGGGCGAGATAGCCGTGCCGCTGCCGCTGGAGTTCCTGGGCGCGGGTGAGCTGAAATTCCCCGTTATCGCGCACATTGTCGCGGATCATTTCGCCGAGGATGTCATAGATGGAAGGCGCGAGGAGGTGCATGCCGAACCAGCCGAGCCAGGTCTCCGGCGGCAGGCCGTCTACGTGCAATTTTTCCTGCGCGACGGTCACGGCGGGCTTTTCAATGATAAGGGAAATATCGATGAGACGGGTGTTTTCTGGGCGGCGCCGGCCGGCGATGGTGCCGTACCCTTTCAATTCGCCGGCGGAAATCCGGTTCACGGCGGAGACGCTTTTGCCGCCGGAAGTTTTCGCCATATCCGCCAGATCACGATAGGGCGAGACCGGCTTGCCGCGGAACAGGTGATCACCCAATCCGAGCAGCACCATTTCACCGGCGGCAAAATCCTTGGTCTGATACACCGCATGGCCGTAGCCTTCCTGCTGGTGCTGCACGGCGAAGCTGACACGTTTCGCAAAGCCGCGCATCTGCTCGGCCTCCTGGAGCAATGCCGGATATTTCGCCAGCCGCTTGAGATAATTGTCATCCGGTCCGCGCAGGTAGTTTTTTACAAGCGCATCTTCGCCGGGCTGGGTGATGATGCAGATCTGTTCGATGCCGGCGGCCTCGAGCTCGAGCAGATGATAATGGAACAGGGCGCGGGCGATGCCGTCCGGGCCGACGACGGGGAACAGTTCCTTCTTCACCGCGTGCGACGCGGGAAAGTGGCGCGTGCCGAGACCGGCGATGGGGATGACGGCTTTGCGGATCTGCATATCACACATCAAACCGCTTCCACCCCTGCGCACCGAAAGCATAACGCTTCGCGCCGAACTCGATGGCGCCGGGCGAGGTGCCTTCAAAGATATCAGGCATCTGGCCGACCCGCCGCGAATACTCCACGGCGATCTGCGGGATGTGTTCCTTGAGCGCGGAAATCTGGCCGAACACGGCGACCGTGCCACCGGTGCCGCCGCCGGTGATCTTGGCGCCGTAAAGCCCGGCCTTGGCTCCGCGTTTCTGGACGGCTTCGACGAGAAAATTCACCTCGGGCACGGACAGGTTGCAGTTGTCGCGGTAACTTTCGTGTGCGCCATACATCAATTCGCCCGCGGCGATGAGCGCCTTTTCATCACCAGTCTTGGCGGTCTTCAGCGCGCTGATGAATTGCAGCACGCGCTCATTTTCCGCGACCGGATGGCGCGTGGGGCCGATGACGCGATAGGTCGCATCCGGCTGGATGGTCGTGACCGGATCGTCGTGCGTTTTGTAGCGCGATAGAAAATCAGAGCCAAGGATGGTTTCGGGAATCTCCTTTTCGTATTCCGCCTTGAATTCGGCGGAGGAAATTTCCGTGAGGTAGTTCAAGGCGGCCCGGCCGGTTTTGGCGCGGATTTCGTTGATGATCTTTTTGCCCATGAAGGCGCCGATGCGGACGTTGCCATAGGCATTGCCGGCGACGGAATGGCGCACCATGGAATTGATGCCCACGAAACCGTTGCCGGGCGGAATCTCCACCTCGCCCACGATGGCGCCGGGCCGGCAGAGGATGTGCGTGAGCTTGCTTTCGCGGCCGCTGGCCACGGCGATCTGGTCCATGATGCCGCAGGGTGCGCCGACCACATGGTTTTCCGCCATCTGGCCCAGCCGGGCGATGCGTGCACCATCCAGGTTTAATCCGAGATAGGCATTGAGGCACGAGAGCGTGCCAATCTCGACCGCCGCGGAACTGCCGATGCCCACATTCATCGGCACGGCGCTTAACAGCAGGAAACTGAAACCGTAAGGCAGTTCAACCGATTCTTCCTTGAGCAAAGTAAAGATGCTGCCGCCGATATAGGCCGCCCACGTGGAGATGGGGTTGGCGTGGCAGAGTTCGCGAACCTGGGCGTAATTGCCGACTGCGCCGCCGGACATGAAGTAATCGAGCGGGATGCGCGTCTCCACCGGCAGGCTGCGCGCGCCAGCCTGGGCGGAGCGGATGCGCAGGGTGCGATCGGTGCGCGCCTGGATGGCCATCAACATGCCGTGACCGAGGACGGCCTCGCAGACATTCGCGCCGGAATAGTCGGCAATGCCGCCCATCACATCGAGCCGGGCGGGGACGCGGGCCACCCAGACCTCGCCGCTGTTGAAAAATCCCGCAAAACCCGTCGGGTCGCTGTTCGGTTTGCGCAGGAGCTGCTCAAATTCCGAGACTTCGAACGGGAGCGCGGAGGTCATAGATCGATATGGCGGGTATGATGGTGTTTCATGACCCGGTCGCGGTTCTTGAACAGATACCAGACGATGGCCACATTCGCCACCAGCACGATGGCCACGCTGATCTTCGGATGTGCAAAAAAGTGCGGATGATTTTCGGGGGAGGGGACGTGCTTGCGCACGAGCTCGAACAGTTCGATCGGGATGAAAAAGGCCGATTCCGCGATGACCAGCCACACGATCCAGCTCACGCGGAGTGCCAGCCCAACCGCCTGCAACAGCATGAACAGGCCGTAAACGACCGATCCAACCGCGACCCATTTCAGGTTGGTCGGCGTGATTTCACCGATGCGGTCCGCAAGTTCCAGGAAGAATTTTTTTTCCGGATCGAGGTGCAGGAATTCGAGCAGCCGGCGGAATTCATCCGGCAGATTGTTGTCCGTGAGGCTGTAGGCGCCCAGCGCCAGCAGTAGCGCCGCCAGCCCCTTCAATAATTTGAAGCCGACGATGAAATACAGCGCCGGCGCCCGTTTGGTCGGGGGCTTCACAACTTTGACCTGATTTTTTTGCTCGTCGCTCATCACCGGGTCTTAGACAGCAAAAAGTCCCGGAGTTCAGATATTTTTAAACGTTCCTGCTTGCCATCATCCCGGTAGCGGATGGTCACGGTGTCGAGGAGTTCCGGTTTCTCGCCCAAAGTGTCAAAATCAATGGTCAGGCAGAACGGCGTGCCGGCTTCGTCCTGGCGGGCGTAACGCTTGCCGATCGAGCCGCCGTCGTCGTAATACACGTTCATCCACGGACGCAGCAGGTCGCGGACTTCCAGCGCCTTCTTGACCAGCTCCGGCTTGTTCTTCAACAACGGCAGGATGCCCACCTTGATGGGCGCGACGCGTGGATGAAATTTCATCACATACGTCGTGTCGGTCTTGCCCTTGTCATCGGTCTTGGTGACTTCGGTATAGGCGTTGGCAATGAGCGCAAGGATCAAACGGTCCACGCCCGCGCTCGGTTCGATGACGTGCGGGACGTACTGGCCCTTGGCCAGTCCGTTTGCGTCTTCCGTGGCCTGCTTCTGCGCCGCTTCGGCTTCCACGCCCGACTTGGTCATATAATTCTTGCGGTGGTCGTAATAACGCTTCCAGAGATCATCCTGCTTTTCCTTCGGCAGCTTGCCCCACGCGGCCCGCAACTCCTCGTCAAACACGCCCATGGGTTTGCCGGAGAACCGTTGGTGCTGGCTCAGGTCAAAATCACTGCGCGCGGCGATGCCTTCCAGCTCGTCGCCCTTCACATTGCCCTGCTCGTCCTTTTTGCTGAAGGGAAACTTGAACAGGATGTCGGTACAGGCACGGGCATAATGTGCGAGCTCATCGGGTGTCTGATGATGAAAGCCCAGCGTGTCGCGCGAAAGTCCGATGCCTTCGTAGAAACGCACGCGTTCCTCGACCCAGTATTGATGCCACGTCTGCCAGCCCCAGTTCGGCTGCGGTTCGCCCGGATGACCCGTTGCCGGCACGGTAGCCACGCTGCCGTGGATGGCTTCGACGGCCTCGTCCGGCTTGATGAAAAATTCCAGTTCCATCTGCTCAAATTCGCGCGAGCGGAACGTGTAATTGCGCGGCGTGATTTCATTGCGGAACGCCTTGCCAATCTGGCCGATGCCGAACGGCACCTTCTGGCGCGAGGTTTCCAGCACGTTCTTGAACTGCACAAAAATCGCCTGCGCCGTTTCTGGGCGGAGGTAACAAACATTCTCATCCGACTCAACTGGTCCGTAATGCGACTTGAACATCAGGTTGAACGGCCGCGGCTCGGTCAGTTCACCGCCGCAATGCGGACACGGCTTCACAAAACCGGTGGCACCGCGCTGCTCGGTTGCCAGATACTGGAAATACTCTTTGGCGTCAGCCGGCCGTTTGCCTTTTTCCACATCTTCGGCCAGCCACGAAAGCGTGACTTCTGGATTGCGAACGAGCGCGAGATTCGGCGCGAGACTCTTGCCTTTGGTTTTCGCCCACTTCAACAAATCTTCGCCGCTCAATTGGTTTGTGCCGGCTTCAACAATGGCGGCAAGCGATTGCACCCAGGACTGCTCGCACATCATCGTCCACCACTGATCTTCACGGATGAGCTTCTTGCACGCCTTGCAACTGCACATCGGGTCGCTGAAGGTGTCCACATGGCCGCTCGCCTTCCAGATGGCGGGCGACATGATGATGGTGGCTTCGAGGCCGGCCACGTCTTCGCGTTCCCGGGTCATGGTGTTCCACCAGAGTTCCTTGACGTTGCGCTTGAGTTCCGCGCCCAGCGGGCCGTAATCCCAAAAGCCGTTGATGCCGCCGTAGATCTCCGACGACTGAAAAATGAAGCCGCGGCGCTTGCACAGCGACACGATTTTCTCCATCTGCAAATTTTCTTTGGGTTCGGCCATAGGGTCGGACAGTTTTCGTTAAATAAGCTTGGAAATCAATCCTCAAACGCAGGCGGGAAGGGAGATGATGCCATAGCGCCTGAAATATTGAATGGAGAACAATAAATGTTGTTGGAATCACAATTGCAGGGGGATTGAGATTAAACGGCCAGCGAACAACTTTGTGGCCGATGCGTGAAATTCACGCATTGTGCGTGAAAATTTCCCGCATTGGTGCCTTCCGGGAATGTTTAAGCTGCTGATTTGTTGGATTTTTTGAAGATTTTTGGTTGGCACCGTCGTTGCTAAAGGTAATTCAGAAATCCGCATGATCAGGCACGAAGTTTAAGTAGATTTCGCCGCTTGCCATCGGGTCAAAACAAAAAACACAACCTAGTCATATGAAACAACAATCCAAAAAAAGCGCTTTCACGCTGATCGAGCTGCTCGTCGTGATCGCGATCATCGCGATTCTGGCGGCCATGCTGCTGCCCGCGCTCGCGGCCGCGAAGAAGAAAGCTCAAAAGATCAGCTGCACGAACAACAACAAGCAGGTCATGCTTGCTGTCAAGGTTTGGGCGGGTGATAACAACGACCGTTATGCCAACCAGGTTGCCGCCACTGCCGGTGGCGCCAGCGACTACGTTGGACACGGCACCACGGCGACCACACATCTCAATCCTGGCATGGTGTTCATGGTCATGTCGAATGAGTTGTCCACGCCCAAGGTTTGCTACTGCCCGTCTGACAGCTACAACCGCACCATCGCCAACAGCTTTGGTTATACCAACTTTGTGCAATGCACCCCTCCTGGTAACGGCACGCTGGCAAGCTCCCCCGTTAACAATCCTGGTGCCCTCAGTTACTTCATCAACGGTGATGCGGCTGACACGGATCCGCAGATGCTCGTCACTGGTGATGCGAACATGGGCTTTGCCGGTTCCACCACGGCCAACTCCCCGGCGAACTTCGCGTTCATCGCCAGCTCAGGGTCGCCGACGACCCCGGGACAAGGCTCACAGGCTACCCTGACCAGCGCAGCCTGGGCGGCTTCCACCACGGCTTGGGCTTGGACCGCGAATGAAAACCATGCCAAGTCAGGCAACATCGGCCTGGCGGACGGCAGCGTTCAGGGCGTGACGGTTTCCGGCCTGCATACCGCCATGATGAACAGCACCAACACCACGGCTTCCCAGTACTATAACTGGGCCCGCTGAAACATCCGTTGTTTTACTCTCAACGAGGCCATCGCAAGATGGCCTCGTTTTTTGTTTTATCCGCCAGCCCGGATGCACGGCCCGAATTTTCTGGGCTTTCTTTCAAGGCGGATTGTGCTAGAACCCCACTGTGTATCATGAGTTTTATGGATTGAGGCAGTCACCGTTCGACATCACGCCGAACCCGCGCTTCCTTTTCCACAGTACCAAACACCGCGAGGCATTCAATCATCTGGTCTACGGCGTCCGCGAACGGAAAGGGTTTGTGCAGCTCACGGGCGAGGTCGGCGCGGGGAAGACGACGCTGTGCCGCGCCTTTTTGGAACAGTTGGACGCCAAGTTTTCCACCGCCCTGATCCTGAACCCCGTCTTGAACGCCGACGAGCTGATGCGGGCGATCGCCACGGAGTTTGGCCTGGATGTGGCGGGACGGGACCGGCTGGCCACGATGGCGGCCATCAGCGATTTTCTGCTGAAACAGACGCTGGCCGGCAAGGAGACGGTTTTGATCATTGACGAGGCGCAAAACCTGACCGAAGACTTGTTGGAGCAGGTGCGGCTGATCTCGAACATCGAGACGGACGACCGCAAGCTGCTGCAGATCGTGCTGATGGGCCAGCCGGAGCTGCGGGACCGGCTGAACAGCCCCCGCCTGAAGCAGCTGCGCCAGCGCATCACCGTGCGCTATCATCTCGCGCCGTTGACGCGGAACGAAGTCGGGCAGTATATTCAGCACCGGCTGGCGCTGGCCGGTTCGCGCGGCGCGCCGGCGTTCACGTTCCCGGCGGTCTGGCGGGTGTTCAATTACAGCCAGGGGATTCCCCGGCTGGTGAACGCGGTGTGTGACAAGTCACTGCTGGCGGGATTCGTGGAACGCAGTTACCGTATCAATTACCGGATGGTGGGACGCGCCATCCGTGAGCTGGAAGGAAACATTCACGCATGAGCCTCATCAATGACGCCCTGAAGCAAGCGCGGCAAACTCCGCCGCGGAACACGCCGAATTCCATGCCGCCGCTCCAGCCGGCCCAGAATCACCAGGAGTCATCACCCACGGCCGTGTGGCTCGTCCCCGCCATCATCATCTTCCTGGTTTTTGCCGCGATTTTTTTCATCGGCTGGGCGGCGGCCCATCGCACCGTCCGCACCGTCGCCGCCGCGCCGGCCGACCCGGATACCACCGAGCAGCCCGAGACGGTGGCCGGGCCCATCGCCGTTTCTTCACCTCCGCCGCCGCCCCCGGTGGCTCCCACGCCTCCCGCGCCCAAGCCCAAGCTGCAGGGGATCTTTTATTCGCCCACCGAGGCCTCGGCCATCCTGGACGGGAAAACCATCCACACCGGCGACCAGTTCAAGCAATACAAGGTGAAGGAAATCTCCAAGTACACCGTCACGCTCATCGATGCGGACAAGAAGGAGATCACCATCGGCATGGGCGACTGACCGATGCTTCTGCGCCGATTTTTCTCCCGCTCACCGGCCCTGGCCCGCGTGGCGCCATTTCTCATCTTTGTGGCGCTCACCGTGGCGCAGGGGAAATGCGGCCCCGCCTCGGCCTATTGGTTTTACTTCGCCAAAACCTTTGCCGGCCTCTGGCTGATCTTTGAAATGTGGCCGCTCGTGACGGAGATGCGTTGGGCGTTGAGCTGGGAAGCGGTTGTCGCGGGCGTGGGCGTGTTCGCCGTGTGGGTGGGCATCAACGGCGGGTGGACCACGCAACATTCACTGTGGGTCAAGCTCGGGCTCACGCATGCGGCGGCAGCCCCGGCCCCGGCGTGGGATCCCAACGCAGCCTTTGGCGCCGGCTCCGCGCTGGCCTGGCTGTTCATCGTCACGCGGATCCTCGGCTCCACGTTCGTCGTGCCGCCGCTCGAGGAGGTTTTTTATCGCTCCTTCGTCTATCGCTACATCGCCCGGGTGGATTTCCTGTCCGTGCCGCTGAACGAGTTTCTGCCGGTGCCCTTTCTCGCGACCATCCTGATCTTTGGCTTCTCGCACAACGAATGGCTGGCCGGCATTTTCTGCGCCGCCGTGTATCAATGGCTCGTCCTCCGCAAGAACCGGCTGGGTGATGCGATGACGGCACACGCCATCACCAATTGTCTGCTCGGCGTGTGGGTGGTCTGGAAGGGCGCGTGGAATTTCTGGTGAAGATTCAGGTTGAAAATTTCAACGGACCTTCTGCCGGTACCGCGCCAGATTTCTGAAGGATGCTGGGAGCTTTTCTCCCTCTCACCGGGGGAGAGGGCAGGGGTGAGGGTGAGCGTTAAACCAATTATCCCCGTATATCTCAGCCAGATTGACCGTGGCTTTCCCGGCTCCCTCTCACTTCACCTTGAAATCGATCTGCCGGCGTTCGAGAGTGCTGCCTTCCTGCTGGGCGAGGTTGGTGAGGGCCTCGTTGTAATTCGCCAGCGAGCGGATTTCCTGCGAGCGCGCGGCGGTGAGGTTGTTCTGCAGTTGCAGCACGGTGAACGTGGTGCTTTTGCCGACGGCGTATTTTTTCTCCTCGGCATCGAGGGCGGCCTCCGCATAAATGCGGGCTTCGTGCGTGGCCTGCACGCTTTCCCAGGCGGACTGCGCCTGTTTCACCGCGTTGTCGATGTCCACCATGACATTTTGTTCCAGCTGCTTGAGCTTGAGCAAAACCTGCTGCTGGGTGGCCTTGGTGCCCTTGTAGGAGTTGCGTGCCTTGATGTTGCTCAACGGCACGGAGAGCTGCGCGCCAACGGTGTAGAAGGGCGCATTGCCCTGGTTGACCTGCCCGATGGCATCGCTGTATTCCCGTCCCTGGCCGTTGAACCCGTAGCTGCCCGTCAGGTCAAGCTCGGGGAAAAGCTGGTTGAACGAATATTTTAAATTAAAGCCTTGTTGCTCCACGTCCAGTTTGGACTGGATCATGTCCGGCCGCTGCGTCAGCCCCTTGCTCCAGCTGTCCTGCACATCAAACAGTTGCCGCACCGCCTCCATCGTGGCCGATGGCGCGATCTCCACGTCGTGCCACTGCGCATAATTGTCCGTCAGCAGGCTTTTTAACGTGTTCTGGTCGTTGGCCAGCGTGAACTGGGCGCCGATCAGGTTCGCCCGGCTCTGGGCCACCTGCGCCTCGTCCTGTTGCACATCCAGCGGCGCCAGGCTGCCGACCTGGACGCGTTGCTGGTCGTCCCCGTATTGTTTCTGCGCGAGTTCGAGCGCTTCCTGCTGCACCTTCACGTTCTCGCGGGCATAGATGAGCTCGTAATAGGCGTTTTCCACCGCCGTGACGGTGGTGATGAGTTGCTGGCGCAACGTCTGCTCGGAATATTTCAGCCGGTTCTTCGCCACCGAAATGGACAGCCGGTTGTTATCCGTCCAGAAATTTTTGAGCAACGGCTGGGTCAGGGTCACGCCGATTTGGCCGCCGGTGCTTTCAGGATTCCCCGAACTGGTCGTGTCCGCGACCGTCCCGCTGAAATCATATTGCAAGCCGGTCGGTAACGTCCCGCCGATGTCGGAACTGAAGGAGTCGGTCTTGGTGGTCCGCGCCGGGATTGCGTTGGTCGAGAACTGGTTGAACCCCCCGCCCGGCGTCACGTTGTAATCGTGCTTTCCCGAGAGATTGAAAGTCGGATCGTAGCCCCCGTAGGAGGAATACAGGTCATACAATGCAAGCTTCGGCGTATAGGCCTGGATCTGCACGTCCAGGTTGTGCTTGAGCGCCTCCGCGAAGCAGTCCTGCAGCGACATCACGCGCGCCGCCGTGTTGGTCTCCACCACGTTCGTCTGCGCCGCGGCAGACAGCAGGCTGGCGGCTAATATGGCAATGGCGCTGATGCTTTTCATTTCAACAAGGCAGACGCCGCGCACGGACCGGAGGTAACCTTTTAGTTACTTCGGCTTACTTCGCCGGCGCGGTTTCCGTGATGCTCGCATTTTTTTCGAGCAACTCCAGAACTTTTTCGTGGAGCACCTGCTCGTAAAGCTCGTTCACGCCATTCCGTTTCTGCAGGTCCTTGATGAACGCGTCGAACGGCGTCTGGTACATCATCGCCAGCTGCTGCGCCCGGCGGATGACATCCTCCTGCGTCGCCGAGATCTTCTCCTGCTCGGCGATCTTGGAGACGATGAATGCCAGGCGCACGCGTTCCTTCGCGTTGCCCGCGGCCGCCGCGTAGATCTGGTCCTTCTGCGTCTCGATCAGCTCGCGGGCGACGCCGCGCTGCGTGTTCTGGCGCACCAGGTCATAGACCACGTTGCGCGTCTCGTTGGCGACCGCCGTCTCCGGCAGTTCAAAATTCAACTTTTCCAGCAGCGACTGCACCACCTGCTGGCGGACGGACTTGGACTTGGAATATTTCAGCTCGTTCTCCAGGTCTGCGCGGACGCCGGCCGTGAGCTTCTCCACGTTCTCCGCCCCAAACTTCTTGGCCAGCTCCTCGTCGAGCGGCGGCAAAACTTTTTCTTTCACTTCCACGACTTCAACCTCGTAAACGCCCTTCTTGCCCTGCAATTCTTTCGTCACGAAATCCGCCGGGAAATCCACGTTCACCGTGCGCTTGTCGCCGGCCTTCGCGCCGATCAATTGCGCGGCAAAACCGGGGATGAACGAATTGTCCGTCGTTTCCACCCAGAAATCCTTCTGTTCGGTCAAACCCTTCGCCGTCGGGGCGATTTCCGTGATGACCTTGCCGTCGCACGTGCCGGTGTAGTCCACCACCGCGATGTCGCCGTTCGCGAGCGGGCGGGCGACGGTATCAAATTTCGCGTGCTGGCCGCGGAGCAGGTCCAGCGCCTTTTCCACGTCCGCGTCCGTCACGGACTTCGCCTCGATCATGGCGGCGAGGCCCTTGTACTCCGGCAGTTGAAATTCCGGCGCGGTCTCCACCGTGGCGGCAAAGATGAGGTTCTGGCCGCGGTCGAACTGGATCTCTTCGATGTCCGGATAGCCGACGGCCTGGATCTTCTTGTCCTCGAGCGCCTGGCGGTAATTGTCGCCGATCAGCTTGCGCTTGGCCTCGTCCTTGATCTCCGTGCCGTATTTCTTGAGGACCATGTCGCGCGGGGCCTTGCCCGGGCGGAAGCCCGGCAGCACGGCCTGCTTCTGGTAATCCTTGGTGATGGCATCGAAGGCCGAATCAACGGCGGTTGCGTCCAGTTCCACCCGCACGAGCTTTTTGCACGGGGCCAAATTTTCAACGGTAATATTCACGGTAAAATCTCGGTTAACGAGCCGCGTAGAATAAATAATCCCCGCCCCAAACGCAAACTGTTTTGCGCCCGGATTGGCCGAGGCCAAAGGCCAAAGTTCACAGTCCGCAGCCCAAAGGTCTAAGCCCATGCCGATTTGGGGTGAACACCCCATTTCGCTTCCGCCCAAAAGAACCGAGATTCCAGCGGATGAATGAGCATGGAAAGGTCCTGGCGATCGAGCTCATCCGGCGCATCCAGGCAGGGGGCGGCGGCCATGACGAATTCAGGGCGCTCGAATGGGCGACCGACAACCCGGATGTCTGGATCGCCTTTGACGTGCTCGAACTGGAAGGTCTGGCCCCGGACAAGGTATTTAATTTGCTGGCCGGCCCGCCTTAGGCAAGGCCCAAGGCAGAAACAGGATACGCGGCGGCAGTCACGGATGGCCGCCCCTGTGCTTCCTGCGCACAGTTGACCTTGGCCGCCGTTCCAGCTATGACATGAGGGTTCAATTGCGACTCAGGCCCATGAACAAAGAAATCAAGATCCTCTTTGTGGAAGACGCGCCCGCCGATGCCATGGCGGTGGAGCACGCGTTGTCGGGTCGCGGGCTGGACGTCCGGTTGCAGCGGGTGGACAGCAAGGAAGCGTTCGTCCGTGAATTGGAAGCGGCGCGCCGCCCGGATGTCATCCTGTCCGACCACGGCCTGCCGTCGTTCGACGGCTTTGCGGCCCTGGCCATCGCGCAGGAAAAATGCCCGGAGGTGCCCTTCATTTTTGTGACCAACTCCCTGACCTGGGACATGGACATCGACAAGCTCGTCCACGGCGTCACCGACATTGTTCCCAAACGGCAGTTGAGCAACCTCGCGCCCGCGGTCCGCCGGGCGTTGCATCACGCCGAAGCCTGGCGGCAGCTCCAGGCGAAGGCGGAGGAACGCGAGCAGATGGTGGCGAAGCTGCTGGCCTTGCTGGCGGAATACGAACCAAAATCCGGCTACCTTCCCATCTGTGCGGACTGCAAGAAGATCCGCGACACCAAGAATCAGTGGCATATGCCGGAAGTGTTTTTCCGGGACCGCCTGGGATTGAAGTTCACCCACGGCATCTGCCCGAGTTGCGTCGGCAAATATTTTCCGACCGGCGACTTTTCCACAGGCGAAACGGGCGACCAGCCGCGGGTTTAAGAATAACGAATCGGAGCGCGAGTTGTCCCAACTCGCAGCACATGGATGAACGAGACATGGCGCGGGCGATTTAAACGCTGGTCTGCCTGGCGACACGCTGCGGTTTGGGACAAACCGCGCTCCAATCCCCGCCTCCCGGTGGCCCTACGCAAGTAGTGGCCAGCCCGGCATCGGACGGCTGAAAAGTGTCAGTCAATCACCTTGCAAGCGGACGACCGGCTTTTCATGCTGCTACTGACTTTTTTTGTCGCATGAAAACTCTATCCATAGTCTTTTTGGCCGGATGCGTGTTGCTGGCGGTCGCCCTGATGGTCACCAGGAAAAACGACGCGGCGGCGCTGGACACCGCCGCCGGCACCATCACCGATTTCTCGAACCGCCTGGACACCGCGCAGACCCAGATCGTCGCCGGCGAACGCTCCCTGCTCACCCTGTCCAATGCCCTGACCGAATCGTCCGTGACCCTCTCCAACCAGCTCACGCAAACCATCGGCCAGCAGACGGAACAGCTCGCGACCCTCAAGCAGCAGACCGCGACGGCGGTCGCGGAAAAAGCGGCCCTGAACGCGGACCTGCTGGATTTGACCAACCAGATGACCGCCCTCAACGGGAAGATTGCCGCCACCGAAACCAGCCTCACGCAGACGAAATCGGACCTCGCCCAGCTCGGCAAGGATTATCAACTGCTGCAAAACCGGCTCCAACGCGACGTCGCCGAGCGGCTCGTGGCGGAACGGAAATTCCGGAGCGTCACGCAGATCGAGGCCCAGTTGCAGAAGCTGAACGACAATCCGCCGCCCGTGCCCACCACCGACAGCATCTACACCGGCCTGGACGTGGAAATCCGCTCAAACGGCGTCGCCCACGTCATCGCGCCCGATTAAATCTGGGCGAGGATGGAGGATGGAAGATTGAGGATGGAGCGGAATTCCCAGCACCCTAGGTGCGACATCTTTGTAGTTACGCGCACCCCGATGCTTTCAGCTCCGTCAGGAGCGGCCTCGCACCTGTACGCAAGTACCGTAACGCATCCCGCATCACTCCGTACTCCGCAATCATCACTCCGCACTCAACAATGCTGGCGGTCACCGCCTCAGCGCCCTTTTCCACCGCGGAAACCGCCCATCAGATAGATGATCACGCAGATGATCAGGATCAGGCCCAGGCCGCTGCCGCCGTACACCGGTCCGCCGTAGTAAAAACCGCCGCCACCGAACAACAGCAGGAGCACCACGAGGATCAATAATAGATTCATACGCCCACAAGGCTAACAAGTTGTCAAGGAGCCGCCATGGGGTGTTCTCCCCTGCTGCCGGGCGTGGCTGGACGAGGATGGAGAATGGAAGATCGAGGATGGCCGAATGTAAGAACCCTTGACGACGAATCGTCCTCGTTCTCGTCCTCGTCCTCGAATGCTTCGTGTTTGCCTTCAGCGCACTCCGCACTCCACGCTCCGCACTCCGCACTGCCCCAACATGTCAAAGAACAATCCAAAAAATTTAGGTCGGATTAGGTCGGATTAACCCGGATATCGCCGGATAAATGGTTCTCCGCCCCCAGACGCCCCTGCCTGTCCCGCCACTGCGGGATCGCGTCGTAGCGCAGCGAAGACGGATGGCCGTACGCAAGTACCCCTGTCCCGCCACTGCGGGATCGTTCTCAAATTTTCAGTCATATAAAAAGACAACCTTGATTAACCTTGATTCGCTTTAATTCAGTTTAATTTGGCCCCCGGACTTTGGACCTTGGGCTTTGGCCCTCAGACTTCTGGCTCCGGGTGGCCGTACGTAAGCACCTCGTTTCATAGCGCCGAACTCCAGCTCGGCCTTGGCGACTGATGGCCGTACGCTAGTACCTGTTTTCATAAATTTTATTTTTAAAAAATTCTGCTAAATAGTGCGGAAATTGGCGGAATTTGGAGGAAATTGGCGGAATTCATGGGAATTTATAGTGGCTTGGGCTTGCGCCATGGATGTGTACAGGGGTTTCTTGGATTTATTAGTCATGGGGCTAGGAGTTCGCAGACCACAGGGGAGCGATAACCCAGAGCGCTGTGGAGCCGTTTTGGGTTATAGAACGTTTTGATGTAATCGAAGA
>DATHQS010000234.1:0-28398 GCA_035482455.1 Candidatus Acidiferrales bacterium | reverse complement strand
TAATCTATATCAAGCACCGCAGTATTCTGGTGTACAAAGTGTCTTTTACTGTTGCAGTCGTCTTACGAAACAAAATTTTACAAGTATTGAGTAAAGATTAACTTAATTGACATTTCCCTTTTAAGTTCATGCCCACGCGAGTTGTGAGCATGAAATCAACAAAAGGAAAATGTCGCGGTTCACCTTTGGCTAACCATGTGCCGGAATGAGTTGTTTTTGACACAAATAGTGAATAACCACCTGAAATATATTTTGTTTGGTGTCATTTCCTTGTTGGGTGGAGAAATGATTGTTGGTGCCGAAACGCTGCGTCCACCCTCCGTGCCGTTGGTGGCCTGCGATCCCTATTTCAGCATCTGGTCGCCCGGAGACAAGCTGACCGATGCGGACACGACCCATTGGACTGGCAAATCGCAGCGGCTTACAAGTCTGATCCGTATTGATGGGAAGGCTTTCCGGCTCATGGGCGCGGAACCGGCGGAGGTTCCGCCCTTGCAGCAGACCGGTTTGGAAGTGATGCCAACGCGGACGATTTACATCTTTGCCGGATCAGGTATGTCGCTGACGCTCACCTTCATGAATGCCGACTTGCCGCAGGATTTGGACATATTGTCGCGCCCCGTCACCTATGTAACCTGGACCGCGCAAGCCACCGACGGTCAAAAGCACGCGGTGTCAGTCTATTTTGACGTACGTTCGGAAATCGCCGTCAACCAAACGGACCAGCCGGTCAACTTCCAAAACGCTGATGCTTTCGGGATCAAAGCCTGGCGGGTGGGGACCGTGGCTCAACCCGTCCTAGACGAGAAGGGCGACGATCTGCGCATTGACTGGGGTTATTTTTATGCCGCCATGGCCAAAGACCGGCGGGCGTATTTGACGGTCAATTCCGCGGAAACCGTTCGCCATGAATTCGCCGCCAACGGTGGCGTTGGCCACCCCGCCGCAGAATCCGCCCTGCAAAACAACGCGCGGAACGATTCAGTGATCGCCTTCGTGGTGGATCTGGGCATCGTCCAAGCCAAGCCGGCCTCCTGCTGGCTGATGCTGGCCTATGACGACCTCTATTCCATCCAGTACATGAAGAAAAACCTGCGGCCATACTGGCGGCGCAATGGCTGGGAGGCGTCCGACCTTTTAAAGGCCGCAGCCCGTGATTATTCATCGTTGCAAAAGCGTTGCGTGGCTTTCGACAGGGAGTTGATGGCGGACTTACGCAACGCCGGAGGTGACAACTATGCGTTGCTTGGTGCGCTGGCGTATCGCCAGTGTTTTGCCGCCGGTAAATTCGTGGCCGATGACAATGGACAGCCCCTGCAATTCAGCAAGGAGAACCATTCCAACGGCTGCATCAGCACGTCCGATGTGTTTTATCCGATGTCGCCGCAATTTCTTTTGTTTGGCCCAACGCTGGCAAAATCCTTCATCGTGCCGTTCATGAACTACGCGGCCAGCGAGCGCTGGAAATTTCCGTTCGCGCCGCATGACCTTGGCACCTATCCCAAGGCCAACGGCCAGGTCTATGGCGATGGCGAACGCGGCGTGAACAACCAGATGCCCGTCGAGGAAAGCGGCAACTTGCTGTGCCTCTTCGCCGCGGTCGGCGAGATGGAAGGCAACGCGAACTTTGCCGGGCTCTACTGGAAGCAACTCGAACAATGGGCCGCCTACCTCAAGGAAAAGGGTTTCGATCCCGAGAAGCAGCTCTGCACGGATGACTTTGCCGGCCATCTGGCGCACAACGTGAACCTGAGCGCCAAAGCGATCTGCGGCCTCGGTTCCTTCGCCAAGCTGTGTGAACTGCGCGGTGACCAGGCCAAGGCAGATGAATATTACCAGTTTGCCCGCGATGCCGCACAGCGCTGGGTCAAGGAAGCTGATGACGGCGACCACTTCCGCCTCGCCTTCGACCGCCCCGGGACGTGGAGCCAGAAATATAATCTCGTTTGGGACAAGGTGCTCGGCCTGAATCTCTTCCCCGCCGAAGTCGCCCGCAAGGAGATGGATTTCTACAAGAAGACGCAGAACGATTACGGCCTGCCGCTCGACAACCGCGAGACCTACACCAAGCTTGATTGGATCACCTGGACCGCCACGCTCACCCAGAACCGCGCCGACTTTGAGGCCTTGGTGGCGCCCGTCATCAACTTCCTGAACCACACCCCGGACCGCTCCCCGATGACTGACTGGTATCAGACCAAGTCCGCCCGCAAGGTCGGTTTCACCGCGCGCCCGGTCGTGGGTGGCGTGTTCATGCAGATGCTCTATGACAAGCCGGTCTGGCAAAAATATGTGAAGCGCGACCAGACGAAAGCTTCCGGTTGGGCGGCGATGCGTAAACCGCCAACCGTCACGACAATAATTCCGGCGGCGGACCAACAATCAGCGATTTGGAGTTACGCCACCATCGCACCTGTTGGAGAGTGGACGAATGCCAATTTCAACGACGCAGCATGGTCGCGCGGGCAGAGTGGATTTGGGACAGATGGCACGCCGGGCGCAATCATCGGGACGGTCTGGAATTCGACGGATATCTGGCTGCGGCGAGAAATGGATTTGCCGTCGGTTCACTTGGAGAATCTTTGCGCATGGTTGCACCATGACGAGGATGTTGAGGTTTATATTAACGGAGTTCTTGCTGTTGAAGCGGGCGGTTTTGTTTCGAGTTACGGTGTGGTTACATTGCTGCCAGAAGGAAAATTCGCAATCAAACCGGGCAAGAACCTGATCGCCATGCATTGCCACCAGACCAGTGGGGGGCAGTATGTTGATTTCGGATTCGTTGAAGTAAAACCGTCCAATTAATGTCGCTCGAGGTCGAGAAATAAAAAATTATGGCTGCCTTTAACCCAGGCTCAATCACTCCGATTCCGGTTACCAACGGCGCGAACTACCGCGCGCCGTTCGCCATCATGACCTCGCTTTTTTTCATGTGGGGTTTTATGACGGTGTTTAACGACATTTTGATTCCGCGATTTAAGGAGGCTTTTACGCTGAATTATTTTCAGGCGATGCTCGTGCAATTCGCCTTCTTCGGCGCTTATTTTGTCGGCTCGCTGATTTACTTCATCATTTCTGCGACCAAGGGCGACCCCATAGCCAGACTCGGCTACAAAAACGGTGTCGTGCTTGGTCTGCTCATCTCGGCGGCTGGCAGCGCCATCTTCTGGCCTGCTGCCAGCGCCTCTTCCTATCCGATGTTTTTGGTGGCACTGTTCATCGTCGGACTTGGGTTTGCAATGCTACAGATTGCGGCCAACCCATACATAACGATTCTCGGCCCGGAGAAAACTGCTTCGAGTCGCTTGAATCTCGCGCAAGGCTTCAATTCCATCGGCACGACCATCGGGCCACTCATCGGCGGCTATCTGATTTTTCAATACTTCGCCAAAACCGGGGCGCATGGCGCGGAATCAGTGAAGATGCCCTACATGGCGTTTTGCGTCATCTTTCTGGTGCTGGCCGCGATTTTCTTTTTCATCCAGCTGCCGCACATCGGCGAAGGCCATGTCGAATCCGGCGCGGGCGCGTTGAAACATCCGCATGTGGTGCTCGGCGTCATCGCGATTTTCATGTATGTCGGCGGGGAAGTTTCCGTCGGCAGCGCGATCATCAATTTCCTTGGGCAAAAATCCGTGGCAGGATTGACAGCGGATGAAGCCAGTAAATACGTTTCAATTTACTGGGGCGGATTGATGATCGGGCGATTCATGGGCTCGGTGGAACTGAGCGAAATGCGCGCGGTGCGGAAACAAGTGTTGCTGGTGGTGATTCCGCTGCTCGCATGGCTGCTGCTTTGGGCGGCCAAAAGCGCGCCGCTCGACGCGCTGCACGGCGACGCAAAAGACTCGGTGATGAAGCTTTGGATGGATGCGTTCGCGGCTAACTGGGGCGTGTTCAAAATTTATTTGCCGTTCGTCGGGCTGTGCTGGCTGCTTTTTCAGTTCGGACAGTCACTGGCCGCGCGGACGCTGGTGATTTTTTCGCTGACGGTCTGCACATTGCTCATCACGGCCATCTTTGTTGGCGGCGTGGTGGCGATGTGGTGCGTGGTTGCGATCGGTCTGTTCACTTCCATTGGCTGGTCAAACACGTTCAGCCTCGCACTCGAAGGCACGGGCATTTACAAAAGCCAGGTATCGTCGTTGTTGGTGATGGCGATTCTGGGCGGCGCGGTGCTGCCACCGTTGCAGGGCAAGATCGCCGACATGACAGGCAATCTTCAAATTTCCTTCATCATTCCGCTCATCGCGTATGCCTACGTCGCGTTCTACGGCCTTAAAGGCCACAAAGTCGGGCGTAAAGAATTAACCGCTTAACGTGCCGTGACTGACATTTCAAATGAACATCGTGTTGTGCTGACCTTGGACGCGGGCGGAACCAACCTTCGCTTCTGCGGGATGCGCGCAGGCAGACAGGTAACGGATATGGTTACGCTGGACACGCACGGCGACAATCTTGAACTCTGTCTAGATAGCATCGTGGGCGGCTTCAACCGTGTCCGGGCGATGTGCCCCGTGCCGCCGGTCGCAATCAGCTTTGCGTTTCCCGGGCCAGCCGATTATCCGCGTGGGATCATCGGCGACCTTGGCAACCTTACGGGTTTTCGCGGTGGTGTTGCCCTTGGCCCGATGTTAGAGGATAAATTCAAAATCCCCGTATTTATTAACAACGACGGGGATTTGTTCGCCTACGGCGAAGCCATCGCCGGTTTGCTTCCGCACGTCAACGGCCTTCTGGAAAAGGCGGGCAGCCCAAAGCGCTACCGAAATTTGTTCGGTGTGACGTTGGGCACTGGCCTCGGCGGCGGAATCGTGCGTAATGGCGAATTATTCATCGGGGACAATTCCAGTGCGGGCGAAATCTGGCGGCTACGCCACAAGCTGGACACAAAAATGAACGTTGAGGAAGGGGCGTGCATCCGGGCCGTGCGCCGGGTTTATGCACAACAGGCCGGGATTTCTATCAATAGTGCACCCGACCCGAAAGTAATCGAACAGGTTGCCTTTGACGAAAAGGCGGCTTATTGCGAAGCGGCTGTTGAAACGTATCGGCGGGTTGGCGAAGTGGTGGGTGACGCATTAGGCAACGTGCTGACGCTGGTGGATGGGTTGGTGGTAATTGGCGGCGGCATCTCCAAAGGCTGGCGTCTATTTCTGCCAAGATTGGTTGATGAATTAAATAGTTCCTACACCAAGCCGAACGGATACAAATTTCGCCGCCTCGGCCCGGTGGTATTCAATCTGGAAGACACTGAACAGTTGGGAATATTTCTGCGAGGCGACCTTCGTGAGGTGGTCGTGCCTGGCAGCAATCGCAAGGTGAAATACGATCCTTTGGCGCGGTTGGGTGTGGGAATTACGCGCCTTGGTACTAGCGAGGCAGTGGCTGTTGGTGCTTATGCGTTTGCCTTAAACGAACTTCAGAAAAAAAACTAGACCACTAAAAAATCAGATGGACGAAAGCTCCCCAACCAAACTCAAACTCCAGTGAATAGTATGAATATAAAACAATCGGTTCGTAAATTGCCAATCATGACAATGCTTGCAGCGTTATTTTTTACTGCTGGATGCGCGACTAAATCCTTACATACAGATTTATCAGCCGTTCAACCATTCGACGTCGCGCCCGATGGCGTGCCGGTTTCGCTTTACACCCTGCGGAATGAGAACGGCGTTGAGGCGCGCATCATGACCTACGGCGGCATCATCCAGTCACTCAAAGTACCTGACAAAAACGGTCAGCTCGGCGATGTCGTCCTCGGTTATGTCAATTTGAACGGTTATGTCACTAATAGCCCGTATTTTGGCGCGTTGATAGGTCGTTATGGCAATCGCATCGCCAAAGGCCATTTCACATTGAACGGCGTGACCTACACGCTGGCGACCAACAATGGAGTGAACGCGCTCCACGGCGGCGTGAGAGGTTTTGACAAAGTGGTCTGGCAGGCCAAGCCCGGCTGCTCTGAACTTGGCCAGATGCTCGAACTCACCTACACTAGCCATGACGGCGAGGAAGGTTATCCCGGCAACCTGAAAGTCACTGCGCTCTACACGTTGACAAAGGACAACGCCATCCGCCTCGACTACACCGCGACCACCGACAAGGACACCGTCGTGAACTTGACGCAGCATTCCTATTTCAACCTCGCCGGCCAAGGCGACATCCTGGGCCACGAAGTTTATCTGAATGCGAACAAGTTCACGCCTGTGGATGCGAGTTTGATTCCGACGGGTGAGCTGAAACCGGTCGGGGGAACGCCGTTTGATTTCCGCGCGCCGACCACGATCGGCTCCCGCATCGGCCAGGCCGACGAGCAATTAAAATTCGGCAATGGCTACGACCACAACTGGGTCATCAATCATCCGATGGGAGAACTTGGCCTGGACGCGCGTGTCACCGAACCGACGAGCGGGCGCGTATTGGAAGTCTGGTCAACGGAACCTGGCCTGCAATTTTATTCTGGCAACTTTCTTGATGGCACGATTACCGGCAAGGGCGGCCGCGTGTATCAGTTCCGCAATGGTTTTTGCATGGAGCCGCAGCATTATCCCGACTCGCCGAACCACGACAACTTTCCGTCCGTCGTGCTGCACGCCGGAGAGACGTATCATAACATAATCATCTATCGCTTCAGCACCAATTGATTTTAATCTTTGAACCATGAATACGATCAAAACCATCAACGCATTGTTTTCAACAGCCAGTCACCAACAAAGCCCCATGAAGTTCCGTGTATCAAGAGGCGTTCTCGTGTCAGGAATTCTTTCGGTGTTCGCCACTTTTCTAACAGCTGCGGATTGTTTTGGCAAACCGGTGGTGGATTATGTGAATCCGATGATTGGCACCGCCGAGCATGGCCATGTCTATCCCGGGGCGACAGTGCCGTTTGGCATGGTGCAGCTTTCGCCGGACACACGCGATAACACTTGGGATGGCTCGTCTGGATACCATTATTCCGATAGCAGTATTCTGGGCTTTTCGCACAATCATCTCACCGGTACTGGATGCCCGGATTTGGGAAATGTTTTGCTGGTCCCAACTGTGGGCGATTTGAAACTGACGCCGGGCGAGCATCCCGGCGAAGGTTATCGCACGCGATTTTCGCATGCCGATGAAATTTCTAGGCCAGGTTATTATTCGGTGTTGTTGCCGGATTACAAAGTGAAGGTAGAACTGACGGCAACGGCTCGCGCAGGCTTCCATCGTTACACGTTTCCTGCCACGGACGCGGCGCATGTCGTCGTGGATTTGCAACATGGCATCGGCAACAACGTCACAGAAGCACAACTGACGATTGAAAATAATCGCACGGCGAGCGGCTACCGCAAGAGCAATGGCTGGGGGGGTGGTAAAATTTATTATTTTGTAATGGAATTTTCGCGGCCATTTGATTCTTCCGGCGTGGCGCAAGGGGGCAAGGACGTTGACGGCAAGCAAACGACCGGCAAGGAAACGAAGGGCCATTTTGATTTCAAAACCAAGGCTGCCGAACAGATCCTTGTCCGTGTCGGCCTGTCCACTGTTAGCGTTGACGGCGCACGGAACAATTTGCACAAAGAAATTCCCGGCTGGAATTTTGACGCCATCGCCAAGTCCGCCAGCAGGCAGTGGGACAAGGCGTTGAGCGTTATTGATGCCGAAACTTCCGATAAAAATCTTAAGCAAACCTTTTACACTTCACTGTATCACACGATGGTTGCGCCGACGCTCTTGAGCGACGTAGACGGGCAGTTTCGCGGGCCGGACGGAAAAGTTCATGAGGCCGACGGTTACGATTACTACACGGAATTGTCTTTGTGGGACACGTTCCGCGCGGAAAATCCGTTGCTTACATTGACTCAACCCGCGCGCGTCAACGATTTCATCCGCACGATGCTGGCGCACTATAAAATTTTCGGCAAGAACACGCTGCCGGTCTGGCCCGAAGGCGGCAAAGAAACGTGGTGCATGATCGGCAACCATGCCATCCCCGTGATCACCGAAGCCTACCTGAAAAGTATTCGCAACTGGGACGCCAACGAAGCCTTGAACGACATGATCGCGTCCACCGACAAAGACCGTGAGCAACTCGACGCCTATCGCGAGAAGGGCTTTATTCCCACTGCCAATGGCCGGCAAAGTGTTTCCAAGGTTTTGGAATATGCCTATGACGATTCGTGCATTGCGCGCTTGGCCAAGGCACTGGGCAAAAATGAGGTCGCCGAAAAATACGCGAAGCGTTCGCAGAATTGGGAAAATGTTTTTGATCCATCCACCGGTTTCATGCGTGGCAAAAACTCCGATGGAAGCTGGGTGATGCCTTTCGGTGAAAACGAGCAAGACAGCATCAATTTCAACGAATACACCGAAGCAAACGCTTGGCAATATAATTTCTTCGTGTTGCATGATATTTCCGGCCTGATTGCCAAACTTGGCGGCGATGAAAAATTCGCCGCGCGGCTAGACGAGATGTTTGACACCACTGTAACCATTCCGAACCTGGCCATGATTCCAGACGTCACCGGCGTCATCGGCATGTATTCGCATGGCAACGAGCCGGATCATCACGTTGCGTATCTTTACAATTACGCCGGGCAACCATGGAAAACTCAAGCGCGCGTCCGTCAAATATGCTCGGTGCTTTACACAAATGCGCCTGGCGGCATCTGTGGCAACGACGATTGCGGCCAAATTTCCGCTTGGTATGTTTTTAGCGCGATGGGTTTTTATCCGGTTGACCCGGCCAGCGGAAGTTTCGTTTTGGGCAGCCCGCTGTTTGACAAGGCGACTTTGAAACTGGATCCAAAATTTGCCAAAGGCCGCGAGTTCACCGTGATCGCAAAAAATAATTCCCCCGCGAATGCTTACATCCAGTCCGCCACGCTCAATGGCCAATCCATCACGCGCAGCTGGATTTCACACGCCGAAATTGCCGCCGGTGGCGAACTTGTTCTGACGATGGGGCCGACACCAAACAAAAATTACGGCACTGCGCCGGCGGATCGTCCGTCGGGAAACTAACTGTAAACATATGGTAAAAACCTTAACGGGTGGTTTTGCCCGTAACAAAAAACCAGGAACAGCTCTATGCTGATGCGCTTTATTTGTTTTTATTTTACGTGCCAGTTGTGACGAGTCATGAATTTGACGCTGGAAAATATAAGAGAAGCCGCAGAGCGTTTGCGCAGCCAGGTGATGATGACGCCTTGCACTAACGGGCGGACGTTGTCCCAGATTGTGGGTGCGGAAATTTTCCTGAAATCCGAAAACCAGCAGTTCACCGCTTCGTTCAAGGAGCGTGGTGCGCTGAACAAATTGCTTTCCCTTTCACCGCCGGAAAAGCGACTGGGCGTAATCGCCATGTCCGCCGGCAATCACGCACAAGGCGTGGCTTATCACGCGCGGCGACTGAACATTCCCGCCGTGATCGTCATGCCCAAACACACGCCGCAAGTGAAAGTCGAACACACGCGCGGGCACGGGGCCAAGGTGATTTTACACGGCGACACGTTTGATGAGGCCAGCCGGTTCACATTGGCGTTGGCAAAAGAGCGGAAGTTAATTTTAATTCATCCCTACGACGATTTACTGGTCATGGCCGGGCAGGGGACAATCGCTCTGGAAATGCTCGCGCAGCAGCCGGATTTGGACACGTTGTTTGTGCCCATCGGCGGCGGCGGTTTGATTGCGGGTATGGCGGTGGCTGCCAAGGGCATCAAGCCGGACATAAAAATTATTGGAGTGCAATCGGCGCGCTTTCCGGCGATGGCGGGATTGCTCAAAGGCCAGCCGGTCAAATGCGAACGATTTACCGTGGCGGAAGGAATTGCGGTAAAATCGCCCGGACGTTTGACCCGGAAAATTGTCAGAAAATTGGTGGATGACATTTTACTCGTGGATGAAGGCGAAATTGAGAATGCCGTCCTCATGCTTTTGCAGATCGAGAAAACGATGGTAGAAGGGGCGGGGGCTTGCGGGTTGGCAGGCTTGCTTAAATACCGACGCCGTTTTCAGGGGAAAAAAATCGGGCTGGTGCTCTGCGGCGGCAACATGGATTTGATGATTCTGTCCGCCATCATCCAGCGTGGCCTCGTGCGGAGCGGGCAATTGATCCGGTTGCGGGTGGATACACGTGATGTTCCCGGAGAACTGGGCCGGCTTACTGGTTTGATCGGTGCGGCTGAAGGCAACATCATGGAAGTTCATCACCAACGAGCCTTCAGCACCGAGCCGCTCCAGACGGCGGTGGTGGATGTCATTTTACAGGCGCGGGGATTGGATCACCTCGCCAACATTGTCGGCTTGCTAAATAAAAATTGTTTTCGCACATCGCTCCCGGACAATAACTTGTTGCACTCAAAAAACTATGACAAATAAAAATCGCCCGGCTAAAAGCTGGTTGCTGACGGCGGTGCTGCTGGCGGACATGGTTGCCCCGGTGTTGGCGGCTGAATTGCACCTGTCGGATTACATCCGCCCGTTTGTCGGCGCGCAGGGCGAGGGCAACACTTTTCCCGGCCCATCCGCACCGTTCGGGATGGTGCAGATCAGTCCCGACACCGACACTACAAACTGGGACACGGATTCCGGTTATGAATACACCGACCCGACGATCCAGGGATTCAGCCTGACGCATTTGAGCGGCACGGGGTGTCCGGATCTGGGCGATTTTTTGTTCGTGCCGCAAGTCGGCCAGCCGGCGTTTGAAGCGGGCCGCAAGGATCATCCGGAAGAGGGCTATCAATCCTTGTTTTCACACGACGACGAATCGGCATCCGCGGGCTATTACAAGGTGAAGTTAAAAAAATCCGCCGTCACCACGGAACTCACGTCGGGCGAACGTGCGGGCATGTTGCGCTTCACGTTTCCCGCAAGTGACGAGGCTTCCATTCTCGCGGACTTGAATCACGTCATCAACGGCGGCCGCTGGCACATTGAGGAATCACGCCTTCGCATCGAGGATAACTCGACCATTACCGGTTTTCATCTCGTGAACGGCTGGGCGAAAGAGCGGTATCTTTATTTTGCCGCGCACTTTTCGCGGCCGTTTGACGAGGCGGTGATCATCAAAGACGGCCAGCCGGTCCTTTACAAGAGCTACGTCAACTACCGCTTCCGCAGCCGCAATGAAGCCGCCGGAACCAATCTGCAATTTCTCGCCAAATACAAGACCAGCGCGAATGAGGTGATTCAGGTGAAAGTCGCCGTGTCGGCCGTAAGTGCGGCGAATGCGTTGCAGAATCTTGATGCGGAAATTTCCGGCCGGGATTTTGACAGTCTGCGCGAGGCGACCCGCTCGAAATGGGACCAGGAGTTGGGCAAGATTCAAATCGAAGGCTCGGAGGATCAGAAGAAAACATTTTACACCTCATTGTATCACGCGCTTCTCGTGCCGAATCTTTATCAAGATGTAAACGGCGAGTATCGCGGCCTCGACGAAAACATTCATCACGCGAAACATTTCACCAAATATACCGTGTTCTCGCTGTGGGACACCTTCCGCGCCGAACATCCGTTGCTGGCGTTGATCCAGGAGCCGCGCGACTCGGACATGATCAATTCGCTGCTCGATCATTTTGACCAAAGCGCCGACCACCTGCTGCCGATGTGGGAACTGCAAGGTAATGAGACCTGGTGCATGATTGGCTACCACGCCGCGCCCGTCATCGTGGATGGTTATTTGAAAGGCGTAAAGGGTTTCGATGCCGAACGCGCTTACAACGCCATCAAAACCACGGCGATGAGTCTCGATTACGACGGCCTGGCCTCCTATCGCAAACTCGGCTGGGTACCGTGCGACGAGGAGGACGAATCGCTCTCCAAAACGCTTGAATATGCCTATGACGACTGGGCGGTCGCACAGATGGCCAAGGCGCTGGGCAAAACAGCCGACTACAACTATTTCATGAAGCGTTCCGCGAGCTTCAAAAACATTTACGATCCGAGCCTTGGCTGGATGCGCTCGAAAGATTCGGCAGGCAACTGGCGCACGAATTTTGATGCGCATCTTTTTGGCGGCGGAACAAATCTGCAGGACGTGACGGAAGCCACCAGTTCGCAGTATTCATGGTTCGCGCCGCAGGATATTCCGGGCTTGATTGCGCTGATGGGCGGCAAGGAAAAGTTTGTTGAAAAACTTGATTCGCTTTTCGACGCGAAACAGTCCGACGCATTCAAGGGCGAACTGTCATCGAATGACCTGCGCGGCTGCATTGGCGAATACTGGCACGGCAACGAGCCGAGCCACCACGTCATTTACCTTTACAGCTATGCCGGTGCGCCTTGGAAGGCGGCGGAACGGCTGCATCAGGTCGTCTCGACCCAGTACGGGAGCGCCCCCGGCTCGCTCTGCGGCAATGACGATTGCGGCCAGATGTCGGCTTGGTACCTGTTCACCTGCTTGGGCTTTTATCCGGTTTGCCCGGCAAGCGATTATTACGTCATCGGCGCGCCGCAAATCCCCAAAGCCGTGATGCACCTGTCCAACGGGAAACAGTTCGCGATGACGGCGGAAAATATTTCGGACAAAAACATTTACGTTCAATCAGTAAAATTGAACGGCAAGGATTGGAACTCGCCGTTCCTGCCTTGCAGAGAGTTAAAAAACGGCGGGAAAATCGAGTTCTCAATGGGACCGCAGCCAAGCCAGTGGGGAACCAACCCGTTGATGCCTGAATAATTTCACCGGCGACGGAAGAAAATTGCGATCACACATAAAAACCTAAAACCATATATGAAAAAGCACACATTCATTGTTTCCGCCGGGATTTTTTTACTGGCGGGGCTGTTGGCTCACGCCGAAGTCACGGTGACAGTCGGCCACAATCAAAACGACGATGCCACGGCGGCGTTTAGATTCAAAAATGTTCCATCCCCGTCCGCCGCCAACGCCGCCGTGCGCGCGAAATTCACCATTGTGGACGGTGAATCGGATCCGGCGGGCGGTGGCCCGGCCAAACTTAATGACGGCAAACTTCCAGACGAACAAGATCAGCCGGATGAAAATTTCTTCTTCAACGCCGGCACTTCCGGCGGGCGGTTGGAGGCGGACTTGGGCGGTGTCATCGATATCAAGCAAATCAATACCTACTCATGGCATCCAAACACGCGCGGAGCGCAAGTTTATAAATTATACGCCAGCGATGGCGCATCGAAAGATTTCAATGTCGCTCCGACAAACGGAGTGAATCCCGAAACTTGCGGCTGGAAGATGGTTTCCGTGGTCAACACAAAGGCAAAAGACGATGGTGACAACGGTGGACAATACGGCGTGAGCATTTCCGATACGAACGGCATCGTTGGAAAATACCGTTACCTGCTGTTTGATATCGCCAGCACCGAGCGGGATGATGATTTCGGCAATACCTTTTACAGCGAGATTAATGTGATTGATGCGGCCACTGCGACTGGAAAGGCAGCCGTTGAAGCCGCCGTGGCTGAATCGTTCGTCATCAAGACGGCGGATGAAAAGTGCGAGATTGCCATCAATACTTCCGCCGCGCCGGAATTGAAAGACTGGGCGCAGAACAAATTGTCGCCAGCACTGGCTGAATGGTATTCCAAAATCGTGGCGCTACTTCCCAGCGAGGGGTTCACCGCGCCCGCGCGCTTCAGCCTCACCCTAAAACCCATGAATGGGGTGGCTTATACCACCGGCACCAAGGTGGTCGCCAATTCAACCTGGCTGGAAACTGAACTTCAGGGCGAAGCCGTCGGCTCGCTTGTGCATGAAATGGTTCATGTCGTCCAGCAATTTGATGGTGATAATCCGGGCTGGCTGGTGGAAGGCTCTGCGGATTATATTCGTTGGTTCAAGTATGAGCCGCAGAGCCACGGCGCGGACATCATCTGGTTCCAGAAGCATGGCAAAACCTTTTCACCCCACTACAACGACAGCTATCGCATCACGGCCAATTTTCTGAACTGGGTTTCCGAAAAATACGACAAGGACATCGTCACCCAGATGAACGCCGCCATGCGCGAAAATAAATACGAAGACGACCTGTGGAAAAAATACACCGGCAAGACCGCACCGGAACTGGGCGAGGAATGGAAGAAAGAAGTCGTGGCGCAACTTGCCGTGCCTGCCGGGTCGTAGGGCGCAAACAAGCCCATTAACAATGCCGCCGCGTAACCTCTCACGTCTCTGGCATGGAAATCTACGGCGAGCACGGCAGCGTCATGGTGCTGGAATCAAAATTGATGAAGTTGCGGGAAACGAAAGGCCCGGTAAAAATGAAATCACCCCGCCGCCAGTTGCCGCGGCGAACACCGGACCAGTCCCATGCTTTGGTGCTGTTGTCCGTCACGAAATCAAACCGGCGGGACTCCGATCGCTGGAAGTGAACCTGCTGGTCATTGGAAGCATTGATCCGCTCATCGTTCGGCGAACAGTGGAAGGCCGGTTGGATTTTGATGAGAACCTTCGCGCTTGATTTGCCCGCAGTTCGCGTTTGAGTGGCAGCCTCCCATGTGGCGGGAAAGTCGCACATTCCTAGGCTGCGGGCTTTTCAACTTGAATCCAGTTGTGATGAACCTATCACACGAAGAAGAAATCAAACGCGAATGCCTGTCATTTTCGCATGCTCATGCTTTGGTTTGACGATGATTTTAGTGGAAACAGTTTCGTCGTTTGCATCAGGGGAAATTTCGTCAGCTTGGACTGGAGCTTGATTTTTGGTGGGATCAAGTTTCTACTCAATCTCCGACTATCGTTCGACCAAAAAGTGGGACTGCGCCTCCTTCTCAAATGTAGCGCCCGCCTTGGTTTCCAATTCGTCCGCCCGCTTTTTCGAATCCTTGATGTCTGATTCCAGTTTCGCAGCGCGTCCTTCAAGGCTTTGCACCACGGATTCGAGCGAACGAATGGTGCCGAGTACCGTGTCGGTGACGCGGGTGCTGTAGCTGTTCCTGCCGCGCAACACAAGGTCAGCGGAATCATTGTATCCGGAACGGATGAATAGAGCGCACCCAGCAAAAATTCCGACTCGGTTTTCGTACTAAATACAGCAGATTACCTCTTCTCCGACTTTTGCTTCGCCCACCTCGCTTTTTGAGCCGCGGCAATCTTGGCCCTGGCTTCAGAACTCATCTTCTTGCGTGCCTTCTTCACCGGTTTAGCCGTAGATTTACCTTTGGCAGCATTGACCTTTGCCCATCTAGCCCGTTGTGCAGCGGCTACTGCAGCACGTCCAGCAGCACTCATCCCGCCCTTTTTCTTAGCGGGTTTGGAAGATGTGGTAGCTGATGAACCCAAAAGCTTGCTGAGTTCGTTTTCGAGCGAAGCAATCCTTTCTTTTAGATCGGCGGCTTTGCGGAGTTGGGCTGATGATAAGTTGGCTATATTCATAGGCTGATGATTAAAGCACTATTTTTGGGGTGGTCAATGGGGAAAAGAGTTTGTGAGAATGACAGACAGGATATCCACCCCGTATGAGGGTCATTGGTTATTTGAGTGAGGCAACTTCACTGTGGTGTATTTCCACATCTCATGAGGGCCTGAAAAAACTGATCCTGCTCTACTGACCAAGCGAGGTATCCACGACATTTGCCACAACGGGCTAGCAAAAAGCGGTGCTTTTCTGGAAGGCGATTCTTTTGAGAGCAATTGGCACAGGTTACAACATCGCTGGGAGACATTACATCCAACAATTTCCACCCATCACTCGCATAAACGCTATATTCAGGCAGTTTTTCAGTTATGCCTTTCACGGCCCTCAAAACGGCATAGGCCCCGTTGATTTGCTTCAGTTTTTCTTCGGCCAATTCCTCAAGCGACTGGACGATTTCTTTTTGTCCGCCGATGTTCACGTCACCCATGTTCGCGAGCGTGTCTGCCACGCTTACGCAGCAGGCCAGAAAACCGCCGTCACCTTCCGGGTCGCCCGTGTGCGCCGGGTGGGCGGCGTGATGATGGAAGCGCACGGCATGGGCGACGTGCTGGTGGAGGTTCAGGCACTGGCAGAGCGCCGCGCCGATGCACGTGTGGTCCAGGCCGAGCAGGTCGAATTCCGCCGCCGCATGGCCGCATTTCCGTTCCAGCGCGCGCAGGATGACGGCTTCGAACTCCCGCGGAAAATAATGTTCCAGGATAAGTTTGCCGATGTCGTGCATCAGCCCGGTGAGATATTCCATGCCGGTGATGTCCCGGAACGACCCCGCGATCCGCTCGGTCAACCGTGCCACCAGCACGCTGTGCAGCCAGAACTGCTGCCAGTTCACCTTGATGCGCAGATGATTGAAATTGTCCATCACCCCGACCGTGAAAGCCACCCGGCGCATCTCCGCCATGCCCATCAAAAACATCGCGTCCTGGATGCTGGTCAGGTTATGTCCGCCGTACGTCGGCCCGCTCGCCACGCGCAGGCAGCGCATGGACAGCCCCTGGTCCAGCCGCACCACGGCCGCCAGGTCTTCCAAGTCGTAAATGTCATCCTTCACCATCGCCGTCAGCTTCATGGCCGCGATGGAGAAGGAAGGCACCGACGTCTCGGACGCCAGCAGTTCCACTACGCGGTCATGCACCCAGCGTTTGGCCGGGTGCGTGGCGAGAAACGATTTGTCGACGAGTCGGCGCGGTTCCATGCGAAGGCTTCAGTTTGAGTGATGCCACCTTGCCCGTATGTCGGCGGTTTTCACTTGTCGCTGAAGCAATATTCGCCTGCCTCAAGAGGCTGCTATCAATTGGTAGGGATGGCGCGCTGCGCCGTCCCCGTCGCCGAGCGAAGCGTCAGGCGACGGAATCGAACGTCTTGCCGGTTAAAATCCAAAATTGTGCGCCCGCCGGTTTTGATTTAAGCTGTCCCGATGTTCGACTCGTTAAGCACCAAGCTCCAGAACGCCTTCAAGAACCTGCGCGGCCTCGGCAAGATCTCCGAGAGCAACGTCAGTGATGCCCTCCGCGAAGTGCGCATGGCGCTCCTCGAGGCCGACGTCAATTTCAAGGTCGCGCGCGATTTCATCGAACGCGTCAAAACCAAATCGCTCGGCGCCGAAGTCATCGCCACCGTCCACCCCGGCCAGCAGATCATCAAGATTGTCTCGGATGAACTCACCGACCTGCTTGGCTCGTCGAACGCCGCGCTCAAGTTGGATGGCAACCCGAGCTGCCTCATGATGGTCGGCCTGCATGGCGCGGGCAAAACCACCTCCAGCGGCAAGCTCGCCAAGCTGCTCAAGAAACAAGGCCGCTCCGTGCTGCTCGTTGCGGCGGACGTCTACCGCCCCGCCGCGATGGACCAGCTCGAGACGCTTGCGAAACAGGTCGAAGTCCCCATTTTCATCAAGCGCGGCGAGACCGATGTCCAGAAGATCGCGAACGAGGCCATGGCCTACGGCCGCGCCCAGGGCAGCAACGTCATCATCTTCGACACCGCCGGCCGTTTGCAGATCGATGAACCGCTCGTGCAGGAGCTCGTGCGTTTGCGCGACCTCGTCAAGCCGCAGGAAATCCTCCTCGTGCTCGACGCCGCCACCGGCCAGGAAGCCGTCAACGTTGCCACCCATTTTGACCAGGCCCTCAACATCACCGGCTCCATCCTCACCAAGCTGGACGGCGACGCCCGCGGCGGCGCGGCCCTGAGCCTGAAATCCGTCACCGGCAAGCCCATCAAGTTCGCCGGCGTCGGCGAGAAACTGGACGAGTTCGAGCCGTTCCATCCCGAGCGCATGGCCTCGCGCATCCTCGGCATGGGCGACGTCGTCAGCCTCGTGGAAAAGGCCGCCGAGGCCGTTACCGAGGACGAAGCCAAGCGCATGGAAGAAAAGATGCGCAAGGGCGAGTTCACGCTGGAGGACTTCCTCGAACAGTTACGCGCCATGAAAAAACTCGGCTCGCTCGAAAGCATCGTGAAGATGCTCCCCGGCGGCAGCGACGCGCTCAAGCAGATGGACGTCGGCAAGCAGGAAAAGGAATTCAAGCGCATGGAAGGCATGGTCTGCGCCATGACCAGGAAGGAACGGTTCAATCCCGTCATCCTCAACGCCAGCCGCCGCCGCCGCATCGCTGCCGGCAGCGGCGTGACCGTCACCGAGCTGAACACCATGCTCAATAAATTTTTCCAGATGCAGACCATGATGAAAAAGATGAGCAAGATGTCCAAGATGATGGGCAAGATGGGCGGCGCCATGCCCGGCATGTTCCGGCGGTAGCGTGTTGTGGCGGGTCAAGAAGCTGCAATTAGCAAGGCAAGTTTTGCGTCATCCAATCGCTTTTTGGCGATTTTATATTGTGGATCAATTTTTAAAGCGGCTTCATAGCATTTGATCGCTTCAGGATAATTTCTCTGTCCCAAAAATAGTCCGCCCAAATTAAAATAAGCCTCATCAAGGCAGCCTTCAGAACATTCGATTGCGCGGTAATAACGAGCTTTTGATTCTTTATGCGACCCACGTTTAAATGCGTTGCTCCCAAGAAAAATGTGATAGGTGGCATCGTGGGATTTTTGCTTAACCGCTTTACAATACCAAATTGCTGCCCCCTTTAACTCGCCTTTCGCCTGAAGCAAATGTCCCATTTGCGAATAGACCACCGGTAATGCCTGCTTCGGGCATAAAACCATGGCGCGGCGTATGGCTTTTTCGGCGATTCTGTATTGAGCAAGCTCCGTTTCAGCAATTCCAAAATACAACCAAGCGATACCATGCTTTGGATATTTACGCAGGTGCTTTTTACAAAGCTCCACCACAACCGCAGTTTGCCCCCTGTCATCCGCCAGGCGTATCTGGTTAAAGCTTTCTTTAGAATCGTTCATGAAATTAACCACCCAGCGTCGTCGGATCCGTCACATCTCCTTTGTTATAATCCACGTAAGCCTCCGTCAAATCGCACGCATACATCACCGCCCCGGCCTTGCCGAGGTTCAGGTTGATGTGCAGCTCAAATTCCTTTGGCGCGACCGCCGCGCACAGTTGCTTGAATGTCGCCTCGGTCGGCTGCCCGCGCTTCAAACTCCACAAAATCTTTTTACCGCCCGGTGCGGAATAGCCGATGTCAATTTTCTCCTCCACCACCGTCGCGGCGGAATAGCCGATGGCGTCGATGATGCGGCCCCAGTTCGGGTCGCCGCCGTGCCAGCTCGTTTTCACCAGTGCGCTGTTCGCCACCGCGCGCGCGGCCGCATCCGCATCCTGGATCGTTTTCGCACCATTCACCCGCACCGTCACCACGCGATGAACCCCCTCGCCATCACGCACGATCATCTTCGCCAGCTCGAGGCAGACATGATTCAAAGCCGCCTGGAAAATCGCCAATTTGGCATTTTTAATTTTTAATTTTTCATTTCCGGCGAGCCCGTTCGCCAGCACCAGCACCGTGTCATTCGTGCTCATGTCACCATCCACGGTGATGCGGTTGAAACTGTGCGCCACGGCCTCATTCAAGGCCGCCTGCAAAACTTTCTGGTCCACCGCCGCGTCGGTCGTGATGAACCCGAGCATCGTCGCGTGCAAGCCGCCGTGCGGCAGTGCCGCCGGCCGCGCACCCGTCGCGCTCATGCCCGGCTGGATCATCCCCGCGCCCTTGCAGATGCCGCCGATGCGCACCGTCTGCTTGCCGAGCTTGAATTCCACCGCGATCTGCTTCGGACGCGAATCGCTCGTCATGATGGCTTCCGTCGCGCGGTCGGCGTGTGCCGCCGTGCCGCCCAGTTCCATCGCCGCCTCCAGGATGCCTGCGCGGATATTGTCCATCGGCATCGTCACACCAATACGTCCGGTTGAGCCCACCAGCGCGCGGCCGGCTGAGAGCGCCAGCGTCTTTTCCGTGAACGAAACCATCGCGCGCGCATCCGCCATGCCCTGTTTGCCGGTGCAGGCGTTCGCATTGCCGGAATTCACCACGACAACCTGCGCGGTACCTTTCTTCATGCGCTCCATGCAAACCTTTACCGGCGCGGCGCACACCTGGTTGGTCGTGAACATGCCGGCGATCGTCGCGGGCGTTTCGGACACGATGAGCGCGAGGTCGCGCTTCTGGCCCTTGTTCGAGCCCTTGCCCGTGCCGAGCTTTTTGATGTCGCAGAATACGCCGCTGGCAAGAAAGCCGATGGGCGCAACGATGGAACCTTTGATGGTTTTCAGTTTCAATTTCATTTGTTAACGAACGGAATACGAATCATCCAAAACAATTTCTCCCCGAAGGTAAAGCACAGCTTTGCCGCCGATGCGCACGCGGTCACCCGCCAGCTCGCAAAACAACTCGCCGCCGCGCGCCGAAATTTGCCGCGCGAACAGCTTGGCTTTGCCCAGCTTTGGCACCCAGTAGGGCATTAACGTGCAATGCGCCGAGCCCGTGACCGGATCTTCATCGATGCCCGCTGCCGGCGCAAAAAAGCGTGACACAAAATCGCAATCCTCGCCTGGCGCCGTGGCGATGATGCCGCGCGCCTCCAGCGTTTTCAGCACCGCAAAATCCGGCCGCAACGTGCGCACCTCGTCTGCCGTCTTGAACACCGCGAGATAATCTTGCGACTTGAAAATCTCCACTGGCGAGCATCCAAGTCCCCGCACCAACGCCTCTGGCATGGCGCAAGGCGCACCCGGCTTCACCGGAAAATCCAGCGTCAGCATTTCCCCATCCCGTGAAACGCGCAAAATCCCGCTGCGTGAATGAAACTCAATTGCATTGCCGGCAAAGTTCCACTCCTGAAACATGACCAGTGCCGCCGCCAGCGTGGCATGGCCGCACAAGTCCACTTCCACCGTGGGCGTGAACCACCGCAAATCAAATCCATTGCCACGCGGCACCGTGAAGGCCGTCTCCGATAGATTGTTTTCCGCCGCGATGCTTTGCATCGTGGCATTCGGCAACCACGCCTCGAGCGGGCACACCGCCGCCGGGTTGCCGCGAAACACTTCTCCGGCAAAGGCATCAACCTTGTAGCAAGGAATTTTCATCGCCTCAGATTTTCACCGCGTCGATCTCCAGTCGCACCATGCGGACATGGACCTTGTTTTCCGCATCCGGCGCATGTTTGGCGAGATAGCGTTGCGTGGTGGTGGTGATGAATTCCTCGCGCACATCCTCCGGCACGCGCTGCACGAACGGCAGCCACGTCGTGCGCAGCCACGTCGCAAAATCACCCGCGCCGGCGTAAGTCGCGTCTTTTGGTGCGAGGTTGACCGCGTTGATCTTGAAACCATGGCGTGGCAGCCATTTTTCATAGTCGTCCGGCGCGTAAAAGAAATAGGGCAGGGGCATGTTGCGGAAGAAGCCGCGCCAGCGGTCCGACCGCATCACGGGCCGCATCGCCAGAAAAACATCGTGCGCGTTGCCCTTGCCACCTCAGGAAACCACCAGCCGGCCGCCGGGTTTCAATGCCGCGGATACCCCGCGCAAAAAGGCCTCATGATCATCGACCCAGTGCAGCGCCGCGTTGGAAAAAACCACGTCGAATTTTTCTTTGAACTCGATTTTCCGCGCATCGCTGGCCTTGAATTTCAGATTGGGAACTTTTGCCGCCGGAAACATCTTTTTCGCGAACTTCAGCATCTCCGCCGAGGCATCGATGCCCGTCACTGTGCCATGCGGCACGGCCCGGGCGATCTCCGCCGTCACCTTGCCGTCGCCGCAGCCGACATCCAAAACATGCTCATTCCCGCGCAGCTTGAGCCGCGCGATGAGTTCGCGCGCCCAGCTTTGCTGCACGGTGGAATTCGCGGCATAATCCGCCGCGTTCCATTGCATTTTTTTGGCAGACGAAGTCATGGGTTCAATCTGCACATGCCAACTGATGCGTCATAATAGGGAGTCCTGCCACCGGTTTGAAACGGAATTCAGTGATTTGAAACCGTGATGAACCAGGCAGCGCTCCGGTCATACAGAATATAGATGCCATGGTGGAATGACAATGCGCACACTGATTTAAAGTTACTGTGCCAGCTTTGGTTTGCTTGCGGTTCATTTTGCCGCCGTTCGCTGCGCTGAAGGGATGGCGGGTGTGACTTATAAGTCACATGACGTTTTCTTACACGAACGTGTAATGGTAGGTTTCGATGGTTGCTGCGAGAGTCGTTTCACTCCCGCGATTTACGAGCGAGCGCAATTTTGCCGTCGATGCACGGTGCTATTGCGCCTCGGAAATGGCCGGGATGCCGTACGGCGCGACGGGAGCCGTTGATGTGTCGCGCCGCGGTCCAACTCCAACCAAGCAAACAAACCAATGAAACCAACCAACCAAATACCGTTCGTAACTTCGTGCCGTGCCGTCACCGGGCTGGCGCTGGCCTTGACGCTGACCGCCGCCGGGATCCGTCCCGCTGCGGCCTTCAGCAACGCCGATGCCGACACGCTGTTCAACAGCTACAACACGGCCTTTTATTCCGGATCCGGGAATGCCTACTACAAGAATTACAAATCCGGCGGCGACACCGGCTTTTGGCAGCAGGCGGAGGAGATCGAGACCGCCATCGATGCGGCCAACCGGAACAGTTCGTACACCAGCCAGGTGACCGCGTTGGTCAACGGTTTTGACGGCATCCGCCAAACCAGCTGGTCATATAACACATACAACGATGATGTCATGTGGGCGTGCATCGCGCATCTGCGCGCCTACAGCCTGACCGGCAACACCACCTTTCGCAACATCGCCAAGTCAAACTTCGACATGGCTTATGCGCGGAGTTATGACACGGTCAATGGCGGCTTCTACTGGACGAGCGCGAATAACAGCAAAAATTCCGCGGTGAACGGCCCGGCCAGCATTGTGGCCTATAAGCTGTATCAAGCCTACGGTGATTCCACCTACCTGACCAAGGCGCAAAATATCTGCAATTGGCAGCGTGCCAACTGCTGGAATTCCACCACCGGACAAGTGTACGACAGCCCGGGCAGCCAGACGCCGACCACGTACAACCAAGGCACGTTTATCGGTGCCAACGACAATCTCGGCTGGACGGGCGGGGCCACGCTGGCTTGCAATTACCTGATGACCATGGGCGGCGGCATGACCAATGGCTATCACATCATGCCCGAATACGGCACCAACAATAACAATTCGGGCTTCAACGGGATCGGCGTGCGTTGGGCGGCCGCCTATATGAAAAACCGCGGCCTGCAAAGCAGCTACCTCGGCTGGCTGCAAGCGAATGCGGAACAGGCCTGGAACATCCGGCGCCTTTCTGACGGCCTCTCATGGTGCCAGTGGGATGAAACCTTGATCAATGGAGACTACGTCGGCTCCTGGGATTGCTCCAGTTCCATCGCCGCGTTGCAAGACGTGCCGCCGACGGAATAAGCCTGCGGCCTGATTGACGGTGCGGGGCCCGTCCGGGCCCCGCACCGGTCCCAAAAACGGCCAATGATTTGCTCCATTTAAAATGTCACGTTCTCTTGCGGTAAAATTCGTGGTTGGCGGTGGCGTGTTGCTTTGCGCGCTGGTGTGGTGGAGCGGCCGCCAGCCGGCAAAAATGATTTCCACGATGGAACAAAAGGCCGGTGCCAATCCGGCATCCTCATCGCCAGATAAAATTATCCCGCCGCAGAAAGATCTGGGTGCCTTGCCCGCGCCGGCGCGGCCCTTGGTTCCGTTCTGGCAGGATCAGCTTTTTGCACTTCAAGCGGTCACGAATTCGCTGTTTGGCGCTTCAGCGGACGATTTCATGAAAGAGTTGCAGACTTTTGCGGAGGGCGTTGATATCGCCGACCTGCCGGACATTTTAAAAAAACTTCAGGAGCTGCAAGCCCAGAAACCGACCGTCATCGGTCGCGACTTGGAGCTGCGCTTGTTGCGACGCTGGTCCGGCAGCGATGCGCGTTCGGCGGCGGAATGGGCCGCGCAAACGCCGCCGGAGGTCCACGACGAAGCACTGATGTCGGCGGCCGGTGATTGGGCGAAGCAGGATCTGGCCGCCGCCACCGCCTGGGCCGGGCAGTTGCCCGCGGACGGCGACCGTCAAAACGCCCTCAAGAGCGTGGCCGGGGTGCTGGCATATTCGGATCCCCAAAAATCCCTGGCGCTGGCCGCCGCATTGCCGGCGGATTCCGGGCGGGACGAAATTATCACGTGCGCCGCCGGGATATGGGCGGCCAATGCCCCGAAAGACGCGGCCGCGTGGGCGGTTCAGATTCCCGATGACACACTGCGGCTGCAGGTGGTCTCGGCCACGGCCATGAGCTGGGGCGACAGCGATTCCAGTTCCGCCGCCAACCTGGCCATCAATTCATTGCCCGCCGGCGAAGTGCAAAATAAAACCGTGCTGGCCATCGTGCAACGTTGGGGGCTCAAAGACGCCGCCGCCGCGTCGGCGTGGGTGGCGCAATTTCCGCAAGGTGATCTGCGTCAGGCCGCCATGGATGCCATCACTGCGGACAAGGATCGTTCCCGTCCGCCTGCTTTTTGACGTTGGTTTTTGCGGCGGCGGCGATCAAACCAGTCCGGCCGTTTCCGGCCAGCCGCTCAGGATGTTCAGGCTTTGCACCGCCTGGCCGCTCGCGCCCTTCACGAGGTTGTCCTCGGCGCTCATCACGATGAGCCGGCCCGTGCGCGGATCCAGCCGCCACGCGATCTCGCAGACGTTCGTGCCGGTGACATTTTTCGTGTCCGGCAATGCTTTGCCTTCGAGCATCCGCACAAACGGTTCATCCGCGTAGGCTTTCGCATAACACGCGGTGATCTTTTCACCGAGCGCAGCCATCTCTTCCGCCGTGGAAAAATGTTTTTCCGGCGCGAGGTACAATGTCGTCAGGATGCCCCGGTTCACGGGGATCAGATGCGGCGTGAACTGGATGGTCACCTTCGTTTTGGCCGCGAACCCGAGCTGTTCCTCGATCTCGGACAGGTGCCGGTGCTTCGGCACGCCGTACGGGCGGACGCTTTCGTTGCATTCGCAGAACAGGTAGTCGATCTCCGCCTTCCGGCCCGCGCCGCTGACGCCGCTCATGGAATCGGCGATGATGCCGGAGGACTTGATGAGCCCCGCCTTCAGCAACGGGATCAACGGCAGCAAGATGCTCGTCGGATAGCAGCCGGGCGAGGCGATGAGCAGCGATTTCTTGATCTCCTCCCGGTAAAATTCCGGCAACCCATAGACGGATTTTTTCAACAGGTCCGGCGCCGGATGGTCGTGCGCGTAAAATTCCTTGTAGACCTCCGGGCTCTTCAGCCGGAAATCCGCGCTCAGGTCGATGACCACGCAGCCCGCGTTGATGAGCGGGATGGCGTACTCGGCGGCCACGCCGTGGGGCAGGGCGAGGAATACCACGTCCGCCTGCTTCGCGAGCAGTTCGGCGTTCGGTTCCACGAAACGGAGAGACTTGGATTTGGGATGGCTCGCAAATTTGGGAAACACCTGCGCCAGCGTCTGCCCCGCGTTCTGGCGCGAGGTGACGGCCACCAGGTCCGCGTGCGGATGGTGCAGCAACAGGTTCACGAGTTCTTCGCCGGAATAACCCGACGCGCCGACGATGGCGACTTTCTTAGTTTTCATTTTCGTATTGGCTCAAAAACTTCACGCACAGTTGTAAGGGTTTTGCGGACAGATTTCCATAAAACGTTCTGGGTGTTTTATCGGCTCAAACCCGGACTGCCGGTACAGCCCGTGCGCGTCCGCCGTGGCCAGCAGGAACCGCCGCAAACCTTGCAATTGCGGATGCGCCCGCACCGCCGCCACGAGTTGCTTGCTGTACCCGTGTCCGCGCTGTTCCTCCACGATGAACACATCCGCCAGCCATGCGAACGTGGCGAAATCCGTGACCGCCCGCGCAAACCCGATCTGCTTGTCCGCCACGTACACGCCAAAGCACAGCGAGTTTTCAATCGCCCGGTTCATGGTGGCCACCGGGACGCCCTTCGCCCAGTAGCTGCGCGTGGATAGAAACTCATGGATCAAGGCGCGATCCAGAAGCTGCTTGTCATCCGAGATCAGCAGGCCGCCGTCATTCACTTCGTATGGTTTCATAAACTAAAAATCTCCGGATAATTTTTCACGGATGCTAATCGCTCCAGCACAAAAGAAATTCTTCAGGGTGGGGATGCGACAAGACATAATCCATGGTTTCAATCATCACTTCTATTTGGTTCAAGTGATGGTCAAACGACTCGGACAGGCCGAAACAAAATTTTTCAAGTTCCGCCGGCTCCACCTTTTTGAGTTCCTTGAGAATTTCACTCAATTTTCCTTTCGCCGCGGCCCAATCGGGTTTGAAATAATAATGCAAATCTTCCCCGGCCTCGGGAAACGCAAAATAAATGTCTTTGCCGATGAAATGCTTCATCAGCGTCTGGGTCATGCTGAAAGAATACCAGTCGCCAACCGGCATTTGCGGGTTGGCCTTTGAAGGAAAACAAATGTGTTCTCCGCCAAAACTCTCATGCTTAAGGATTTTTTCAGGAATACCCAGTTCCCGCGCCCTGGCCGCCAGCTTTTCCCGATGGGCAATCCTGTCCGCTTCCGAAGGGAACGGGCCCCGGTCAGATTCAGGCAACGTCTTCCATTTTTGAAATGCCCCTGACGCCCAAGGCTCCTCTGAAAACTGCGAGAGTTTCAGAATGGCATCGGTGTTCAGGCCTTTAAATTGATATAGCCAAACGTCGAGTCCCATAAATTTATTAAAGTATTAAAATCATCATTGCACCAAACAAAAAACCCGCCGGCGGTAGCCAGCGGGTTTTGAAACTTTCCGTTGCGATCAACGCTTCGAGAATTGGAAGCGTTTGCGCGCGCCGGGCTGGCCGTACTTTTTGCGCTCGCGTTCGCGGGGGTCGCGGGTGAGGAAACCCTCCGCCTTCAGCGCGGGGCGCAGGGCGGCGTCGAATTTCAACAAAGCGCGGGAAATGCCGTGGCGCACCGCGCCGGCCTGGCCGAGCGGACCGCCACCGCCGACATTCACGCGCACATCCACCTTGTCCGCCGTGCCAGTGATGGTAAGCGGGGAGGAAACCGTGGCGCGCTGGGTGTCCAGCGGGAAATAGTTTTCAAACGTGCGGCCGTTGACGGTGATCTTGCCGGTGCCGGTCGCGAGGCGCACGCGGGCGATGGCGGTCTTGCGACGGCCGGTTCCGAGGAATTCGTTGGTGGTTTTGGTGGCCATACAAAAAATCAGTTAGCGGCTTTCAACTCCGCCGGCGTTTGCGCGGCGTGGTCGTGTTTCGGACCCTTGAACACTTTCAACTTGGTCAGCAGGACGCGACCGAGGCGGTTCTTCGGGATCATGCCCTTGACGGCGTGCTCGATGAGAAATTCGGGGTTCTTGGCGCGGACCTGTTCGACGGTGGCGTACTTTTCGCCGCCCTTCCAGCCGGAATAGCTCATGTATTCCTTCTGGAGTTCCTTCTTGCCGCTGACCTTGACCTTCTCCGCGTTGACGACGATGACAAAGTCGCCGGCGTCGAGGTGCGCGGTGTATACGGGTTTGTTTTTACCGCGCAAAATGTCGGCAACCTGCACGGCCAGACGGCCAAGCACGGCGCCATCGGCATCAATGACGTGCCACTTACGCTGGTCCAGATTTACTTTCGGCAAATGCGTTTTCATTCAAATTCCAATCAAAGGGACGCGGAATTTATCAAATGGACATACAAAGTCAACAGGCAATTCACCTTGTATTGGGAAGGGTTATGCGTTAAAAAACTGGCGTACCGGAGCGTCTCCGGTGTCAATCATCGGCCCGAGGTAGATTCCATGAAAACCATGAGCGCCAAATCCTTTCTATTTGTCATAGTTTCCGTGTTTTTGTTGTCCGCCGCCCTCGATTCGTCCGCGGCCACCCTGACCGTCAGCCCGTCGGTCATCAGCAACACCTACCCCGGCAACATCACTCTGAATATCGGCGGCCTCGCCAATGGCGAAGCCGTCACCGTCCAAAAATGGCTCGATCTCAACGGCAACGGCGTGATCGACCCCGGCGAACCGATGATTGATGCCTTTGGCATCAGCGATGGTGGCGCGATGATCATCAATGGTGTTACCAACATCAGCGTGCCTTTCGACCGCAACCCCACCGCGGGCGCCATCACCACGGTCTTGAACTTTGCACCGCCCATGACCTTGGAAAATATCGTCGGCCAGCAGATTTACCGGGTCGTGAGCCCCACCGGAAATTTTGCGCCGGTGACCGCCACAAATTTAGTGACCAATGCGATAACGCCCCAATCCCTGACCGGCACGGTGTACAGCAATGGTGTCACTCCGCTGCCGTATGCCGTTGTGGTCGCCTTGCCGTCCAGCGGTTACGCCGGAGCGACGGTCGCGGACGTCAATGGACATTATTCCCTCAACCTCGACCCGGGGACATATAACCTTGTTGCGGCGTTGCCGGGTTATTATTACGACCAGTCGTTGGTGCCGGCCGTGATGCTGACCAACGGCGTCATCGCCACCAACAACCTGTCGCTGACCAATGGCACGGTGACGATCACCGGCAGCTTCTATAATGCGGCGAACAGCAACGGCGTCGGCGGCTTGGCGGTGCAAATGCAA
>DATHQS010000233.1:0-4716 GCA_035482455.1 Candidatus Acidiferrales bacterium | reverse complement strand
CCACCGCCGCTCGGGGTCGGCATCGCGTATCGCAAAAAATTCCGTTCAGCGGCAGCGGACAGCTTCATTGCCGCCGTCCGGCGGGCGAATGCGGGTTGAGGGAAAGTTTATCCGAATTTTCCACGGGCCATGGTATGAAATGGGGTTGGAAGGTTCGTTTTGCCCGCCACCTCCGGCGGCGGCGGGCAAAACGAAGAGATTTTTTTTGGGCGGGGACCCAGGGTAGCTCCTTCGTCGCAACCCTGGGCTGAGTGCTGCAACTCCGTTGGAGTTGGGAAGTGGCGCAAGAGTGGCCCCGCTCGCCAACAGTCCAACCTGCGGGTTTCGCGGTTGCATGTTCAATCTCTTTCGCCGAAGAAAATTGGAAGATGGGTTCCGTGCGCCCTGCTATGGTCACAAGCATAGTCACTTGGCCGTTTACAGCCCGCGCTTAAAACAAAGTTATCCGTGCTGTTCTTTCACATCGCTTGCGCCCCGACTGTTCGCCATGAAAATTTCCGCAGATTTCTGATATTCCCGAAAAGCATTGCCGCCAATGAAAGGTGGTATTGGGCGGTTTTAAATGTCGCTGGTAAGGTCTTTCCAAGGTTGGCACGCGCCAACAAAAAACAAACTCAAAACAAAAAATAGAAAGGCAAACATCATGAACTCACAAAAATCAAATCAGCAGCCGAACAACACCAAATCCAGCAAGGCGATTGTCCTGGTGCACGGCGGCTTCGTGGACGGTTCGGGCTGGGCGGGCGTGCACAAGATCCTCAAGAACCAGGGATATAACGTCCTGGTGGTCCAGAACCCGACCAAATCCCTGGCGGATGACGTCGCCACCACCAAGGCCGCGATCGACAGCGTGAACGGCGAGGTCGTGCTCGTCGGCCATTCGTATGGTGGCGTGGTGATCACCGAGGCGGGCACCCACCCGAAGGTTTCCAACCTCGTTTACATCACCGCGTTCGCGCCCGACAAGGGGGAATCGGTGTCCTCCCTGATCGCGAATCCTCCGCCCGGCGCGCCCGTGCCGCCGATCTTGCCCCCGAAGGACGGTTATCTCTTCCTCGACCGGGCAAAATTCGCCGCGTCCTTCGCGGCGGATGTTGAAGCGGACGAGGCTTCGTTCATGGCTGATTCCCAGGTGCCGTGGGGCGTTGAAGCCCTGGCGGGTGCCGTGACGGACCCGGCGTGGAAGAGCAAGCCGAGCCATTATCTGGTCGCCACCGAGGACAAGATGATTCCGCCGCCGGCGCAACGGGCGATGGCGGGACGGGCCCAAGCGCAGGTGACGGAAGTGCCCGGCAGCCATGCGATCTATGTTTCAAAACCGGCGGCGGTGGCCGAAGTCATCCGGCAGGCGGCTGAGGCTTCTGTTTGAATAAAATTAAGGCAGTGTGATCTATCACTGGCGAAGAGTTGATGCTTCGCCAGTGATTTTCATTGGCTGAGAAGCGTGTCCCACAACAAATTCTCCACAAGAAGCATCAACCGGCGATTTGACAGGCATCGCCACAAATATCAGCCCCGTTAAACAAGCTTTTGAACCTGTGCGATGAGCCGGTTCACCAGGCGCGGTCGGTCGTTTTGAGTCACGTTCGAAGTTGCGGTGGACCATTCGGAGAGTTCGTGCCCCGATTCAAGGGCTTTCAGCCCAAGGCCGGCTTCAATTTGTCCGGCCGACGATTGGAAATATCTGGAAATAAAATCGCGCAGCGCGAACTCCCGCTCCTGGACCGAAGGCGGCAGGCGCTGCCATTCCTCCATTTTTGTCTTCCGTAAAAGGGCCGTGCTGATAAGGCACAAGGCCTGGATATGGGCCACCAGGCGTTCCAGCAGGACGGGTGAAAAGCTTCTGGGATTGCGGAACATGACGTTCTCAACGGCAGCCTGCTCCAGCAGCACCAGGATGCTGTCCAAGTCCTTGGCGAGGGCACGGTGCAGCGCGGTCGCCGCTGCGCCATCCGTTTCACCGGGCACTCCCGGCTTGGGGATGAGCAACAGCTTGGAAACCTCGCGCAACACCCGGCTGAGCGTCTGGCGCAATTCCTCCGCGGCGTGTTCCGGCCAAATGGAACGGAACACAATGGCCGAAACGACCGTGCCGAGCAAAATACCCACGAGCCGGTCGCGAACGATGGTCAGGTCAATGCCCGGTTCAAAACCCTGAAACACGCACAAGTAAAACGCAAACGCCGCCTGCAACCCCGCATAGGCAATGCGCTCGGAGCCGGCCGCCACCCAGCCGATCAGCGCCGAGGCGACGGCCGTGAGCAGGACAAGCGATGCAATGCTTTCCATGTGCGGAATGAGGAAAAAGATGGCCAGATACCCCATCAGCCCCCCGGCGAGGCAGCCAAAAAGACGCAGCCAGCTTTTGTAAATGGTGGCACCGGTATTTCCCAACGCGACGAAACAGCACGTGATAAACGCCGTGCTAATGCCCGGCCAGTGGAGCCCGGTGTAAATCAAATAACAAACCATGGCAGCCAGGGTGACTTTCAGCGCAAAGCGCACATGCGACGGATTGGTGAACGCGTCCGGGTTGAACAGCGACTTCCTTGCCTTCGCCGGAATGGTCGAGGAAAAATCGGAAGCCCCGCGAATCAGGCTGTCGCGGAAAGATTCGACGGCGAATTGCATTTCGCGCAGTTGTGGCAGGGGCGCCTCCCGGGGCGTCGCTGCCCGGGCCGTCAAGGACACGCTGAGTCCCGGCAACAAGGACCTGAGTTGTGCGATATCCGCCAGCAAGGTCTTGGCGCAAGCCACGTCGTCAGCGGACAGCGGCGTTGGCTCGCGAAATTCAAACGAGGCCGTGGCGCTGACGAGATGCCCGGTGGTGGCGATGGTCTCCACCAGAAACGGATGACGGCGTTTCAATTGCGGGTCTTTCATCTCTGAAAAGTTCAAAAGCCCGAGCATGTTGGTGCATCCGCGCGTGGCGAGGTCCAGCAAGGGCTGGTTGGTCTGCCCGCCCGCGACGCCAGTCTTGATGGCGCGCTCCAATGCCGTCGCGGCCGCATTCAGCCGGAGTGCCAAGGAACCGACCAGCGCCGTCCACGGATCCGCCGGAAGCAGAATCTGGTTGATGACGACCGTAAGCGCGATGGCGTAAACCAGGGCAACCCACAGCCAAAGCTCACCGCGCACGAGCGCATCCGGATTGGGCGCGTTCTCGCCAACGATCTGCATCAGGGCGTTAAAAAATCCCAGGACAAATCCCAGCGGGCCGATCACAAACGTGCGCGACAAAAACATCGCGGCAAAAACAAATCCCGCCATGAGGGGGACGCGCAGCACCGGATGGTCGAACGTGTAGTCATACAGGAACAGGGTCAAAGCCGTGGACACCGTGGCGCCGGCGATCATGATCACGCCGGTGAACAGGGTGAGCACGCGGTTCTCCTTGGAGACGAAGAACACGAAGAAGGCGGAGAACGCCAGCTGCGGCACCTGCAAAGACATCGAGATGATGGTCACCAACGTGACCGCGACGACCATGCGCACGGTCATGGGCCAGCGGCCCGGGAACGGCGCCAGCTCCCGCTTCAGCCAGAGCAGCCAGGCGGGGCGGAAGGACATCCGAGGCAGCGCGGCAGCGGTGTTCATTTGATGATGGCCACCGCGGAAGCGCCGGCGCGGAACAATTCCGGGTCCGGATTTTCCACCTCGATACGCACGGGAAAGCGTTGGGCAATGTGCACCCAGTTCAATTCGCGCGGAACCGTGGGCACGCCGTGCGACCGGTCGATCTCATCCCTGGGGGTCACCGCCCAGCCAATGCCCTGGATCTTGCCGGCAAAACGCTTTTGCGGCACCGACATCAGATACACTTCGGCTTCGTCGCCCGCCTTGAAATGACGGATTTCGCCCTCGCGAAAATTGGCGATGACATACCAGTGACGCAGATCAAGCAGGGAAAAAACCGGCACGCCAATGGTGGCATAGGCGCCGGCGGAAAAATTGAGGTTGATGACCTTGCCGGGAAACGGCGCGATGACCTGGCAGTAGGAAAGATTCAGCTTGGCGAGATCCACGGCGGCGACCGCACCGGCGCGTTGGGCTTGCAGGGTGGCGAGACTGCTCAGGCTGGCGCGGGCCTGGTTAAGCCGCTGTTCCCCGGTGGCAAATTCGGCGGCGGCCACTTTCACGGCGGTTTCGGCCTTGTCCACGTCGTCGGCCGTGGTGAAGCCCTTGGCCAAGAGGGGCTGCAGGCGTTGCAGGGTGTCGCCGGCCTGCTTTTGCTGGGCTTGGGCCTGTTCCACGCCCGCCTCGGCGGCCTTGACCTGGTACTTCAACGTTTCATCCTGGGAACGGGCAACTTCGATCTGCTGGTCAAGGGCCGCCAGGGCGGCTTGCGCGTTTTGGAGTTGAAGCTGGTAATCAGCGGGGTCAATCTCAAACAGCACATCGCCCTCTTTTACCTCCTGGTTATCCTGCACATTCAACTTGATGATCTGTCCCCGGACGCGGGGAGTGACCCCGATGACATTGGCCTCGGCGAAGGCGTCATCCGTCCGCGGATGGCGTTCCATGACGCTCCAGACCCAAAACACGAGGACGACCACCGCGATCACAAGGCCGATGGTGATGAAGCGCGCCGCGATTTTGCGTTGTTCCTCGGGTTCCGCCGGCGGCCGGGCCGGCGGGTTCTCAGAAGGGGGTGTGGAAGTTTGGTCAGCCATAAAGTTTTAGTTTTTGAAAAATAGAAGCCAGACGAGCAGCGTG
>DATHQS010000232.1:0-4565 GCA_035482455.1 Candidatus Acidiferrales bacterium | reverse complement strand
CGCACCCATGTAAACCACGCACCCCAGGCCGAATTTCGCGCAGACCGCCGCCGTGGCCACGCCGTGCGGGCCGGCGCCCGTCTCCGCGATGATGCGCTTCTTGCCCATGCGCCGGGCAAGCAGCGCCTGGCCGATGGTGTTGTTGATCTTGTGCGAGCCGGTGTGCAGCAAGTCCTCGCGCTTGAAATAAATTTTCGCGCCGCCGCAGTGCGCGGTGAGCCGCTCGGCAAAATAAAGTTCCGTCGGCCGGCCGGCGAATTCCTTTAAATGATGTTTCAACTCGGCTTGGAACGCCGGGTCGGCCTTCGCGGCCTCGTAGGCGGTGCCCAGCTCCTCGAGGGCGGTCATCAACGTCTCGGGCACGTACACGCCGCCGTAAAGGGCGAAGTGGCCTGTGGCATCGGGGACGGAAGACCGGTCAATTTGCGGATCGATAGCGAGTGCAGCCATGGTCGGGTGAGCCTGCAAAAAAACCGCCCGGGTGCAAGCGCGCTGGCCGCACGCTGTCGCGAACGGCCCTCCGTTCTCCTGATTGGTTTTGAACTGAAGATCTCGAAGAAACATGGATTCCCTTCATCGAAGGCAAAAACTGGGCTCGCTTGGCCGTGTCATCCGTCTTGCCCGCCATAGCTTCAGCGAAAGCGGAAGCCTTGGCGAAGGATGAAAATTTGGCACAAGACACCCGCCATTTCGTTCCCTCCAACGGCGGGCCAGCCTTTGCGACCTGTTAAAAATTGTTTGGGAAACCCGCAGCACACCAAGCCCGGCGCGATCTGCCGCAAAAGTCCGAAGCTAAAGTATAATATAGGTATAAGTTCCTATATAAAAGCCCCACTGGTGGCTCGCTTTTCACGCATGTTGGTCGGTAAAAATCTGCGACGCCCATTTTCTACTGCTAATCTGGTTCAGTTGCACCGTTTCGTGATCCTCTGCCGATGTCCGCAGACCGCCACCAACTTAGTAGCATGAATCAAAAAAAGCATTTCCCACTTCTCCGCATGAAACCCCTGCTCGCTTCATGCATTATTGGAGCTGGACTACTTCTCGTCGTCACTGTTGTGCGCGCAGCCGCGGATTCGTCGCCCGTCATTCCGGCGCATGATTCTGCGCCGACGATCCCGCCGGTCAAAAAAACGTTTTGGGGCGACAAGTTCCTTGGCTTGGAAAACGGGTCGTTGGTCGAGAGCATTTATTTCTGGCATGTCTGGATGAAGCTGCATCCCGACGAGGTTGCGATCGTCCTCATTACATCACCGGCGGCTGGAAAAGACGGCCAGTGTCCGCCCGTCACCGCCGTGACGGTTTATTCCACGAATGGGATCGTCCTGGCGCATACCATCGACCACGGCAAGGTGCCGCTGAAAACTCTCCAGCCGGATGATCTACGGAAATATCCCGGCCATTGCCTGGACGAGTATTTTAAAACCGTCGCGAAGCTGCCGTTGAAACCGGTGCCTTTGGTCGGGACGCCCGACGAACAGATGCAGCGGGCCTTCGCCGCGTTCCACGACCCAAAGAAGATGCCGGATTTCCCGGTGGCCCGGGCGAGTTCCCCAGGTTCGCTCGACCAGAGCCTCGTCTTCGATTGGAACGATACCCATTACACTTGGCGTCCGTCAACGGGCGCCCTGCGCGAGGATCCGCCAAAAGACCCCATCACCGGCCGGCCGCTCTTGTGCGTGAAGCATGGTGATTTGGTCGAATCGCTTATTTTTGTTCACGATTACCAAAAACTCCACCCGGAGGAAAAAGCCGGGCTGCTGTTTGCACCGAATGACGCCGGCCAAGGCCTCGACACCATCGGCCTGGCGGCCGCCGCTTATACGGTGAAAGGGGTCGTGCACGTTCGCGGCTATTATTTTGGGGACCTTGTGCTTGATAAGAGGCCCCACTCGTTCCAGCCCGACGATCTGGCCACGCTCTCGAAAATGTATAATAATCTTCTCGTCCGTACCATTGGCGAATATTACGAAGAAACCCATTCAAACGAGCCGGTTCCCGATTCTTACTGGGATAATCTCTACAACACGCTCCCCTCGGTGTTTCCACAAAGCCTGCCCGGAGACACCGATGAAATGCAGGAGAATCGGATTGCCCAGCGGGCGGACGAGGCCGGCATTCCTTGCGAGATTACCCTGAATAAAACCAGGGGCCGCCTGGTCGTTCTGCATTGGCAGTCGCAGCGATTTTCCTACTCAAGCGACTGGAACTACTACAACGGTGACTGGGATCCAAACGACCTCGCGCAACTCAACTCCGCCGAAAAATTCCTCGGCATCGAAAATGGATCACTCCTCGAGAGCATTTATTTCCGTACCGTCTGGATCAAGCTGCACCCCGCCGAGGATGCGATCGTTTTGGTCACGTCGCCGGCGATGGACAAAAACGACCACTACCCTCCCGTCACCGCCGTCACGGTTTACACTAACAAGGGCAGACTGGTCTGGGCGCATTCCACCGATTACGGCACCGTGCGGCTGCGCACGCTCGATCCGGATGATTTGCTGAAAAATGCCGGCCACTGCCTGGATGAGTATTTGAAAATAGTCGCGAAGCTTCCGCGCAAGCCGGTGCCGCTGGTCGGCAAGAGCGACGCGCAGGTTCAGCGCGCCTTCAACGCGGTCCACGATCCCAAGACCATGCCGTATTTTCCGGTGGCAACCATGGATGTCCCGGGGTCGATCAAAATGCCGGACGGCAAGATCCAAAGTACGGACACGAAAGCCATCGTTTTTGACTGGAACAACGCCCATTACGCTTGGACGCCGGCGACAGGCGCCGTGCGCGAGAATCTGCCGATCGAACCGCTCACCGGGCGGCCCTACCTCTGTGTCGAGCACGGCGACGTAGTGGAGTCGCTCGTGTTTGTGAACGATTATCTCAAGACTCACCCAAAAGAAAAGGCGGTGCTGCTCTACGCGCCGACAGATATTGGCCGGGGTATCTCCACCAACGGTCTGGCCGCCGCCGCCTACTCCCTCAACGGCATCGTGCATATCCGGGGTTATTTCAACCAGGACATTGTGCCGAAACTCCCATCACATACGTTCACGCCCGCCGACCTCGACCGGCCCGAAATCTTGGCCGAACTTTATCAGTCATATCGGGCGGCGCTCATAGCTTCCTTCAACAAGCAGTATGCCGTGGATCATCCCCATGGGCAGCCACTGAGCGCCCTCAACGATGAACTCTATACGACACTGCATCCGGCATTCCCCACCAGCCTGACCGGTGATACCCCAGAAATGGAGGAGAATCGGTTTTTCCAGCGGGCCGTTGAGGCCGGCATCGATGGCGGCCAAGCCATCTCCGACAAGGATGGCCGGATCTTCGTGTTTTACTGGCGGGCTGAGCGTTTCTGCTACACCGGCGACTTGCAGCAGACCCGCAAGGCCGCCTCCTGGTACGATGGGGTCTGGAATCCGAACATCATGAACCGGCTGACCGACGCCATCCTCTTCGCGCACGATTTCAAGCCGCGGCAGCCTGGCGAGACCGTGGTCGTGCTACCCTACCGTGAACTCGGCCTCTGGGACATCGTGAAAGCCGTCGCGGTCTATATTCGCGACGGGAAAGTGTGGGTGCATAATCCACAGCTCGGGGAAATCCTTATCCCCAACGCCAACCCCGCCGACTTGGGCAATCCGGCCAGGCGGCATTTGCTGCGGCTGGCGGCGAACAGCGCCATTCATTCCGTCGATTCGGCCAAGACCTTTGAAAATGCAAAGACCCTTGGGAAAAAATATAAGCAGGAGCTGCAGGATTGGGTGTCAATCAACCACGCCGCTGACAATCTCGTCACCACCCACCGGCATGTTTACGAGATGATGATGCGGCCGGGCGACATGAGCCAGGTGGAGGTGCCTTCGGTCTTTGAAAAGCTCAAGGCCGCCGGCATTGACTGCCAGCTCTCTGCCACGACCGCGGAACGCGGGACGGACGGCGCCATCACCCATGAAGCACGGCCCAGCTTGGGTTTCGCGTTCCAGGGCGTCCGCTACACTTACGGCCCCGAGTCTTACTGCTCTGCCGCGGACAACCTGATTCTCGACCCGTAATGATCTTCAAACTGCGCGCCCAGGCCAGCCATCATCTTTTCAGCATGAATCCTCCCACGCATGTCTCACTCCTCCGCATGAAATCCATGCTCGCGTCCTGCGTCCTCGGATCCGGCCTGCTCCTTGGCGTCCCTGCTTTGCCTGCCGCGGTCGATTCTCCGATCGTCGATCTACCCCAGTTTGAGGTCAAAGGTGACCAATTCCTTGGCTTAAAGAATGGCTCCCTCATCGAGAGCATTTATTTTCGCAACGCCTGGCTCAAGGATCACATTGGAGACGACGCGATCATCTTGGTCACCTCACCGGATGGTAAAGACGGTCACTATCCGCCGGTCACCGCCGTCACTGTTTACACGTCAGGTGGGCGGGTCTGGGCGCATTCCACCGATTACGGCCCGGTGTCGCTAGACACGCTCAAGCCCGATGACCTGTTACGGAATGCCAGCCATTGCCTCGCTGAATATTTGAAGACGGTCGCCAAGCTGCCGCTCAAACCGGCACCGGTGA
>DATHQS010000231.1:0-6646 GCA_035482455.1 Candidatus Acidiferrales bacterium | reverse complement strand
CTGAGTTCCATGGCGGACATGAAGGCGAACATGCTGCTCACGATGTCATCGGTGGTGATGACGCTGGCGCTGCCGCAACTGCTCAAGAACACACACCTGTGGCCGCTGTTCATCCTCGTCGGTTTCTGCCTGCTCACGATTTGCCTGGCGACGTACGCCGTGATGCCCAAGCTGCCGCCGCCCAACTTGCCCGCGCCCGACCCGAACAACCCGGGGTTCAACCCGCTGTTCTTTGGTGACTTCACGCGCATGAGCCAGGAACAGTTTGAAACGACGATGGGCGAGCTCATGAGCAGCCATGAGCGCACGTATGCCGCGCAGGTCCGGGAGATCTATCTGCTGGGGAGCTTTTTGGCGAAAAAGAAATACCGCTTTCTGCGGCTGGCTTACATTTCTTTTATCGTAGGGCTGTCGGCCACGTTTCTTTGTTTCATTGTCTTGGCGTTGATTTGAGGGCGGGCGGCTGGCCTTTTGGGGAAGCATCGTTTCCGGCGATGTTGAGGATTTTTATTTCAATTCACGGGCTGGGGTAAATCTGGTTAACCTTTTGGCATCAGATTGTTGGCGTGTTAAACAATTGGGAACGTGCCTTTGATAAACAAATCCAATAAAACAACGGGGCGGGCAATTCTCAGCCAGCCGAATGCGTGGGTTGGCAGGCGGCGGCGCGCGCGGAGCGACGCGCCCTACCTCAATTGTTTGCAGGCGACGTAATTCTCCAAATTATGGAAAGCTTACAAGCATCGAAGTCGCCAGGTTGGAAAAAATCCATGCTATGGGTCGCGCTGGCGGCGGCGTGCTTTAACGCGGCTTACGCGTCGCTGAAATATCCTGCCGCCGGGCTTTTTATTTTGGGGTATGCGTACTTCCTGGTCCGGCTGACCGACCAGGGCAGTGTCCGGCGGGCGTTTTATTTTGGGCTAGCGGCGGGTTATCTGAGTTTTGCGCCGCAGTTGTTTTTCATGTGGAACATCTTCGGGCCGTTCGCAGTGATGCTGTGGTTCGTGCTGGCGTTTTGGGCGGGGTTATTCACGGCGGTCATTTGCGGGGCCACAAAGCGATGGGGCAGGGCGCGGGCAGCGTGGCTGATACCGATTGTTTGGACGGGGGTGGAGTATTTTCGGAGCGAACTGTATTACCTGAAGTTTTCGTGGATGAATGTGGGGTATGCGTTGCCGCAAGGCGGCTTGATGTTTGGAATGTACGGGGCCGGCTTCGTAGTTCTGAGCGCGGCATCACTTTTTAGCATGCGGGCTTGGATAAAAGTCACCTTGATTGAGCTGCTTGGGATAACCGCATTGATCGGAATTTTGTTGGCCATGTCGCTGTCGTTTCTCGCAGAAACGAAGTCATCCCGGCATTCATCCGTTTCCATCACCGGGATCCAGCTTGAATTTCCGCCAACTGGCATATTGCCCAAGGTTCTGGATCAAGCGCTTGCCAAGAACACTAATGCGCAGATTTTTGTCCTGAGTGAATATTCGCTCAAAGAGGGCGTACCAGATTCGCTCAAAAATTGGTGCCGGGAGCATTCGCGCTACCTAGTCGTGGGCGGCGAAGAGGTTGTGACCAATGACGTTTATTACAACACGGCCTTTGTTGTCGGCACGAATGGCGACATTGTTTTCAAGCAGGCCAAGAGCGTGCCGATCCAGTTCTTTCGCGACGGGTTGGCCGCAACGAACCAAGCACTTTGGGATTCTCCATGGGGGAAGATTGGCATCTGCATCTGTTATGACCTGAGTTATACGCGGGTGACGGATGAGCTTATCCGGCAGGGGGCGCAACTGCTCATCGTGCCGACGATGGATGTGGAGACGTGGGGGCGGCACCAGCATGAATTGCACTCACGGGTAGCCCCGGTGCGGGCGGCAGAATATGGGGTGCCGATCTTCCGGCTGGCGAGTTCGGGGATATCGCAGGCGGTCACGGGCAGCGGCCATGTCATTGCACAGGCGGCCATGCCCGGGCCGGGGGAAACCTTGTCCGCGCAACTACGGCTGCCGCGGAAAGGTTCGCTGCCGGTGGATAGATTTTTGGCGCCGGTTTGCACGGTGCTTACGGCTTTGATCATTGGCTGGTTGCTGGTTTTGGGATGGAAAAGACCGGTGAAGTAATTTTTTAGGTTGGACAGCCTTTGTCCAACCGGGGGTGGCAGGATGGGGGCATGAAAATGATATCGGAACAGAAACTGGCCGCCAACCGGCGGAATTCACTGAAATCAACAGGCCCGAAAACATTGCGTGGGAAGGCGGTGGTGAGCCGGAATGCGCTGAGGTATGGAGTGTTGGCGGACGCGATGGTCGTAAAGGGTCACGCGGTGAAGGAGTCGGCGCGGAAATACGAGGAATTGTGCCAGGAATTGCATGAGAGCCTGACACCGGTGGGGTTGCTGGAGGAAATGTTGACGGGGCAGATTGCGGCGGTGACGTGGCGACTGCGACGCGTACGGAAAGCGGAGTCAGGGGAGATCGCGTTGAGCGTGGACGAGGGGCAAAGGAGACGCAGCCAGCTCAATCCGGAGATGGTGCGCCAAGCGTGGAAGATGTCCAGTGACGTAGTGGGCACGATGGAGGAATCTGTCATGGGCAACGAGACGCTGATTTACTGGCTGGAGAAAGTGCGGACGCAGGTAAAACTGCAGGGGAAATTGACGGAGGAGGCTGTAAAAATTCCTGGCTTCGGCAGGCCCAATTCGATGTCCGACCGGCTGGAGAAAATCCGGCTGGGACTTTCAAAGCAGCATGAGGGAGGGGACGGGCCACAAAACGCGGACAAAGAGAAGAGCCATACGCTGGAACTGATTGATGACATGGTACTGGAGAAAAACATATTGCGGGAGGCCTGCGAAAAACGGGAGCAGGTGGAAGAGGCTGCACGGCAATCGGCGGAGGTATTGCCGAAAGAGGAGACGTTGGGGAAGATCATGCGGTACGAGTCGGCGTTGGAGCGGCAACTATTTCGAGCGATGAACCAGTTGGAGCGGTTGCAGGAGCGTCGCCGGAAGAATGACGAGAAGGAACCGTTGTCAGAAAAACATGAAAATGCGAAACAAAGCCAACTTGAAAACGATAAAATCGCCTGATTTTACCGATGCAAACCAGTGGTTTTGGCGGGAAAAAACAAAGCCAAATGAACCCAAATAAAGCCAATTTGAACCCACCCCGGAGCGGCTTGGGGGTGAAAATGGGCAGGTGAAAGCCAGACAAAGCCATGGGAAATGACGAAGCACGAATGACGAATGGAAAATATCCGGTGCTCAGAATGGCGGCTGTGAACACGCGGGCGGGGCGCCCGCGCTCCGGCTTAAGGCCGGCCGTGGCAGATGGCCATGTAATAGAGGAAGAGGTTGAAAGCAAAATAGAAGGACAGCAAGAGCCAGAAACCGAAGGCATCTTCCTTGCGTTTGACGAAGCCAATGTAGCGGCGTCCGATTGCAAAAAGCGTTCCGCGCCACCAACCCCAGACGAGACACAGGGTCAGAGCGGCACCTGCTTTATAGAAGTCGACACGGTCCCGGTAGATGGCGGCTTGCTTCGCCTGCTCCGCGGCGAGTTTGGCGATCGTGTTGGTGTAGGGGGGTACGTAATCCTTGCCCGTTATGCTTTTGTAAGTTGGCCGGCTGAAATCTGGCACGGGAACCCGGCTGACTGTCGTGACAACGTCGTGGTTGGCATTGGTGAAATACATCCGGGTGTCCGGCGGGCTGCCGGCAGACCGGTTCGGCGGCGGTGGCAGCGGCGGCGCCTTGAGCGAGCAGCCGAGGAACAGGAGCAAAATGACCAGGCCGGTTTTCATGGTCACCAAACCTCGACCGGGCCTTTCGGGACGGGGATGTGTTCGCGGGTGGTGGAGGCCGGCGCGTCACGCATGAAGGACGCAATCATCGGCGCGGGCTGGAAGCGCGGGAGAAGTTCGCCGGCTTCATCCAGAAATTGACGCCGCCAGTTGATGTAATTGTCCAGCATGTCGTTGAATTCGGTCCGGGTGCGGACCTGCACAACCTTCTTGTTAAATTCGTGGCAGGGGCCGAAGCGCTTGGAATACCAAGGGGCGACCTTGCGGAACATGCGGCAGCCCAGTTCCTCGCCGAAGACCTCGATCATGAGGTCCAGATGCCGCCGCATGACGCGGATGCGTTCAGTGAAGCTGGGCTCGGGCGGCAAGGATCCGGTCTTGATATATTCCAAAGTGCGCCGGAAAATCCACGGGTCATAAAATGCGCCGCGGCCGACGCTGACGCCGGCGCAGCCGGTTTCATCGAACATCTTCTTGGCGGCTTCGGGCGTGACGATGTCGCCGTTGCCGATGACGGGAATCGACTTCACGGCCGCGACGACCTTGCGGATGCCCGCCAGATTCACCGTGCCACCAAAGCCCTGTTCGCGCGTGCGGCCGTGGACGAAGATGGCGGCGACTCCGGCATCCTCGAGTGCCCGGGCGAGGTCGGGCGCGGTCAGATTGTCATCGTCCCAGCCGAGGCGCATCTTGGCGGTGACGGGAATCTTCACGGCCCCGACCATGCCGCGGACGAGGGCGGCGGTCTTGTCCAGTTCGGTCATCATGGCCGAGCCGCCGCCGATCTTGACGACCTTTTTCACCGGGCAACCCATGTTGATGTCCACGGAAACAGCCCCGCGCGCCTCGACGATCAAGGCGGCATCGCGCATCTCTTCCGGCACGGAGCCGAACAGCTGGACGGCGAGCGGGGAATCGGCCGGGGCGGTCTCGATGAGCTTGTAGGCCTTGGGGTTCTTTTCGATGAGGGACCGGGCGTTCACCAGGTCGGTGGTGCAGAGGCCGACGCCGCCGACCTCGCGCACGACAAGACGGAAGGGCAGGTTGGTGTAACCCGCGAGGGGCGAGAGAAATAGGTTTGATTCCAGGTTGAGCGGGCCAAGGCGCATCGGTGACAGTGTATTGAAATTCGCTCATTGCGAAAGCGGTATTGAAGTGATAGCTTGGCACACTAACGATGCTAGACGACGATACAAATCCAAAGAAGGGCGAACAGAAGCCCGTCGGCAACGGTGGCGGTTTCAACAAGATCCCCACTTTTACGATTCTCGCGTGGGCGGGAATCATTCTGGCCACAATCGCCCTGGTCGCGATGAAGGGGCGTTATCCGGGATCCGCGCAGCCAGAGGTGATCCAGCAGTCCGCGTTTTTGCAATACTTTGAATCCAACCAGATCGCCAGCGCGACGATCGTGCTGAACCAGCAGACGTTGCCGCTGACGGAGATCGACGGCACATACACCAAGACCGACAAGGACGGCAAAGTGGTGGCTGAAAAAGACGGCAAGCCGACGGAATTTCCGTTCGTCGTCCGCAACGCATGGCTGACCCAGCATATGGTCAACAAGCTTGCGAGTTCCACCCTAGTCAAAATCAGCGCCCCGAACGTGATGTTGCAGAGTTTCCTGTGGGGTCTGGCGCCGTTTTTGATCCTGGGCGTGCTGTTCTGGTTTTTCTTCATCCGGCAGATCAAGATGGCCGGCAAGGGTGCCTTGAGCTTTGGCAAGAGCAAGGCCCGTATGCTGGCGAAGGATCGCAACAAGACGACCTTTAAGGACGTCGCCGGCGTGGAGGAAGCGATGGAGGAAGTTTCAGAACTCGTGGATTTCCTGAAAGATCCGAAAAAGTTTCAACGCCTCGGCGGGCGCATCCCCAAGGGCGTGCTGATGATCGGGCCTCCGGGCACGGGCAAGACGCTGCTGGCGAAGGCGATCGCCGGCGAAGCGGATGCGGCGTTCTTCAGCATCAGCGGCTCGGACTTTGTGGAGATGTTCGTGGGCGTGGGCGCGAGCCGCGTGCGCGACATGTTTGAGCAGGCGCGCAAGAGCACGCCGTGCCTGATTTTCATCGATGAGATCGACGCCGTGGGTCGTAGCCGTGGCCATGGCCTCGGTGGCGGCAATGACGAACGTGAGCAGACCCTGAACGCGTTGCTCGTGGAGATGGACGGTTTTGACACGCAGGAAGGCATCATCATCATCGCGGCCACCAACCGGCCCGATGTGCTGGATCCGGCGCTGCTGCGTCCCGGCCGATTTGACCGCCAGGTGACCGTGAACCTGCCCGATGTCCGCGGACGCGAGGCAATCTTGAAGGTGCATGCCAAGAATGTGAAACTGGGGCCGAATGTGGATTTGTCCGTCATCGCCCGCGGCACGCCCGGTTATTCCGGAGCGGAACTGGCGAATTTGCTCAACGAAGCCGCGCTGCTGGCCGCCCGCACGGGCAAGAAAATGGTGGAACAGCGCGAGTTGGAGGAAGCCCGCGACAAGGTCCGTTGGGGCCGTGAACGCCGCAGCCTGGCGATGACGGTAGAGGAAAAGAAATTTACCGCCTGGCATGAAGCCGGCCACGGGCTCGTCAACGTGGTGCTCAAGCACACGCATCCGCTGCACAAGGTCACCATCATCCCGCGCGGCCAGTCGCTTGGTTCAACCATGTACCTGCCCAAGGACGATGTCCTTAGCCGCAAGCGCAAGGAAATGCTCGATACCCTTGCCGTGACGATGGCGGGACGGATCGCCGAGGAAATCGTCTCCGAGGACATCTCCACCGGGGCAGCCGGCGACATCCAACAGGCCACCCACATGGCCCGTGCCATGGTGATGCATTGGGGCATGAGCGACAAG
>DATHQS010000230.1:0-2373 GCA_035482455.1 Candidatus Acidiferrales bacterium | reverse complement strand
CGGCAGCCGTGGTGGCGGCGGTGGCGGTGGTGGCAGCGGCCAAAATCAAGGCGGTGCCGTTGTCGGCGTGGTGAACGCCTTTGCCGGCGCCGGTGGTTTGCGAAATCAAGGCGGCAGCGGCGGTGGTGGCGGTGGCGGCGGCGGCAGCGGTCAGGGCGCGGGAAGCGTTCTGCAAAGCACTGGTGCCGGTGCCGGTGGCCAGCAGAATCAAGGTGGCTTGAATTATATCACCACGCAAACCTTGGCCAGCACGCCGAGCGCGGTGGCGCGGGCCTTTTTCACGGCGCTGGGGGTCAATCTCGACCAACCGGCCGGGAAGTCGGTGTTTTTCAACGACAAATCCGGCCTCCTGTTTGTCAAGGCGACGGAGCAGGATTTGGATACGATCGACAAGGCCATCCAGACGTTGAACCAGGTCGCACCGCAGGTGCACATCAAGGCGCGTTTCATTGAAGTGTCGCAGAATGACAGCAAGTCGATCGGTTTTGACTGGTATCTGGGCCAGTTCAACGTGGGTAACCAGGTGGTGGGCACCGGCGGCAGTTCGCCCTCGCTGACGGTTCCGACCTCGGCGGCGAATCCCCTGGGTGCGTTCCCGGGCAACACCCTGTCCAGCATAGTTCCCGCATCGGCCAATGATCAGCTGATCACTTCCGGTTTGCGCAACACGGGTCCGACGCTCGGGACGCTGACGGGCATTTTGACGGATCCCAATTTCCGCGTGGCCCTGCATGCGTTGGAACAACGCGACGGCTTTGAAACGCTGGGCGAACCTGAAGTAACGACCATGAGCGGCCGTCAGGCGCAGATGCGCGCGACATCGGTCCGCAGCATCATCACGGATGTGGGCTTCCAGCAGGGCACGGGCGGGATTCAACAGAATGGCGGGACAACCCAATAATTAGCAAAGGCGAAGAACATGAAAAAACTGAATTCAAACTCCGCAGCCAAGCTGGCGCTGACCGCCTGTTCACTTGGGCTGGCTTTTGCCGGTGGTGTCCAGGCGCAGACCATCAATTCCACGCCGGGCACATCGGCGATCACGTTTACGGTCCAGCAGACCGAGACGGGCCCGATCCTGGACGTGGTGCCTTATGTGCTGTCCGACGGGTACACGATCAATCTGGCATTGATCCCGTCGTTGACGGATTTCAACGGATATGACACGCCGCCCCAGATCCCGGCCGTAACGGGCACCCTGAACGTGGTGCAATTGCCGGTGCTGCTGCCGAACTTCACGGTGCGGCAGGTGGTGACGACGGTGAACGTCTGGGACAACCAGACGGTGGTGATCGGCGGGCTGATTTCATCGCAGGTGCAAAGCACGAAGGACAAGGTGCCGGTCATCGGGGATGTGCCGATGTTCGGGCGGCTGTTCCAAAGCGCCAGCAAGACGACGACCAAGAAGAACCTGATGATATTTGTGACCGCAACGATCGTGGATCCGGCAGGGCTCCGGGTGCATTCGGATGACATGATGCCGTTTGCCAACAACACCCTGCCGTCGCAACCGCCGGGTGTGGGCGTGGTCACGGATCCGGCGGGGAACGCCCGGCCGACAAAATAGTGAGCCGGCTGCTGATTGTTGACGGCCATGCATACGCGTACCGCGCGTTTCATGCCATCCGCAGCCTGCGTTCGCCGACGGGCCAGCCGACGAACGCAGTATATGGTTTTTTGAAGATGCTGGAGAAGATGCGGCAGGGGGTGGCGCCGACGCATCTGACGGTGGTTTGGGATGGCGGCTTGAGCGCCGAGCGGATGGCCGTGCTGCCCGGGTACAAGGCGCAACGGCCGGAGATGCCGGACGACCTGCGGGTGCAGTTCGACGAGATTGAAAGCTATCTCGCGGCGGCAGGCGTGGCCGCTTATTGCGGCGACGGAGTGGAGGCGGACGATTATATCGGTTGCCTGGCGCGCCGGGCGGCGGATGCGGACTGGAGCGTGGTGATCGCCAGTTCGGACAAAGATTTTATGCAGCTGGTGACGGAGCGGATCGGGTTGTTGAACCCGAACGACAAGACCGGGGCGATCTGGGGGCGCGAACAGGTGAGCGCCAAATCCGGCGTGGAACCGGGGCAGGTGGTTGACTGGCTGGCATTGATGGGCGATGCGGTGGACAACATTCCCGGAGTGCCGGGTGTGGGGACCAAGACGGCCGCGAGCCTGTTGCAGGAATTTGGATCGGTGGAAGGACTGTTTGGAAGGCTGGATGCGGTGAAGTCCGAGAAGGTGCGGGCGTCGTTGCTGGCCTCGGCGGAGGCCGTGAGACGGAATCAGGAGCTGGTACGGCTGCGCGAAGTGCCGTGCGAGTTTGAGCCTGAAAAACTGGCGGTGCGGCCGGCGGACCGTGAAAAGTTACGCGGCCTGTAC
>DATHQS010000229.1:0-19488 GCA_035482455.1 Candidatus Acidiferrales bacterium | reverse complement strand
CATCGGATACGTTTCGTTGATGGTTTCGGTGGTGGCCTTGCCCGCAAACGCGGCATCCTGCCCAAAATCCCGACCATCCACCATCACCCCCAGCGCGGAAGGTTCTACTGCCGTCTGCCCGCGAAATTTCACAACATAGCTCAAATGCGCACCCGTCGAAATCGTCACCGTAATTTTTCCATCGGGGCTTTTCAGCGTTCGTGCCGTCTCGGCGGCAGTGGCGGCGGAAGCCGCCGCGCCAGTCAGTAAAATGGCGGCCAACATCTTCAAGCCGGCGGTTCGTATGGTCAGATTCATATTGATAAGGACGTGGGCATCATCAAAAAGATGCCATGGAGGTTTTGTTCAAAATGTGTGATTTGAGACATTATGGCGATTACACGTTCGTGTAACAAAAACATCTTTCCGCCTATTTGTGGCATGAACTGGCCACGCCGCTGACGGCAAACTCGTGCATTACCTGCGGTCGCCCGCGGCCGCTTCGTCAAACACCGCCAGCAACGCGAGATAGTTGTCCACCAACAAACCCTCGTACCCGTGGCCGCCGCCCTTCCAATCACGCCAGTCGCGGGACGCTCCGTTGGCATCAAATCCTTGGAAGTTTCCTGCCGCATAACCCGCCAGCATTGGCAGGAAAATGTGCCGCGCCTCCTCCGGCCGCCCCAGTTGGTACAGCGCCTTTACCGTGAACCATGCAAAGCAACCGGTCGCACCGCCGTTCTCGTAATATTGAAATCCGTCCGAACCGTCATCCAACAACGGTTCGCCGAAGCGGGTCGGCGGATGATGTTGCAAAATGTAATCACCCTTGGGAATCGGCACCAAATTCCCCGGCAGCCCGATGCTGAAATTCGTGTAGCCCACTTCCCTCATTTTCTGCAAGAGATGATCCATGATGGCATTGGCCACCGGCTTGTCCACCAGCCCGTAAGTGATGGCCACCCCTTGCACGAACGTGAACCAATAATCATGCAACGTCCCATCTGCGCTGCGCCACCCCGCGAGCACACCGGTTTTGGGGTCCAGAAATGCGGGGACGTAGGCGGCGCGCAACTTGTCCGCGCCCCGGTCAAAAAATATCGCGTCGTCCGGGTGGTCCAGTCGCCGTGCAAGTGTCGCCAGTTCCCGGCAGGCATGGTAGGTCAACGCATTGGCATAGGCGTCCTCGTGTCCAAAATTAATCGTGTCCCACCAGTTCGCCGGCCGGCGGTTCTCCGCCGGACGGTCGCCAAAATTTCCCGTGGATGGATACTCCACCAGGCCGTTGCCATCCTTGTCCTGCGCGAGCATCTCACGCCCCCATTCGGCGAGCTGCGCGTAATTTTTTTTGGCCCACTCCGCGTCTTTGGTTCCCTCAACATAATCACACGCGGCGATCAGCAGCGACGGATACGTGTCCAGCGTGGTCCATGGCGTGTGCCACGCAACCAGGTCCGCATCCACCGGCGTACAGGCATAGCCAACCTGCCCATAGCCTTTCGCCCCGGCGAGATAGCGGTCCAACGTCATGCGTACCAGGTCGAATGCGCTCAGGCCATCCGCCAGCGGTGGAGCGTGTTGCGCAACCGCCGCATACATGTACAAGGTAAAGGGGCACACATCGCTGGAGGCATTGTTCGCCAGCATCTGCACCCGCGGGTTCACCTGGAAAATGTTCAGAAAACCGCGCCGGAAACCGTCGAATCGCGCATCGCCCGCAATCTGCGGCAAATGCGGATAGATCGCTGCCACGTCCAGGTGATATTCCATCTGCGGCCGGGCCGGTGTCGCCGCCGGAAAACTCACCCGCACAAACGCGCGTGGCACCTGTCGCCGCCGTGCGTCATAACCCAACGCCGCCTTCGCCACGCTGGACGATATCAGCACCGAACCCTGATCCGGCAGGTGCAATACGCACGGCAACTGCATCATGCGTTCGTCCGGCTGCATCAATCCCAGCAGCGTGGCATGCCGTGCCTTCTGGTCAAACTGCAACACCAGCGGCGGCACATTGGTCAGCACACCGGCCCGTGAAATCAAGGTCAGCGATTTTTCACCGCAGATTATTTCCCACGCCGTAACCGTTCGCCCGTCCGCGCCGGGCAACGTCCAGCCAAACCGGTTCGTGCCCGTTTGAAAAAATTGAAGCGCTCCGTTCGTCACGCCCGTCGGCATCACCGGATTTTCCGACGCCTTTCCCTGCCCCAATCCATCCACTGCGAAACATGAAAATTCTGCCGCCTGCCGCTCAAAGCCCACGGTCAAATACGGCGACTGGAAATCTGCCGCCTTCGCCACCGCGACCATGAAACCCAGCCAGGCGATGAATGCTTTCATGAGGTTGTGAATCTGCAAAGCCTTCATAATTTCCCGCCGCACGGATATGCTACCTTCGTGCAATCAATATCCGAGGCGTTTCTGGATCTCTTCGAGCGGCACGCCCTTGGTTTCGATCACCATCGTCTTCACCCAGATGAGTTGCAGCACCATCATGCCGCAGAAAAATAGGAACACGTAGCCGGGCGGAAACGCCGTGACCAACTGCGGAAAAAACGTCGCCAGCAGCGCGGCAAAGACCCAGTGCGTGGAACACCCCAGCGTCTGGCCTTTGGCCCGGTGCCGGTTTGGAAAGATTTCGGCGATGAACACCCAGATGACCGCCCCTTGTCCCACCGCATGCGCCGCGATGAACGCAAAGATGCACACCGGCACGATGCTGTAATGTTGCGTAAAAAACGCCCACGCCACGAGGCCCAGCGAAATGATGTAGCCAAATGAACCGATAAACAGCAGCGTCCGCCGGCCCAGCCGGTCGATCAACCAAAGCCCCACAAAGGTGAAGATCAGGTTGGTGATGCCGATGCCGACGGATTGCAGCAAAGCCGCCTTCTCACCCAGCCCGGCCAGTTCAAAAATGCGCGGCGCAAAATACAAGATCGCATTGATGCCCGAAAGCTGGTTGAAAAACGCCACCAGAAATGCCAGCAGGATGGGCACCCGCAGCCGCCAGCTCAAAAAATTTTCCGACGTGGCCTGTTCCGTGTTCGAAGCCATGATTGCCCCCGCCTGCGCTTCAATCTCCGCCACTGCCGCCTCCGGCTGGATCAGTTTCAACACCGCCAGGCCGGCGGCACGGTCGTTCTTGCGGATCAGCAACCACCGCGGACTTTCCGGAATGCCGAAACAAAACGCGATGTAAAGCACCGAGGGAACCGCCGCCACTCCCAGCATCCAGCGCCACGCGTTTTCACCAAAGCCGGCGAGCAACCAGTTGGACAGGTAAGCGATGATGATGCCGAAGACGATATTGAACTGGAACATGCCCGCGAGCCGCCCGCGATATTTGGGCGGCGCGATCTCGGAGATATACAACGGTGCGGCCACTGTCGAGATGCCGATGCCCAGACCGCCGATCATGCGGGCGATGATGAAAAATGTGACGTTCGGCGCGAATGCCGTGCCGAAAGCAGACACGACAAACAGGATGCCGATCCACAACAGCGTGGCCTTGCGCCCGAACCGGTCCGTCGGCCAGCCGCCGATGAGCGAACCGATGACGGTCCCATAAAGCGCCGAGCCCGTTACGATGCCATGCAACCATGGCGTCAGCCCCCAAAGCGCCTGAATCTTCTGTTCCGCCCCCGAAATGACCACCGTGTCGAACCCGAAAAGAAACCCGGCCAGTGCCGAAGTGAGCGCCCAGAAAAACAGCCGGCCATTGATGCGCCCGTTGGAAACGGCATTATTTGGAACGTCGGCGGGATTTATTGGGTTCATTTTTTCTGAGTCTCGCTGCTTTCCAATACATTGGAAAACAATTTCCGCTTGGAATCCTGGCTGGCCGGCACCACCTGCATCATGACCACCGAACTGCTGCAAGCCCACGAGTTGAGCGGACCTTCCGGCGTCGGCCGGGACCAGCGTGACCACGACAGATTGTCCGCCGGGCGGCGGGCTTTCCACGCGGCATCGGCATTGGCCTGCAGCCAGGCCTGGTAAGACGCGTTCAACCCGCGGTCTTTCATGAACCGCGCCGTCCAGCGGGCGCAGATGCCGTTGAAACCGCCCGCGTCGCCCTCCTGCCGGTAACCCGGCATGATGCCATCCCGGCATAGCTCGTTTTTGGCGTAATCCGCCGCCAGCCGCGCATCATTAGTTTGGCCGAGAAAATTGGCCGCCCCGATGAATGTGCCCAGGTTGTAGGTGAAAACCTTGGTGTTGATCTCACCCCGATAATCCATGCTGTCCCAGATCTCACCCGTTCCCGGGTCAAAAAGATTCTCCCGCTCCCAATCATAGGCCGCCCTCGCCTTCGCCAGGTAATTGGTGTCGCTTGAGATCTGGTAAAGCGAAAATGCCGCAATGGATGCCGGCCCGTTCACGCAGGCGTTTTTCGAAAGATTGGAGGTCTTCCACCACCACCCGCCACCAAGGTTCGTGGACCACGCCCGCGCATAACACAGGTCGAAATTTGTTCGCGCCGTCTCGCGGTAAACCGGATTGCCCGTCAATTGGTGCGCCCGCGCACAAGCGATCACCATCCACATGATGTCATCGTTGAATTCATTTTGTTCCCACGTCGCGCCATGGTCGGCTATGAACCCGTTGAAGACATTGCTGAACATTGTGAGACACACCGGATTTGTCGTCCGTTCGTAGGTGTCCAGCAGCATCTCCATCTGCTCGGCGCGATCCCAGAACAAGGTCTTGCCTCCATCCGTCGTGGCGTGGAAAAATCCGCCGTTCTCGTTGGTGAAATAAAAGGCCTTGGTATAAGCGGAGAAGATCGTGTCCGCGTCCGCCGAAGTGAACGCCCGTGCCGACGGCACAGTGCAACCGTCAACCAGCACCGCTGCAAGCAGCGCAATCTTGCCCAACCAGTTGTAAAAAAATGACCTCATGAAATCACTGCTCCATTCATTGACTGGCCCGGTGTTCATTTTGATTCTTTGCCACGCCGGGGCCGCTGGCAAGAAATGCTTTTGGTTCCACGTTCCAGCCGTCCACGAGCAACCGGACTTCTTTCATGTCCGCCGCCCGGTCGCCGAACTTGATGCGGACCGTCCGTGATTCGCCGGGCAGCAGCGAAAAAAAGTTGTCGTCATAAAATGCCGGGCGCACCGGCTTGGCGTCCGCCGCATGCTGCAGACGCAGCCACGCCATAAAGGCCAGCGAACGCGTCGGGTTTTTCACCGTAACGGTGCAGACGTTTTCGCCATCCGCACGGCCCCACTTCACCGCACTGTCGAGCTGCACCTTCGGCAGCTTGGTCAGGCCCTCAAAACCTTCGTACTGCGGCCCGGTCCACGTCCGACCTGGCAGGTATTGCTTGGCTGAACGCCAATAGAACGTCTGCGAGACCGGCTTGCCCCTCTCGTCCGCCAATTCCAGTTTGATGAAATGCACCGGCGAAACATCTGGTGGAAACGTGATGGCCAGGACATTCGTCGCCAATCCCTCCGCGCCGGCATGCACATGCGCTGTCTTCCGAAAAACCTCCCTCATATCGAAGTCCAAGACGCGGGCGGTGACCTGTCCGTTGAATTCACGCGGGAGTTCATTGTTCACCGCCACGGTGTTTTTCAGAAAATCGAATTGGGCATGCAACGGCTCCAGCGCGTTCTGTGTAAAGTAAAGCGCTGCCGTCGGCTCCAGCGACCAATCCCACATCCGGCCGCACACCTGGCGGTTTGGGCTGTTGTGGTACCAGAACAGCAGCCCGGTCGAAAACCGGTCGCCGTAATCGAATTTGTTTTCATTCCAACATTCCCAGATCGCCCGCCATGCGAGGCCGCCAAACGCCTGTGCCTTCATAGCATATTCCTCGATGTTCGCGCTCGGCCCGTACTGCTCCACGCAACGGTTGTAATTTCCCGTCATGCCGTGAAAACCGCCGCCATCGAGATAATCCCAGACAGCCTTGTTGATCGGCCATAAATCTTTTTCCGGCATCATCTCGCGCAGGCAATCCACCGTCGGTAAAATCGGGCAGCCGTATTCCGGACAAAGACCGTTGATACGGCTGCCACGCGGCGACGCCGTGTCTTCGTAGTAGAACATCGGATTTTCTGCGACATACGGACTGCCGTCGTGAACCCCGTCGGTCTCGGAACTCTGCTGCCAGCCGCGCGTCGGATCAAGTTTCTCGACGATGTCTTTCATGGGCACAATCAGCGATGGGTCCACTTTCGTATTCGGTGCGCCGGGGCGTTCGTTGGCCGAAACATAATATGCCAGGCTCGCATGATTGCGCACGCGCAGGATCGTATCCGTCACATTTGTTCGATAAAGCGCCCGGTCGCCGGGCAGTTGCGTATCACCCGTAAGCCAGAATTCGTTCCAGACCAAAATCCCCAATTCATCACATTGGTCATAAAAATCGTCGGACTCAGCCACCCCGCCCGCCCAGAGCCGCAAAAAATTCACCCCGGACTGCCGCGTGTAACGCAGTTCCGCCTCCGTCCGCTCGCGCGAGGTGCGACACATCGCCTCGGGAATCCAGTTGGAGCCATGCAGAAATATCCGGCGGCCGTTCACGAGAAATTCGCGGCTCCGGTCGGGCGTGTTCTGGTCACTCGTGATTTCGCGAATGCCAAACCGGGTTTCCGAACGGTCGGAAATGGTTTTGCCCTGCGCAAACTCCAGGCTCAGATGATGTAAAAATTGTTCACCCTTGTTCACCGGCCACCACAGCCGCGGCTTGGCGATGGACAACGCCTTGAATTCATCCGGCGTCAAGGTCACCGTGCGTGTCTCATTTGGTTGCAGGGAAATTTCCTTCTCAATCTTGATGCCCGCCTCCTTCACCCGCGCCGTGAGCCTGCCGGACTGGGGCTCGGCGGTGGCGTTGACCAGGTCCACGCAGATGGTTTCTCGTGCCGGAGCCAGCGCCGGCAAAGGCAGCTTGCTTTGAACAAAAGCATTTCGCAACACCACCGGGCCGGTGGCAAATAATTTTACATCCCGCCAGATGCCGGTGTTGCGGTCGCGGATGCCGTCCGTGAAGGTGAAATCCCAGCCCACCGTCATCAGCATGGTCGTATTGCGCCCGATCTCACCGTCGCCGCCGTTGCGGTTTTCGCCGGCGGCACGGATGGTTTTGTTCTTTTGACGGAACCCGCCGGGTTTGTCCACCGGATGCACGAGCACGGCAAGCACATTGGTTCCGTCATCATTCAAAGCGGTGGTGGCATTGAATATCCCGCACTGAAACATGCCGGCCAGATCCCCCAGCCGCCGGCCGTTCAACCAGATTTCTGCGCGATAATTGATGCCGTCGAACTGCAACCAGACCTGCCGCCCTTTGAATCCGACCGGCGCCGCAAACTCCGTGCGAAACCAATAGGTATAAAAGGCCGGCCCGGTTTCGGAGAGGTCGGGGATGAGTTTTTGCTCGTGAGCATTATTCAGCCCGAAATAAGGCTCGGGATAAATCTCATCATGCACGAGACTGTTCAGCACCGTGCCCGGCACAATGGCTTCCTGCCAGCCCGCAACGGAAAATCCCGGAGCTGATATCGCCGCGCCATCAGCAGGCACATCCTGTTGCCGGTACATCAGCCACTTTTGCGGGCCGCCATGTTCCGCTTGCGAACGCAACATCCGTACGGATCCGCTTTCGTCTGCCGCCTGTGATGAAATTGTCAAAGCTGGCAGCAGGCAAACAACAAATCCTGCAAAAATTCTATATATGGAGCAGAATTGGCGAGGCATTGGATTGGATTCGTAATTCATGGATAGACCAGCCGGAACAACGCGCCGGCACTGTCCGGGTTCAAGGGTATCTGCAACTCACTGTTGGTGGCCGAACCGGGAACTTCCGACCATGCATTGCTGATTCCCGTCCCGATTGGCTGGGTCTGTAACCGCCAGCCGGTGTACGTCGCCGGCCACGTCACAGCCATGGTGTTTGTAGGCGTGAGATGCGCAGACACACTCGTGCGATTGGTGGAAACACCGTAGAACTGGATTTCAGAGACATTACAACTGCCATTGGGTGGCGAGACATAGCGCAGGTAACGGAACACGGTGCGGTTTGACAGCGAGCTGCTCGTGTACATTCCCTCCGGTGGCGTGTAACCCACGACATACAACGGAACGGCATCGCTGAAATCCGCTACGTTCGCGCCCTGAAACAGCCCGGTGAACATGCGCGTAGACCAGTTGGCGCGCGGACAATAGCGCACCGTTGTCACGGCTTTTGTGTTTCCTGCGCCCAAATCCAACCCGACCCATGCGCCGCTCGTCGTGGGGGCGTCAAAAAACGTGGTTAAATTTCCGTCAAAGACCTTGTCCCGGGTGTTCCCCGAGTTCGCGAATGAACCGCTCGTGCCGATGACCGTGCCGGTCAACAGCTGGCTTGGGCTGACGGTGAATGGGGGATCCTTAAACAGACGCGCCACAAACCCGGAGCCGCCGGTGTTGGTGATCGTCACGGATAATGTGCTGTCGCGCGTTACCGTAGTACGCTCGAGGTTGCTGCTCGTTTCCCGGATGAGATGCGCCTGATACGTCGTGTTGGAACTCAGAAAGGTCAGCGGCAGCGTCCAGCTTTGCGTCACCACCGTGTTCATGATGCCGATGAACCAATCCTGCCCTTTGCGCCGCGCCGTCGCAACGGTCGTACCCAACTGGCTCTGCGGCAGCACGATGGTCTCATCCCACTGGCTTGGAATGGCCCGGATGAGCGAAGCGTAGGCGCTGCCGGCAATGGTGTCGGAACGTTCCGCATAGGTGATGATTGGCCCCGGCATGTTGATCGCGTTGGCGATTTCATAAGCCGACTGGCCGCCCAGCAACATCGGCGTAAAATCCGCGGGCCCCGCGAGAAAACGTGTGAACGGCACCGGCATCGTCGCCACGGAACTGAGGAACTGCTCCTTGCCAAACACCGCCTCCACCTCGATCAGGTTCGGCCACGTGCGGAACTGACCGGTGGGCTTGGTCGAGCCATGGAAATTCGCCACCAGATGATACGCCGCCGCATCGCGCAAGATATCCTCCTGCAATTTCACCCTCTCCTTTGCCGAGGCGTTGGCGGAACTGAAATCAAAAAAGTCCGCCTTGAAACCATCCGCTCCATACGCCTGCAACAGGTTGAAAAAATTGGTGCGCTGCGAAACGGTGTTCAGCTCCGACGAAGTTTTCCAAAGCAATACTTTCACGCCGAGGGCATGGGAAAAATCCGTAACCTGCTGCACTTGCGGCCACGGGTTGCCGCCGTTCCACGATGACCAGCCGCTGTCCACCGTGTTGTATTCAAAGCCCAAGCGCGAGGCCCAAAGCGAGTTCGTCATCGCATTCGTGTACGTGATGCCCCCGGGTTGCGGCCGCAACCAGTCCCACACCGACCTGCCTGTCGTCGCCCAGGACGTGAACGTGCCCTCGGGAAATAGCGTGGCATCCGGCAGCGGCGCAAGGCTTTCCACGATGTCATTGTTCACCAGTGAATTTAGGTCGGCGCCGATCATGATAACGTTCCACGGCGTGTTGATGGCACCACTGGCGGACGCGCCCGTGCCACCTCCCTGGTTGGCCGGATAAGTCACCTGCAATTTCCGCCCGCTCGCATCGGTGACCTTGGTAAGATAGGGATCACCGAACGAGCCCAAGGTGGATTCTGTCAGCGCCAGAAAACCATTCGTGCCGGGAAGCTGGATGGTCGCCGGCGGACCAAGCACGGTACTGTTCGGCATCAAGGCGATGTTCGTTCCGGTAAAAACAGCCTCGTAAACCGAGGTGTTATTCTGCGACCAGACTGTGCTCGTATCAGGAATCACAAAGCTGCTGGCCTCGGCGGTGATGTTCTTGGTCACCGCGCCGGTAAACTCATAACGAAACGCCAAACCGTTGCTGTACACGCGGACATCAAGCACACACGCGAGCCCCGAAGCCGCATGGTTTAAGTTGATGAGCTGCGCCTGATAGTTGTTCACGCCCAGCGCATGGATGCCATGGCGCGACGGAAACATTTCATTGGTTGCGTAAGTACTGCTGCTGCCAATGGTCACACCGGACCCGATGTTCGTGCCATTGACCGTGACGCCCAGCGCCGAGGCTTCTATCACTGTCTGACCATGAAAGGTGACCGAGTAATTTAGATTTCCCGATGTAGTCTGGACCGTTGCCACCACCGCTCCATCCGGCCCGGTGACACTCACCGCCGCTACGGCATCACCGTCGGCCAGCACCAGCCCGGTCACGACGAACAGCCGGGACAAAAAGTTGACGGTCATAAACTTCATTTTTTATCTAAACTTCATTTTTTATCTGCCACCTTGGTGAGATAGGCGGGCAACGGCTTCTGGCTTTTGGATTGAAAGTAACTGATGCAGATATCGCGCCATTTGGTCGCGTGCAGCCGTTGTTCCTCCAGCCGTTTTTGCACAGCGGCAAACCGCTCCGCATCCACCCGGCCCCGCAATTTCTCCCACTGCGCCTGCATGCCCTTCACATATTCCACCCCGTCGTTGTAGCGGAAACAAAGCTCATCCCAGACCGTATTGCCGTCCTGCAGGCGGTAATCCCAGTTTACGTGATGGAACCACAGCAAAAATTCCGGCGGACAGGTGGTGAGATCTGAAAAATGCGCGGCCACTTCCGGCGCATATTGGCCGACCGCATCCGAACCATTCGTGGTGCGGTCAAAGCCGATGCCGTTGGCATCCGCCTTGTGATAATACCAGCCGGAATACTCCGGCGTGCTCCGGCTGACTGTCCCGGGTTTCGGGTCATAATGTCCGCCACCCTCCATGATGTGATGGAGACCCAGCGGCATCTCGTAGCTCACACACGCTTCCCAAGAGCCGCGCAACATCCCCTCCACGGTGGCGACCACCTTCGCATCGCTGCCCCAGGTCATGCGCGTCCATTCATCGGCGATCTGGTCCGCTGAAATCCGGCTGTCCCACGCCAACCGGCCGAAGGCATACCAGTTCGCCTGCGCAAAATCATGGCCGCACCAGTTGGTGTCGCTGCCCGTGTTCGCCACCCCGGCGATGGCGGTCTGCGGCGAAGCCTCCAGCGTGTCCGCCACGGTCGTCCCCTTGCCGGCGGCGAATGTGTCCGACTCAAAAAACTCCTTCCACATCGGCGCCAGAAAAACGATATCCGTCGCATGCCCCATGTTTTCCTGCGTGATCTCGCACTCGGCCATCACCGATGTTTTTTTCAATGCCCCGAACAGCGGATGGAACGGCTCGCGCGGCTGGAAATCGATCGGGCCGTTCTTCACCTGGACCAGGACGTTCGTGGCGAACCGGCCGTCGAGCGGCTTGAATTCCAGATAAGCGCGCTTGGCACGGTCCTTGTCGATCTTTGGGCTGTTGTAGACGAAGGCGCGCCACATCACGATGCCGCCATGCGGCGCAACCGCCGCCGCGAGCAAATTCGCGCCATCCGCATGCGTCAACTTGTAATCCTGCGGGCCGGGCTGGCCCTCCGAGTTGGCCTTCACCAGAAACCCGCCGAAATCCGGGATGAGCGCGTAGATCTCATCCGCCTTCTGCCGCCACCACCGCTGCACCTCAGGGCTTGCCGGGTTGGCTGTTTTCAATCCGCCAATGATCTTGGGCGAGGCAAAATTGGCCGTGAGATAAACGTGGATGCCATGCGGCCGCAGTACATCCGCGATCGCCGCCGCCTTCTTCAGGTTCGCCGTCGTGAGCTGTTCCGGCTTCGCGTTGACGTTGTTCAACACCGCGCCGTTCAAGCCGATGGAGGCGTTCGCCCGCGCGTAATCCCGATACCGCGGATCAATCTTTTCCGGCAGCTCGTCCCATTTCCACATTGATTTCCCGGCGTAGCCGCGTTCGACACTGCCGTTCAAATTATCCCAATGATCCAGCATCCGGCGCTGCAACCGCGGCTTTTCAGAAATGTTCAAGCCGGTGATCCCCTGCCCGGTCTGGAGCAAGCGCAAGAAATGAAAGGCCCCGTACAGTGCGCCAATCTCTCCGCGCGATGCAATGACCGTCACCGTGTCCCCATGATTCGTTGCGGACCGGATGAGATAACCTTCCTCGCCCAGCGGATTCAACTCCGTCGCCCAGGGCGAGTTGGTGGAAATCTCAACCACCACCGCGCCGGATCGCGTTGCGTTGGCCACCACCGGCACCTCGTGCCCCAGGAGTCCGGATAACCCCCGCTGCAACTCATCACGGATCGCCGCGCCGGTGGGGGACACGTCAGAAACCACTATCTCAGCCGCCTGCGCGGCATAGTTTGCCTGAAGCTGCCGGTCCGGGATCGGGTCGTAGCGCAGCCAAAGCCGGCTGCCATCCTCCGCGCGGATTCCGCCCGCGGCGAGCAGAAGCGATAAAATTGTGACGATGCGAATGCCAATTTTCATGTGCGACTAAAATATCAACCGGTAAAACATCTGCGGCCCTGTCGTTGTGACCGGGTATGGGGATAGCGCGGTGCCGTTTGTCGACCACGGACCGGCCAGATTGGTGGCCTGCAATAATTTTCCAGAACCCGCCCAGCTCAAAGTGAACTGCCCGCCATTCCACGACGGGTTCAACGTCAGCGGCAAGCCCACAATCAGGCTGCCGGCGGCATTGGTGGTCGCGGCTCCGGGCTGGGCCAGCCAGTTCGCCGGGAAATTTGCCGGATGCGCCGCGTTCAGTTGCGCGAAGGAATATTGCCCCACTGCCAGCGGCGTGCCATTCACGGTCACGGAACCAAAGCGATGCGTTTGAGTGAGGTTCAGCCGTCCGTTCAAAATCAGGCCGCCCTGCGGGTTGTTGATAGAATAATTTGCCTGCAACGCGCCGTTCGCACTGACCGTGATGGTGTTCGTTCCAAGCGCGCCGCTGCCGCTCCCCACCGCGGTGCCAAGCACTACGTTCCAGGTGCCCGAATAGTTGTTATTACCGCCGGAGACATTCAGGTCACACGCCCAGGTCGGCTGGAAGGTGGAACTGTTGTAAGCATGATACTCAACGTTGCCATTGCCGGTCAGTTGCGCGACGATCTGGATGGAACCGCCGTTGCCGGTGTTGCTCGCACTAAAGATTGCATTGGACACCACGTCCACCCAGCCACCGATCACCGCATTCCCCGCGCTATTGATGCCATTGCCGATGGAACCACCGCTCATCAAGAGATGGGGGAAATTCACCGTGCCGGGATTAGCCCCTTTCAGGATGATTTTACCCGTTGCCGCGCTGCCAAACACGCCATCACCATCCAGCGTCAGCAGCGCGCCCGGAAAATTTGCAGTAACGGCGGTGGCTGGCGTGCGCATCGCCCCGCCCGGCAGGATCTCAAACGTGCTGCCGGGATAACCCGTGGCCGTGGCCGTGGCGGACAGGCCGTTATCCCAATAACTGCCCGTGTCCCAATCCACTGCCGGCGAGAGATTCGGTTGCACCAGCGACATCGTCACGTTTTGCGCCGGACCGAGACCGGAACCCACCGTCAATGCTGCAACGCTGCTGGTCACCGAACCGGTGAAATCAGAAACCACCACCACATAATTCGTGGAGTCGGTGTAAGCCAGATTGCTGATGGCCAGGGACGCCGTCTGCGTACCGAAAATTCGGGTGTTATCCGCAAGATTCACATACGCCCCGTTGGACCGCACCTGCCATTGGTAACTTAACGGCACATTGCCCCAAACGGCCACGCTCAATGACGCGGCTTGGCCGACATATTGCGTCACGGATACCGGTTGCTTCGTGATCAGTAACGGTTCCGGTTGCTGCACCGGCAGAATGGTGATGTTGCTGGCAAATTCAACATCACGCATGTCCATGTCGTACAATGTGGTCGCGGGCGAAGCGCTCCCGGGCATGTAGATGTGGTCGAAGGTGACGCCCTTCACGGAACCAAAACTATTTATGCCCTGCAGAAATCCCCCGGTTGTCCCCGCATCGCGCACGGTAATATTGCGGATGACCAGGTTGGTCACCGGTCCGCCGCCGTCACCCAGGCCATTTTCAACGATGAAGACACCCCATGAGCCGTGGCCCGCATTGACGTTGCTCACCTTTTCCACGTCAATCGTGTCAAAGGTCACATTTCGTGCCGCGAACGTGCCGTATTTATGGTCAATGCCCAGCGCGCCGGCACAGTCATACACGACCCCGTTTTGAAAGGTAATCCCGTCCTGCGTCTGCTCCACGCCCTGCCCAACCTTGAACCCGTAACAAATCGTCCACGCGATGCAGCCGTCGAACAGGATGTTGCTGTCGACCATGTTTGGGCCGGCCCACGGAATATTGGTGTAAGTCTTGGTGGAATAACAATCGTCCAATCCGATGGAAATGCAGTTGGAGACCGTGATATCATGCGCGCAGTTCACGTCAATGCCGTCGGAGTTGCCCACGGAAAGCCGGTTGAAAATTTTCAAATGGTTGAACGACATCTGCCCGCCGATGCTGGGGATAATCGCCCAGCCGCCGGAATCCCGGAATGTGATGCCGTCGGCGGTGAAATTTGTGCAATTCAGCGGCATGAGCGTGTTGACGGCGAAATTTTTTGAATAAACCATTTCATTGCCGTCGGCATCCACCGTGCCCCGGCCATAAATTTTCATGTTCACGCCGTTGGTGATATAAACGAACCAGGTGCCCGTGCTTAAAGGCCCGAACGTCTGGTTAGTCACATAATCGGCGGGATTGCCCGTGCACCGGATCACCGAGCCGCCTTGTAGATACAGCGCCGTGTTGCTCTTGAGTTGGACATTGCTGCACGCATACACGCCCGCCGGCACGTACACGATACCCTGGCCATGGCCGGTTCCGTAAGCGCTCGCGGCATTGACGGCATTCTGGATCGCCGTCGTTGCGATGCTCGCCCCGGTATTATCGGCGTTATAGGGCGCGTTGGTGACATTGAAAATTCCCGGGCCGCCGGCCGCCGGGACATCGGTCTCGGCCGCATCGGCGGCGATGACCAGTCGTTTAAGGCCATTGATCTGGACGATGAGATATTGGCCGGCCGTGAGCGTGAACGTGAGCTGGTTTCCCGTCGTGCTGCCGGCGATCCCCAATTTCTTCGGGCTGATGCCATAGGTGGTGATGCTGCCCTGGGTCAAGGCGGTGACCTCAAACGTTGCCGCACCGCCCGACATCGAAAGCTGGGCGTAATCGTAATCCCCGGTGTAGCTGACCACCGGTACATTCGTGCCATTCACATTCAGCGCATAAACCGAGGACGCGGAGTAGATCGACGGCAGCGGATATGATAGAACGGACGCAGCCGGGTTGACGGTCAATCGCGCCGGGGCACTCGTCACGGAGCCGCTTGTGTTGGTGGCGACCACGACATAATCCGCCGCGTTCGCCAGGGTGAGATTATTGATGGCCAATGCGCCGCTGCCGGTGCCCGAGAATTGGCCGCCTTCCATCAGGTTCGTGTAGACACGGCTACCCGGCGCGCCTGCCATCCAGCGATAACCCGGCGTCGGATTGCCAAACGCATACGCGGAAAACTGCACGCTGCCGGCGGCGAAGTTTGTCTGCGCCTGCGGCTGCAATGCGAATTGCGGCAACTGCGGCGGATAGCCCGGCAGTGATCCAAAAGGCTGGATGGTGATTTGCCCCGCCCCGCCCGGTTGGAAATTGGCCGGATGGCCGGCTATCAGCATCGCATACGAATACGTCCCGGGTGCCAGCGTCGCACCTTCAATCTGCGCCGCGGTAAACGCGCAGTTTTGATGCAGCCACATTTTACCGCCGTTGGTAAGCGTGAGTTTCCCGGCGCTGTTCAGATCATAACGCGGCTCAAGCATCGCGGTGCCGGCGAGTGGCAAACCATTGGCGGAAGCATCAAGTGGATGCAGCGGATCAACAATGATGTCATTTGTGCCGAAGGCTCCGTTCGTCGTCCCGACCAGCCAACCGGCAGCGACCACCCATTTTCCCATGAATGGAGCACTCGAGCTTGAGACGTACTGCGGTGCATTGGTTGCAGCCACCAATACAACCGTTCCCCCGCCGGAAAAACTGCCGGAGACCGTTGCCATTTGCAACGTGCCGCCAGAAATGATGGTGCCGCCGGTATAAAGATTGGTTCCGCCGAGGGTGAGTGTACCGGCACCAATTTTGTTCAATGTCAGCGGACCGTTGCCATCTTTGATGAATCCCAGATACAAGCCGCCACCGGTGTTTCCACCGCCGACCGCCAACTGTACCGGATTGGTGGCCGAGTTGAAAATTTGCGCGCCTGACACGCCAGAGAGATTACCGATGAAAGTGGAATTCCCGTTCAAGTCCAACGTAGGAGCGCTGCCATTCACCAAGGACAATGAACCCGTCGTCGAGCCGAGGGCGTTTAAATTTCCGATCTGCAAGATGTATGTGCCGTTCACAGCCGTGCCACCGCTGTAGGAATTGCTGCCGGTGAGCACCACCATACCGCCTTCACTCAATGACGCGCTTCCCGTGGGGAACACCGCCAGCGAACCGGGGCCGCCGATTTTGGCGCTGATGGTCATTGTGCCGGTTTGCGGCTCGAGCAATCCGCCACCAGCCTTGAGCGTGATGAAGCCGCCGAACGTCCACGCCTGCGAACCTTGGAAGGAGGCAAGGTAGGCATTGTCCAAAAACAGCCCGTTAGTCGGTACCGTGCCGATGGTGATGGTGCTGCCGAAACCTTTGTACGCGAGCATGGCGCTGCTATACGTCAGCGGCGGAGTCGTCGGCGCGTTGCTGACGGTCAGCGAACCGCCTGCGAAGGTGTAGGCCGAACTGTCGGCCGGCGTACGCAGGATGAAACCGTTATCCAGATAATCATTCGCCGCCGATGGAATGGCGGCATTCGACCAATTGGTGGCACCGGTGAAGCTGTCGGTTCCTTGGGCATCACTGGACTTCAACAACACCACACCACCTCGCGCAATTGGAACCGCGAAGCACAACCAGGCACAGCCAATGGCCGCCACGACGGCCAGCCGGCGCCTGACCTCATCGCGGATAAATTGGTGTCGCGTGGCCATCATAAAACCTGTCCCGCCGCCAGCAACCGCTGGCGCAATTTTGCCTGGCTGACACGTTGCACGCTGGTCCCTTCCTGCAACGCCTGGTCGGCCGCCAGCGCCGCTGATTCGCTCAAGATCATGAATGGCGGCTCCATCCGCACCGAGGCAAACGCGACATGCGTGGTCGAGACGCAAAAAGTGACCAGAAGATTTTCGCATTCCTCCTCACGCGGGACGATGGCCGCGTAGGGAATGGGATACGGATGGTCGAGCCGGTGATAGAAGCCGCCCTCGTGGATCACCGCACCGTCCTTGACCAGCCGCTGGCAGATGTGCGAGTCCAGCGAATAACTGCCGCAGCCGACGGAATCTTCACGCGCCGACGGGTGTTCGCAAAAATTCTGGTCGATGACGAAACTGCCCACCATGCGCCGGGCTTGGCGGATATACAACTGTGTCGGCCAGCCGCCCGTGTCGCGAAATTCATCTTTCGGCAAACCCCATGGTGAAATTTCCTGGCGCAGCCATTCCGGCAGGCGTTCCTCCATGCGCAAATAATATAAATATCCGCGCTGATAGTCTTCGTGTGCGTGCCAGATCTTCGCGCGCTCCGCCCAGGTGCCGTTCGCGTAACGCTCCGCCCCGCCATTCACAAAATCCAGGGAGAGACCGCACGAGCCGCTGTTCACATCCGTCTTGCCGTGCATCAGCCGGGTGATCTTCAGCAGGCGCGGATGCGGATACGGCAGCTTGTGGCCGTCATTGAAATAGAGATCGCCTGGCAACAACGGTTCGTGCACGGCATCCAACGCGGTGAGATACCGGCGTACCAGCTCATAGTTTTGTGGATGGTAATCCGCTGGCGGCGCGATCGGCAGCGGGTCATTCTTGGTCAGACACAGTCGAAAAATGTACGCCTGCACCGCGGCGTCCTTGCCGCCAACCGGTGCCAAGTTTGATGCGGATACATAAGGCAGCAGGCCGCTGGCGGCATCGCCCGGACGCACATATGGATCCACTTTTAATGGAATCTCCGCAGCCTTGGCAGCCATGGCCTGCTCGGTGGCCAGTCCGGAATAGCTGACCCCGGCATACGCTTCGCCAAATTCATCCCGGCCTTCCCGGTCCGTGCGGAAACGAACACCGGCTGCCGCCAACAGGTCGCCCTCATACGAGCAATCCATGAACATCGCAGCTTCGACGACGAGAAAGTTTTTCTCCAGCGGGACCGGCGACGGGGCGCCACGCGGATCCACCGGCGCCTTGTCCAAGGTCAGGCTGCGGATGCGACGGCCGTTTTTCTCCACGCCCGCCAGGCGCGCTTCGCGGATGACTTCAATCTTATGTTCAGCAATCAGCCTCTCAAACAAAGCCTCGGCGACATGCGGTTCCACGCTCCAGCCGTTGGTGGAAATTTTCTCAGCGGCGTAGTGCGCACGGATGTCGTCAAAATACTGCTTCGTCAGCCCCCCAATGGTCGAGGCACGCCCAAAATCGATCCAACCCAGACCGCCGGAAGTCATGCCGCCCATGTGCCGCGTCGGCTCAATGAGCACCACCGAACGGCCCAACCGCGCCAGCGCGGCCGCTGCGATGACGCCGCCGGAGGTGCCACCGTAGATGCACATATCCACCTTGCGCCGGCCAGCCGTACCGGCCGCAAAACCACGCCCCGCCAACAACGCCGTCACCGCCAGCGAGGTGGTGCTCAGGAACGCGCGCCGGGAAAGCGCCAGCGGTTTGGCATGTCGGCTCATGCGTGTCATGGGTAAATCAACCGGAAAAACACGCTGCCATTCGCCGGCGACATCGGCAACACCACTTGATTGGTCGCTGCAGTATTCGGAACATCCCACCAGTTCGTGCTCAAGCCCGTCAATACGTCATTCGTCTGCACTTGCAACCGCCAGCCCAGATGGTCCGCCGGCCACGACAGCGTCAACTGGCCGGCATTGAACTGCGCCAGTCCGAGGCTAGCCGCCCCCGTTGACACCACCCGGATGCTTCCGTCCATGGCCACATTGTTCATCCATGCCTGCCCGGCTCCCAATGCCGGCAGGTTCACTGTCGCAAACCCGGCGACCGCTTGATTGAACAACACAAACGTATCACCGGCCTGCAACGCCGGACCCAGGTTGTTCACCGTCAAGGTGCCACCGCCGGTGATCGTTCCACTGGTCACAGCCAGCTCATCGCTCGCCTGTGCATTCGCACGGTTCAATTCCAATACAATGTTTCCCGCCAGCGTGACGTTGCTTTGCACCATCAGTGTTCCAATCCCATCACCCGGGCTGATGACCGATCCGCCCAGGGCATTTAGTTTGCCTGAAACCGTACCACCGCCGCGCAACGTCACGCCATTGTTCACGGTCAACGTCTGGTCGTTGCGTCCAGAGGCGTCCAACGTCGCCGAGTTGGAGACGATGATTTGTGTGCTGTTCGCGATACTGCCGGTCCCGGCCAGCGCCAGCGTGCCGGCACCAATAATTGTAGTCCCCATGAAAGTGTTCACCTTGGATAAAGTCAATTGTCCTGCGCCCAGCTTGGTCAAACTGCCGCCGCCGTCCGACAACACCTGTGGA
>DATHQS010000228.1:0-10794 GCA_035482455.1 Candidatus Acidiferrales bacterium | reverse complement strand
CTGGTCCAGCGACGACAGCAGATATTTCCGCGAACCCCATTCCCCATACGGCCCCGGCCACATGTAATAGCCCGCCTTCGTCGTGATCACCATCTCATCGCGCCATTGGCCGATGCTCTCGCGCAGGATGCGGCCAAACGTATCCTCCGCCGCCCCGTCCGGCGGACCGTAATTGTTCGCCAGGTCAAAACAGGTGATGCCCAGGTCAAACGCCCGCAGCGCAATCGCGCGCGCGTTCTCGTAGGAATCCTTCGCGCCGAAATTGTGCCACAGACCGAGCGAAATCAGCGGCAGCTTGAGGCCGGATTTACCGCAATGACGGTAAAAACTCTTATTATCGTAACGTGTTGGTGCGGGTGAATACATGACCGCTACAGCTTAACGAGCCCACAATTCTCCGACTATAAAAATCGTGCCAGATTGTAATCGCTGCCTGATTGACACACCAGATTGGCCGGGTATGCTTAAGGTCAGGATATGGACAACGAAAACTACTACCCGAATACACCGGTCATCGAACTGGATGAAAACTCACGCGGCCAGTTCATCGGCCGCACGTACAACCACCTGCTCGGCGCCATCGTCGCCTTCACGCTGATTGAGGTTGTGCTGTTCAAGACCGGGCTCGCGGATCCCATCGCTGAATTCATGCTCAGCACCAACTGGCTGCTCATCCTCGGCGCCTTTCTGGTCGTGTCCTGGCTTGCCCGGGGAGCGGCGCAGCGCGCCACCTCCATGGCCACGCAATATGCCGCGCTCGCCGGGTATGTGGTGGGCCAGTCCCTCATCTTCGTGCCCATGCTCTATCTCGCGAACCATTTCGCTCCAGGTGCCATCGCTTCAGCCGCCCTGGTCACCTTGATGGGCTTCGTCGGCCTGACCGCCGTGGTATTCATCACCCGCAAAGATTTCTCGTTCCTGCGCGGCATCGTCATGTGGGGCGGCATCGTCGCCGTGGTGCTAATCATTGGCGGCGTCAGCTTCGGTTTCCAGCTCGGCACCTATTTCTCCGTCGCCATGGTCGCGCTGGCCGGCGCCGCCATTCTGTACGACACCGACAACATCCTGCGCAACTATCCCTCCGACCGCTACGTCGCGGCCTCGCTGGAACTGTTTGCCGATGTTGCCCTGATGCTCTGGTACGTCCTGCGCCTCTTCATGTCCCGCCGGTAGGATTGAATCTTTAAAAGCAAAAGCCCGGCGCGAAAACGCCGGGCTTTTTATTTGCCTTGGTCCAACGTTTTTAAGAATGGCTTGCCCTGCTGTTCCAACCGTTCTTCCAATTTTCGGGTGCAATCACAATCACAACAGGCCCAAGGTTCCGTGCCGTTTTCGTGACGGCAATTGCGGCGATTGTGGGCGTCTTTGACGCTTAGCAGTTCGAAGTATTTCTCCCAATAAGGCCGTTCCTCCGCCAGCGGTGTGGCGCAGAAGCAGGTCTCCACCCAGTGCGCAACACCATCGTCACCCACCCGCGCTTGTTGCAGATCGTGGACATATTCATCGTCGGCGATGGAGCCATGTCCCAGCAAACCGTCCGTCACGGCCTCCAACAACGAGTTTTCCTGTCCGGCTTTGACACGGGCTTTGACCAAGTAACGCATGGATGAACATACACCAAAAACGGAACTACTCCATCCGGGTTGCCAGATCCACCCGCACGGTCACCATCGGCGTCGAGGTGTCCGCCCCGTTTTCCAACGGGATGCCGATGGGCAATTTTTCATATACTTCCCACCAGTCAATCCGCGCCGCGACGGGCCACTCACTTGCGGCGGGGCACGCCAGCAGGCGCGTGCGCAATTCATCCGCCGTTTGCGGCCGGGCGGCGGGTTCCTTGGCGAGGCAGCTCAACAAGAGCGCTTCCATTTCCGCACTGATAGGTTTCGTCGTACGCTGGCTCGGCGGTATCGGCGATGCGCGCAGTTGTTTCTCGTGGATCTCGGCCACGGTTTCCGCGTCAAAAATGTATTTGCCGGTCAGCAGATAATAACCGAGAGCGCCCAAGGAATAGAGGTCGCTGCGCGGGTCGATCTTCACGTTCCCGTGGATGGCTTCCGGCGGCGTGAACCACGGCGTGCCTTCGATGACATTGTCGCCCGCCGGGTTGCCGCCGTTGCCATCGTTCCCGCGATACTCGCGTACCAGCCCGAAATCGAGGACCTTTACGCAGTCCGCCACGCCGCCGCGACGGCACAGAAAAATGTTCGCCGGCTTGATGTCGCGATGGATGAGCCCGACTCCATGCGCCTCGGCCAGAGAATCACAGACCTGCGCGAGGATGTGGATGACGCGGCCCTCCGGTTGCGGCCCGTAGCGCGCCACGAGATCGTGCAGGTTCAGTCCCCGCAGATATTCCATCGCATAATAAAAGATGCCATCCGGCGTGTGACCGTAGTCGTACACCTGGATGGTGTTGGGATGCGTCAACTGGCAAGTCAGACACACCTCACGCTCGAAACGCGCGATCGCGGCGGGATCGGCCCGGTCGGGCAGCAGCAGTTTCACGGCGGTATCGCGGCGCATGAGCGCATGCCGTGCGCGATAGACCACCCCCATGCCGCCGGCGCCGATCTTTTCCTCCAACGTATACTGGCCAAGTTGCTTCAGCTTGAGTTCGGCTTCGCTCAGGCGGCGGCTCCACGTGATATTGGACAGCACAAACATCCCCGTGGCAAAAAGCAGCAAAATCAACACCAGCACCACGAAAACCATCTGCAGCACATGCAACGGCCGGTACGCCTCACCCGCATCGATCTGCGTCGCCACGCCAAAGCCGAATTGCGGCAGCCAGCAGGAGGCGCCCACCACCGGTACGCCGCGATAATCCCGCGCCGGCACCACATCCACCGTGTCCTCGCCATCCACCGCGCTGGCTACCAGCCGCGTCAACGGCCGCGCCGCCCCCTCGCTGTTCGTCGGTTGAAAACCTTGCGTGAGATCGCCGCCGGGATCATGCAAGCGCAGGTTCAGCGCGGAACTGGCGTTCGTCGCCTCCAGCAGGCCGAGCTGTTTCAACTGGGTGTCGAACCGGCTGTGCGAAATCAGCAACCCCGTCTGGTCAAAGGCATAGGTCTCGCCGGAATCCCCGGAACGTGCCACGGACAGGATGCGGGAAAATTCCTTGTCCGGGTTGATGATCAACGCCAGCGCGCCCACCACCGTCCGGTCATCGTCCCAGACCGGCGCCGCCACCTGCATCAGGGTCACATCCCCGCGCCGGGGCCGTCCCGCATTTTGCGGCGGCGGACGGTTCAGCCGCCGGAGATCGTTGGTCCGCAGCAACCCTTGAAAATTGCGGGCGACCCGGCGCTGCATGAGCAATTCGGGTTTGAACGGCGTGATGATCACCGGTTCCCCGGAGGCGAAGAGTTCGGCAAACTTGTTGGTGTGCGCATCCGAGAGTTCGACGTTGCCAAACGGCTGGGTCCGCATGGAATTGGCCACCACCATGAAGTTGGTATTCACCAACTGCGCGGTCTCGTAGCCCAGATGCGCCAGCCGCGGCCGGAAGTCCGTGACGAACTGCTCCAGTTCCGGCGGCACCGGCTGGCGAAATTCCCGGCGGGATGGCGGTGGCAGAGGCGGTGCCTGGAAGATTTTATTGGCCAGCGTCCGCACGGCCGGGTCTTCCGCCAGTGAAGTGGCCAGCCGCGTCTGGTTCGTCGTCCAGATGCCCAGCGCCGTGACATTGGCGTTGAGCGTGGCCGTCAGTTGCGCCCTCAACTGGCCCTCGATCGTTTCACGCAACCGCCCGTTGCCCCACCAGCCCAGCACGGCCACCAAGCCGGCGATGGCCAGCGGCAGCACCCAGATCGGCAACTTGAATCGTCCTGTCATCACTCAAAAAGACGATAACACCATACCTTGGGTTTCCTTAATGAAAGATGAAGTTGCCCATTATGCCTGCAAGCATTTTACCGGCTTCACGGCCGCTTGCAGCCAATCAGGCACACTCCGTCTAAAGCCCCAGCTTCTTAAACCGGTTGTTGACTTCCTTAAAGTGGAAGTCGAGCGAGCATAGCGCCTCGAGTTCACCCTTTTTGAAGTGCTTGGCGACCTCCGGATCGGCTTTAAGCTGCTCAACGAAGTCGGCATCATCGCGCCCGGCGTGCTTGACCTCCCAGGTCTTCATGGCGGCGTCCTGGCAGAGCTTGTAGGCGGCTTCACGGGTGAGCCCTTTCTTGATAAGCGCGAGCAGCACGGTCTGGCTGTTCCACATGCCCAGTGAAAGCCCGAGGTTCTTCTTCATGTTCGCCGGATACACGACGATGCCATCCATCAGCCGCGTCAGCAGGCCGAACATGTAATCGAGCAACGTACACGAATCGGGAAAAATGATGCGTTCCACGCTGCTGTGGCTGATGTCGCGTTCATGCCAGAGCGCGACATTTTCGAGTGAAGCCATAGCATTGCCACGCAGCACGCGGGCGAGGCCGGTGAGGCGTTCCCACGTGATGGGGTTGCGCTTGTGCGGCATGGCGCTGCTGCCTTTCTGTCCCTTGGTAAACGGCTCCTCGGCTTCGAGGACTTCCGTGCGTTGCAAATGGCGGAACTCCACCGCCCAACGCTCGATGCTCGCGCCGACCAGCGCCATCGCCAGTTGAAATTCCGCGTGGATGTCGCGCTGCACGACCTGCGTCGCGATGGGTGCCGGTTGGACACCCAACTTTTTGCAGACATACGCCTCCACGCGCGGCGACAAGTGAGCACTTGTTCCCACTGCACCGGAAATTTTTCCGACTGATACCACTTCGCGGACGGCCTCCAACCGGCGCAGGGCGCGGGTGAATTCATCATGCATCAACGCCAGCTTCAAACCAAAGGTCGTGGGCTCGCCGTGGATGCCGTGGCTGCGGCCCATGCAGGGCGAGAACTTATGTTCCTTCGCGCGCCGGGCAATAACCGGCAACACCGCCTTCACGTCCGCGATCAGGATGTCCGCGCTCTGCTGCATCTGCACCGCGTAGCAGGTGTCGCCCACGTCGCTGCTCGTCAGCCCGAAATGAAACCAGCGGCTCGCGTTGTCGTTGATGGCCTCGGCGACGGCCGTGGTGAACCCGATGACGTCGTGGTTGAGGACTTTTTCCAGTTCCCGCTGCCGGGCAACGAGGCCGGGGAGATCGGCGAACCACTGGTCGCAACCGGCCTTGATCTTCGCAAAATCCCTGGCCGGCACGATGCCTTCCTTCACGAGGGCTTCGCTCGCCAGCAGTTCAATCTGCAGCCAGATCTTGAGTTTATTTTCGTCGGTCCAAATGGCCCGCATTTCGGGGCGCGAGTAACGCGTAATCATTGCCTAATTAAAGATGAAAAGCGGGAAATAAAAAAGGCGGAAGTGCGCCTACGCCGGTTGCGGATGACTGCTTGCGTCATCTTTTCTTTGCCATCCATGTTTCATCCCGGTCTGTTTGAGGTTAATTTACTGCAAATGGCCAAGCCAAAGCGCCGCATTCAACTCGAAGAGCACATCATCCCGGATGCCGGCAGGAGTTATTCCCGGCCGATCCGGCTCCTGCGCGGCCCTGTTGACGGGCCTCAACAACTCTGCCTCTTTCTCGATGGCGAACTTTATTTGCAAAAAATGAAGGTCGCCCCGGTTCTGGACGAACTGCTCAGCCGCGGTACGCTGCCGCCCGTGACATTCGCTTTTATTGATCACCTCAATATGAAGGCCCGCGGGCAGGACTATACTTGTAACGACCAGTTTGGCCGCTTTATCGGTGAAACCATGATTCCGTGGCTGCAACAACAAATCCCCGGCCTTCGCCCCGGCCATCATCTGATTGGCGGATTGAGCCTCAGCGGCCTGGCCTCTGCCTGGTTGGCCCTGCAATACCCCCAGCATTTCCGTTATTGCCTGTCCCAGTCCGGCTCATTTTGGTGGCACGACCAGCACTTTATCAAAATGGCCGCACGACACGCGCCCTTAAAAAGCCGTTTCTGGCTGAGCGTTGGCGACCAGGAAACCGAGGTCGATGAACCTCCAGAAGTTTCGCAGATCGAAGGGGTAAATAACGCCCGCCAAGTTTTAAAATCTCTCGGCGCCACAGTCCATTATCATGAATATCACGGGGGCCACGACCTAAAATATTGGCGGGCGGAACTGGAACAGGCTCTTCTGTGGCTCTTCTCAAAAAAAGAATGATTGCAGCAGGACGGCCCGCGGAAATTCAAAAATTAAGTTTCAACCGCCACCGTTGGTGTCCGTTTGTCCAACCACCGTGACTGCAACAGCACATTTGCTGCTGTCACCAGCGCGCCACCGATGAGCAGCTTGGATGTCAGATGCTCATTCGGGTAATTGATGCCCGCCCACAACGAAAACCACGCGGGCAGGAACAGCGCCAGCACGCTTGCACATACCGGTTCGATGCAATAGATCAGCCCGGCCTCGGTCGCCGTCACGCGCCGCTGCCAGTGGTTCATGAGCATATAGCCAGCGAGCGTGCAGATCGTAATGAGCACAGCCATGAAACCGCATGCCGACGGCGAAGCATAGGCGTGGACACAAGCGGCAGCCGACGGCGCGGTCGCCCAGACCAGCGGCAGGCTGAACAACGCCATGGCCAGAAACATGGCGATGGAAAATTGGAGCGGACGGCTCGCGGCATAGCGCGGTTGTTCCAGCATCAGTATCTGCCCCGTGAACAGCAGCGAGGCGATGATGGTCTCCAACTCCCCGCGCCCGAGTTTCAGCGCCCGAAAATCCAGGTCCGCCAGCACCGCCGCGCCCGTCAGCACCAGCGCCACGCAGACGACAATCTTGAGCGAAGGCCGCCGGCGGGTCGTCAGCACCACCCACAGCGGGATGAACACGGTGTACCCTTGCGTCAGAAATGCCGAGGTGGATGCCGCCGTGTACGTCAGCCCGTCCATCTGGAAGATGATTCCCGCCCCGCCAAAGACGGCGAGGGCGATCCCCTGCTCCAGTTCCCGCCAAGAAATCTTTTCCCGTCCGCGCAGCAACAACGGCAGCAACAGGAGGCCCGCCACGCCAAAGCGGATCATCACGCCGAGCGACGTGAAAAACCAGCTCCCCGCATCCGGCAGCAGCCGGTGCTGCTCCAGCGCGAGCGCTTTCATGACGGGAAAACTCAGCGCCCAGCAGGGCGTGGCCAGAATGAGCATCCCGATGGCGCGAGACCGGCGGGCTTCACTCATGATTTGGTCATCTTCTTGCGCGCGGATTCAAGGATTTCACGTTCGCGCGTCGTCAGGCTCTGGATGCCATGCGCGGAAATCTTGTCGAGGATGGCATCCACCTGGTTCTGCAAAAAATCGGTGTCGCTCTTCGGCTCCAGCGGTTCCGCTTGGGGACGGCGCGGCTGTTTTTTTTCCGCCCGGCGCAGCGTTCCCGTGAGCTTCGACCAGTCAGCCGGGAATATCCTTCGGATGAACAGCCAACTCATCAGCATGCCGCCAAGGTGGGCTGCGTGCGCATAGCCAGGTGCAGCCGGGACTACGGTGTAAAACAAGGCGACAACCGCGGCAGCGAAGGCCAGATACTTGACCCTGACCGGGATCATGTAAAAAAGAAGCACTTGTCCGTCGGGCTCCATGGCGGCGAATGCCGCCAGCAAGCCGCAGACGCCTGCGGAAGCCCCAACCACCGGGCCGCCGAACACGCTTGGAAAAACAAACCCGAGCACGGTTTGCAACACCCCGCCGGCCGCACCGCTGGCCAAATACATCAACAGCATCCTTTTCCCACCGATGCGGTCTTCAACCAGACGTCCCAGAAAAAACAAACTGATCATGTTCCCGGCAAAATGGCCGCCTCCCGCATGTAAAAATTGAAACGTCAGATACTGCCAGACATATCCGTGCAACACCCCATCGTTGCTCAATGCACAAGTCTGGAAAATCTTTAAGAAACCATCAGGGTTGTAGGCCTTGTTGATTTCCATCAGAACAAAGACCGCCAGATTGACCGCGATTAACACCATGGTCCAAGACCAGCGGAAGCCGGAGAACATCGGGTCGCGATATTCCGGCTGGCGCATGTAGTCTCGATCATCAAGCATGGCAAAATCCTAGCATCCTGGGGTTAATCTTCAAACCGCTTTCCCACCGTCCGGTGGTGGCTCCGCCGCTTACGCGTTTCGCCGCCACCAGAACATGCGTTCCAGATTGGTACGGTTCGGATATGAACGCGGCACCCATTCGGACAACAGCTCGAAATGCGGCGAGAACCGCCGCCAGACCTCGTCCCGCGTGGTGCCGAACGGCGGACCATCGGTATCAGGTATAAGATAGTTCACCGCCAGATAAGTTCCACCCGGCTTTAACCACCGCACGGCGGCACGGGCATATTCATCGCGCTCATCAGGTTGGATGGCACAGTACAACGTGTGTTCAAACAGCCAGTCAAATTTCTGCGGCGGTTCATCCTTCAGGAAATCAGCCAGTTGGAAGCCCGCCTTGAGCCCGGCGGCGGCAGTCGTTTCGGAGGCGAGGCGGATGGCGCTCGGAGCGAGGTCAAATCCGAATGTTTCAAAACCGGCTTTGGCAAATTCGCGGGCATCATGCCCGGTGCCGCAGCCGGGCACACAGACGGTTCCGCGTTTCAGTCCGGGATTCGCCGCGAGGAAATCCACCAAGCCGGGCGATGGCGCCCCCTTTTCCCAGGGCATGTCCTTGGTTTGGTAACGCTGTTCCCAGTAGTCGCGGCTCATGTTTTCCTCCCCATCCGTGGTCATATGGGCGTACTGGAAGAATTTGAAACCAGCCCATCCACCAATTGGATCACCCGTTCGGCGTGCGCCGCAACCTTCTCATCGTGCGTGGCGATGATGAGGGTCATGTTCTTTTCCGTGCGCAAGCCTTTGAGCAGGTCCATGATCTCCCCGCCGGTCTTGGAATCGAGATTGCCCGTCGGCTCGTCGGCCAGCAACAGTTCCGGCTCGTTGATGAGCGCGCGGGCGATGGCCACACGTTGCTGCTCGCCGCCGGAAAGTTCCGCCGGCTTGTGCTCGGTGCGCCCGGCCAGGCCCACGCGGCCCAGCAGTTCCCGCGCCCGCTTCTCCGCATCACCAGCGGGGATACGCGCGATGCGCGCGGTCAGGCACACATTTTCCAGCGCGGTCAGTTCCGGCAGCAGATGATAGGCCTGAAAGACAAAACCCACGCTGCGGTTGCGGAAATGCGTCAGTCTGCCCTCGGAAAATTCGGAAAGCTTTTGACCGTGAAAAACGATCTCCCCGGCGTTCGGCGTGTCCAGCCCGCCGATAAGATGGAGCAGCGTGCTTTTGCCGGTGCCGGACGCGCCGCGCAGGGCCACAAAATCACCGCGGTTGATCTCCACGTCCACACCCTTCAAAACCTCCAGCGAACGGCTGCCCATGACGTAGGTTTTGGTGAGCCCGTGGGCGGATAGCAACGGCTCGCTCATGGCCTGCCTCCGGTTTTGCAAACCAAAACATTCAATGCCCAACATTCAACGCTGAACTTCCAAGGATTTTGGCCACACGAACGGATTGAACGTTGGGTGTTGAAGGTTGAAGGTCGAATGTTTCCCGTTTTATTCATAACGCAGCGCCTCCACGGGTTTCAACCGGCCGGCGCGCCACGCAGGCAGCAGGCCGCCAAGGATGCAAATGACAAATGAACTGAGGCAAATGATAATCACGTCGCTCGGCATGATGAGCGCGGGCAGGTTGTTGAAGCCATAGATTTTCGCGGGGAAAATCTCCATGCCGGTCGAGCGCCGCAGAAAATGCAGGAAGCCGTTGCGATAAATGACCGCCAGCATCCCCAGCCCGAAGCCCGACGTCACCCCGATGACGCCGATGATGGCGCTCTGAAACAGAAAAATGCCGGAGATCTGGAGCTTCGTCGCCCCCAGCGCCTTCAGCATCCCGATCTCGCGCGTCTTCTGGATGACGAAGGTGATCTGCGCGCTCAAAATGCACAGGGCCGCGACCAGCACGATGAAGAACAGAAGATAGAACATCACATTTTTCTCCACCTCGATCGCGCCCAGCAGGTCCGAGCTTTGCTCCATCCATGTCTCGATATAATAATTATCGCCCAAGGATTTTTCCAACTCCGCCTTCACCAGCGGTGCCTGATACGGATCATTGAGCATCACCAGCGCGCCGTGAACGTCATCGTTCAGGTCGTAAAGGTCCTGCGCATTCGCCAGCGAGGTGATGATGACGTGCGCGTCAAACTCGTAATACCCCATGCTGAAGATGCCCTTCACCTCAAAATCCGAGGGCGCGATGGCCTCGTGCTCGTTGCGGTCATAGGCCGCCTTCATCTTTTTGAGCTCGTGCACAGAATAGATCGCCAGATGATCGCCGAGGCGCAGGTTCATGTTTCGCGCAAAATCCGACCCGACCACCATGCCGTGCCCGCTCAAATCAAAATCACCAAAAATCACCCGGCGCGGCAACTCGCTCACCTTGCTTTCGTTGGCCACATCCACCCCGCGCAGGATCGGCGTGTCCTGCAAGCCGGCCCGGTTGGTATCACCCTGCGTCTCCACCAGCACCGGCCCCATGACGAAGGGCGCGACGCCGCGGACGCTTTGATTTTTGGCGATCGTTTCCGCCACGGCCGCATAATTTTTCATGGGCGACGTCGTCTGGTTCATCGGGTCCCACTGGGTGATGGTCAGGTGCGACTTGTACCCGAGTATTTTCCCGCGCAGATCCTGGTCGAACCCGCTCATCACGCTGATGACGATGATGAGCACCGCCACGCCCAGCGCCACGCCAACGATGGAGATGAGGGTGATGATGGAAACAAACGTCCGTTTGGGCCGCAGATAACGCAGCGCCAGCAAGA